>CAMAVC010000056.1 GCA_945861585.1 Planctomicrobium piriforme
GGCGTCTGGGTTGTTATCGGCCACGAAAGCTTGAAGGGCGGTCGCATCAGGTGGATGTGAGCGGAGATACTCCGCAAAGCTTGATGCGAAATCCGCAGAGATGACGAAGTAGTTGTCGTCGACCATGGCGCTTCTCAGGGCAACGTTAAGGTGCTCGGGGAGGGATGCCGTGACGAACGAGAGCAGGTAGTCGATGAAAGCGAACCCTGAGAAGTCGAAGTCGGTTTTACCTGTGGTTGTGGAGTCCAAATACTCCCAGAGAAACCGGTCTCCGGTCACAATCTCCTTGGTGCCGAACAATCCGCGCTTGTAGGTGACGGTCTTCTGATTGCGCTGAGCGTCGGCAAACGCTGAGCGATTGGCTTCGGAAAGAATGTAGAAGGTGGCGATGCTGGACATTTGATTTAGGGACTGGTGGAATCGCCTAACTTGTACTTCTCTTGCCCAGTATAGAGTCCGCGAAGTCTTGATAATCGGACAGGGCACTGAGCGTGGCTAACGGAAGTCCTTGAGGCCTCTCGGCTTTCGGCACGCTGCGCCGAGCGTTGCAATGCTTGTGCGGCTTCTATGCGTGTGAATCCTCTCAATTCTGTCCCAGGCCCTCCGTGGCCTCGGCCCCAGAACTGAGGCCCTTTGATGAACCACGGATCGATGATGGCGGTGACGGTGTCCAATTCGACTGGCCGAGTAGTTCCTGCACCGTGCGGATGTCGTAACCAGCCTCCAAGAGATGCGTCGCGAATGACTGCCGCAAGCCCGCCGAGCGAGTCAGTGCACAAGGCTGGCCAGCACGCCGATCGCCGCCGCGGCAGCGACG
Organism: Planctomicrobium piriforme; assembly: GCA_945861585.1. GTDB lineage: Bacteria > Planctomycetota > Planctomycetia > Pirellulales > UBA1268 > RGVT01. The sequence goes on from CAMAVC010000056.1 coordinate 818, forward strand.
ACAACGGGCGTGGACGCGCGGCCCGCGAGGAGCGCCGCCGCGGAGCCGAGCGCGACGACCACGGCCAAGGGATCGATGCTTCCTTCGGGCACGAGGGCCGCGGCCGCCAGCTTGACGGCCAAGAGCACGATCGCCGCGACCACCGCCGCCCCCACGGCCGTCATCGCCCGGCCGAGCCACGACGCGGGATGGATCGACCGCACGAAGGGCGCGAGGCCGAGGATCATGGCGAACGACGGCAGGAATGCGAACAACGTTGCCACGGCGGCTCCTTCGAAGCCTGCCTGGAGGGCGGCGACCGGAGCAGCCTTCCAGCCGGCCATGAAGCCGATGAACGTGACCACGAGGATCAGCGGGCCGGGCGTAGCCTCTCCCATCGCCAGCGCCGTGAATCGCTCGTCGGCATCGAGCCAGCCGCGGGCCACCGATTCATCGAGGGCCCACGGCACCACGGCATAGGCCCCGCCGAGCGAGAGCAGCGTCGTCGAGGTGAACAGTCGAGCTACCGCCCCACCCCGTCCCCCCGCCGCATGCGTCACGCTCACGAACCCATAGCAGGCGGCCCAGATGATCGCCGCCACAGTGGCGACGGCCACTGCATGGCGCACCGCGTTCGATCGGCTACCGCTTCCCGCCGGCGCTGAGGCCGCTGCCGCGGTCGCGCCTTGCCCGGGAACCACGACGCCGACGAGTCCGGCAGCAATCACGACGAGTGGAAAGGCGACGCCGCACGCGAGCGCGGCGAGGGCGGCCAGCAGCACGACCACGGACGCGGGCGACCGCACCGACTTCCGCCCGATCCGCCAGGCGGCAAGCGCCACGAGGGCGACGACGGCCGGCCGCGTGCCTGCGAAGGCGGCGGCGACGAGCGGCCACGAGCCGCCTGCCGCATGCAGCCATGCCAGTGCCGTCACGAGCAGCGCACCAGGCACGACGAAGAGCGTGCCTGCCACGAGGCCGCCGGCAATCCCGCCCCGCCTCCAGCCCGCGTAGGTCGCAAGCTGCTGTGCCTCGGGCCCGGGGAGCAGCATGCACACCTTGAGCGCCGCGAGAAACTCCTCCTCGCCGAGCCACTGCCGCCGTTCCACGATCTCCCGGTGCAGGATCGCGATCTGCCCTGCCGGCCCGCCGAATCCCGTCGCCCCGACCATGAGCCAGACGGGCCAGTCGGGCTTCCGGGCATTCATCAGACCGCTCGTCATGGCACGATGTACCCGGCCCAATCCCATGCGGGAGCTCGGCCGCCGGCACAGGCCCAGGTGGCGAGGTCGGCCTGCAAGGCGTCACAGGCACGCCGCCCCTCGCCTGCACCTTCGCGCCAGGCCACGATCGGCACGGCGGGCGCGTGATCGCGCCAGGCATCTAGCGGCGTCGCCCCGGGAGCGATCCGGACCACGACGCACTGGACGCCAGGCTCGAGCGCCGCAGGGGGCGGCTCGCTGGCATCAGCCTCGACGGCCACGAGCATCGTGCCGGTGCTCCGCGAGGCGTTGATGGCCGCGACGTGCTGCGCTGGAACCACTGCCATCACGGCCGCCGGGTGCTGTGCGAGCGCCGCCGCACGGTCGAGAATCGCCTGCGTGTCTGCTTCGTCGCTGCAGCGGGCAATGATGGGCACGCCGATCGCGTCGGCCGCTGCGCATTCCTCGGGCGTCGGATCGGAGACCAGGGCCGTGAGCTGCTCGGCACGGAACCGCGCCGGATCGAACGGCTCGCCCGAGGCCGCTCGTCCACGCGGCACCCACCGCCGTCCGTCGAGCCAGATCGAGCGGCCGCGCACGCCGAGCCTGCGCAGGCCGACGAGCCGGCGCGTCGCCGCGCACACTCCCGCGGTGGTGCGTGCTTCGGCGATCAATTCGTAGAGGTTCGGTAGCTCCGGCGTCCAAAACGACGGTTCCGTCACGATCGCCCGTGCGGCGGCTCGTCCATCGCCGGCGAGCGGCCGCAGCGGAATCGCGGTGGGCAGCGTGGTGGCATGGCGGCAGCGGGGCCCGGTGAGCGTGCCCGTGATCTGGGCGTCCGTGATCTGGGCGTCTGCGGAGCCGCCGACGAGCCGCACGTAGGCCTCCGCCTGCACGTCGTCGGCCCGGCCGAGCACAAACTCGAGCGCGGGTGGCGCACCTGCGGTCACGATGAAGCTCCGCCACCGAAGCGGGCGAGGGCGAGATCCTTGATCGCGCGGAGGTCGAGCTTGCCCGAACCGAGCACGGGGATCTCGTCGATCTCCGCGAAGCTGTCGGGAGACGGGATGTAGAGATTCGGCAGGCCGTGCTCGGCGAGCCGACGGCACACGTCCTGCGGCGCCTTGTCGATCGGCAGGTGAAACACGACGAGCCGCTCCCCCTTCTTGGCGTCTGGGACCGCCGTCACCACGGCGACGATCGCGCCGTCAACTGCTCCCAATTCATCGTTGATGGCTTCCTCGACCGAGAGATGTGGCACCATCTCGCCGCCGATCTTGGAAAACCGGCTCTCGCGTCCGGTGAGGGTGATGAAGCCCTCGGTGTCGAGCTTCGCGATGTCGCCGGTGCAATACCAGCCGTCCTGCACGACCCTTGCGGTCAGGTCGGGACGGTCGAGGTAGCCCTGCATCACGTTGGGCCCGGCGATCCAGAGCAGGCCTTCCTGGCCGACGGGCAGTTCGCAGCCCGTCTCTCGATCGGTGACTTTCGCGCGAGACCCGAGGATCGGCCGACCGACCGTACCCTCGCGGGCGTCCACAGGCCTTCCTGGCACGTGCCTGGCAGGCGGCACGTTGGCCGCCACGAGCGGAGAGAGCTCCGTCGCGCCGTAGGCCTCGCTCGGCCGCACGCCAAACTGTTTTTCAAACCCGTCGCACACGTCCTTCGTGAGCTTCTCGGCCGCCCCGAACACCACTTCGAGTGTCGAAAAATCCTCGGCCGGCGTCCGCCGGATGTAGATCCGCAGGAACGTCGGCGTGGCCATCAGGATCGTGGCATGGTGCTCGCGAGCCAGCCGGCCCACCGTCTGCCCGTCGCGGGGATCGGTGTGGTAGACGACGGCAGGGTCAAGCGTGAGCGGCGTCCAAAGCGTGGTCGTATAGCCGTAGGAATGGAAGAAGGGCAGCACACCGAGGGCGACGTCGGCCGTGGAGAGATGGAGCAGGTTGTCGATCGCCCGAACGTTCGAACCGACGTTCTCCTGGGTGAGCACCACGCCCTTCGGATCGCCGGTCGAGCCCGACGTGAAAATCACCGTGAGCACATCGTCGGGGCGGATCGTGTCGAGCCGCAGGATCTTTTCGAGCACCGACAGTGGGGTGATCACCGCGTGCATGGCCGCCGCGAGCTTGTCGAACACGGTGAGCTGAGTCCGCAGCCCGCCGGCGTCGAGCATCCTCGCGCCGAGATCGAGCTTCACGCGGGCGAGGAACGCGGGGCTCGAGATCACGTGCCGCAATCGTGCCCGCTCGATGCACGTGTCGAGGATCGCCTGGCTCGTCGTGTAGTTGAGATTCACGGCCACGCGGCCCATCAGGGCGAGCGCCGCATTGACGATCGCCGCGCCCGCCGTGGGGGGCAGCATGACGCCTACCATCCGCTCGTCGGGCGCGAGCACCCGTTCGAGCACGCTCCGCGCGGCAAAGATGCGGATCAGGAGTTCGCGGCCCGTGAGCCGCGTGCCGAGGGAGTCGGCCATCTTGAGCCGGTGGGCTGCCGATCGGCAGGCCCGGAGCATGCGCCGCTGGAGGATCATCGGGGGCTCCGTTATAAGGGGCGGGAGCGATTTTCGTCCCCGAAAATCACTCCCGCCCCCATTAGAATCCCGGCTCCTGATATCCAACAAGCCGAACGGACTCCCGCATGCCCCGCTACCAGCCCTCCCGGATCGAACCCACATGGCAGGCCTGGTGGGAGGCGCACGGCACGTTCACGACGCCGCGGCTGCCCGCCGGCCGCAAGCTCTACGCGCTCGACATGTTTCCCTATCCGAGCGGTGACGGGCTGCACGTCGGCCACCCGGAGGGCTACACCGCCACCGACATCGTCTCGCGGTTCGAGCGGATGCGAGGCACCAGCGTGATGCATCCGATGGGCTTCGACGCCTTCGGGCTGCCCGCCGAGGAATACGCGATCCGCACCGGTACGCCGCCGCGGGAGAGCACGAACCGCAACATCGAGACCTTCACCCGCCAGCTGAAGATGCTCGGCTTCAGCTACGACTGGAGCCGGGTCGTGGCGACGACGGATCCCGACTACGTCCGCTGGACCCAGTGGATTTTCCTGGTGCTGTTCGACACCTGGTTCGATCCGGCGCACCAAAAGGGCCGGCCGATCGCGGAATTGCCGATTCCAGCCGACGTGGCCGCCGCGGGAGAGACGGCCGTGGCGACGTATCGCGATTCGCACCGGCTCGCCTATCAATCGGAGGCACCGGTCAACTGGTGCCCCGCGCTCGGCACGGTGCTCGCCAACGAAGAGGTGATCGGCGGCGTGAGTGAGCGGGGCGGCCATCCGGTCGTCCGCATCCCACTCCGCCAGTGGATGCTGCGGATCACCGCCTATGCCGATCGGCTGGAGAAGGAACTCGAAGGGCTCGACTGGCCCGCGAGCATCAAGAAGCTGCAGTGCGACTGGATCGGCCGCAGCACCGGCGCGGAGGTCGATTTTTTGGTAGCGCCGGCCGGGTCGGCCGGCGGGGCCTTCGAGACGTGGAAGGCGTCGCGGGCCGCGGCCGGCTTTCCCGAAAAGCCGGGCAGCGACGCGCTGCGGATCTACACCACGCGGCCCGACACGCTCTACGGCGTGACCTATATGGTCATCGCCCCCGAGCATCCGCTCGTCGATGCCCTCGCGATGCCCGGCCAGCGGGCCGCGATCGACGCCTATCGCGACGCGGCCTCCCGCAAGAGCGACCTCGATCGCACCGATCTGGCCCGCGAGAAAACGGGCGTCTTTACCGGCTCATCGGTGATCCATCCGCTCACGGGCCAGCCCGTGCCCGTGTGGGTGGCCGACTACGTGCTCGCGACGTACGGCACGGGCGCGATCATGGCCGTGCCGGCCCACGACGACCGCGACTTCGAGTTTGCAACGACGTTCGGGCTCGATGTCGTCACGGTCGTCGAGCCCTTGGAACGACCCGTCAACTCCGGCGAACTCTTCACGGGCGACGGTCGGGCAGTGAACTCGGCTGCCTACACCGGCCTCGCCACACGGGAGTTCATCACGCAGGTGTCGGCCGATCTGGCCCAGGCCGGCCTGGGCCGTGCCGCCGTCAACTACAAGCTCCGCGACTGGCTCTTCAGCCGGCAGCGGTTCTGGGGCGAGCCGTTCCCGATCCTCCACGAGTTGGATACCGCCGGGAATCCCACGGGGATGATCCGCGCGGTGGACGAACGTGACCTGCCGGTACCGCTCCCCGAACTCACCGACTACAAGCCGGGCGACACGCCCGATCCGCCGCTTTCCCGCTCGGGGCCCGAGTGGCTGTTCGTGGAGCGGGACGGCAAGCGTTACCGCCGCGAGACCAACACGATGCCGCAGTGGGCGGGGTCGTGCTGGTATTACCTGCGGTTCCTCGATCCGAAGAATACGGCGCGGTTCGTCGCCCCCGAAGTCGAGCAGGCCTGGATGCCGGTCGATCTCTACATCGGCGGGGCGGAGCACGCGGTGCTTCATTTGCTGTACTCGCGGTTTTGGCACAAGGTGCTGTACGACCGTGGCCACGTCTCGTGCCCCGAGCCGTTCGGGAAACTCGTCAACCAGGGCATGATCCTGGGCGAGGTGGAATTCACCGGATACCGCAGCGCGAAGGGGGGCTGGGTTTCGGCCGGAAAGCAGGCGGAGGGCGACACGCCGGCTCGTGTGCCCGCCGATCAGGTCGAGAAGCAGGGAGAGCATTTCGTACTCCGCGACGCGCCTACGATCCGCGTCGAGAGCCGGGCCTACAAGATGTCGAAGAGCCGCGGTAACGTCGTGAATCCCGACCAGGTGGTCCGTGAGTTCGGTGCCGATTCGCTACGGCTCTACGAAATGTTCATGGGTCCGCTCGAAGCGACGAAGCCCTGGAGCACGACCGGCGTGAGCGGCGTGCGCGGGTTTCTCGACCGCTGCTGGCGGCTCGTGGTGGACGAACGGGCCGACGAGCTCACGCTCGCACCGCAGGTCTGCGACGATCAGCCGACCGACGACCAGCTTCGGGAGATCCACCGCACGATCGACAAGGTGACGAAGGACATTCAGTCGCTTTCGTTCAATACGGCGATCGCGAAGATGATGGAGTTCGTCAATTTCTGCACGCCGCTCGAGCGGCGGCCCCGGGCGATCCTCGAGCCCTTCGTGACCGTCCTCGCCCCGTTCGCCCCGCACCTCGCCGAGGAGCTGTGGGCGCTGCTCGGCAGGCCTGCGCCCGTGTCGCTCGCCGCCTGGCCGGCCGTGGAAGAGCGGTGGCTCAAGGACGACACGGTCGAGATCCCGGTGCAGATCCAGGGCAAACTGCGTGGCCGCGTGGTCGTGCCGGCCGGCGCCGACGCCGCGGCGATGCAGGCAGCGGCCACGGCCGACCCGAAGATTGCCGAGCTCCTCGAGGGCAAGCAGGTCGTGAAGGTCGTCGCCGTACCAGGCCGGCTCGTCAACTTCGTCGTGAAGTGAGCCGGCGAGCGGATCAGGCGAGGGGGTCGGCGAACGCTCGAGGAGCTCTGGTTCGCCGTGCTTTCCTCATTTCGGGCAGTCCCGTAGCATGGTGGCCGCGGCGAGACGACCCCCCGGCAGGAAGGATTCTTCATGAGCGTGCAGCGTGTCTTGGCTTTGGTGCTCGGCGGTGGTCGCGGCACGCGGCTCTTTCCGCTCACGCGCGACCGCTCGAAGCCGGCCGTGCCGCTTGCGGGCAAATACCGGATCATCGACGTGCCGCTGTCGAACTGCATCAACAGCGGTGTCCAGCGGATCTACGTGCTGACGCAGTTCAACTCGGTCAGCCTCCATCGGCACATCCGCCGCACGTACACGTTCGACCCGTTCAGCGGCGGCTTCGTCGAGATCCTCGCGGCGCAGCAGACGCTCGACAACGCCGGCTGGTATCAGGGCACGGCCGACGCCGTCCGGCAGAACGTCCGCTATCTTCAGCAGCCCGACATCAAGCATGTGCTGATCCTCTCGGGTGACCAGCTCTACCGGATGAACTACGCCGACATGCTGGCCACGCACAAGGCGCGGAACGCCGACGTGACGATCGCCGGGATTCCGGTCCATGAAGAGGCCGCCTCGGCCCTGGGCATCATGCGGGTCGACGACGAGGGCCGCGTGGAGGGCTTTCTGGAGAAGCCGCAGACGAAGGCGGAGCTCGACATGGTGCGCACCGACCCGGCGTGGATCGACCGGCACGGCATTCCGTCGCTCGGCCGCACGCTCATGGCGAGCATGGGCATCTATCTCTTCAATCGCGACTGCCTGCTCGACCTGCTCACGAAGACCGACTACCAAGACTTCGGGCGTGAGGTGTTTCCGGCGGCCATCCGCTCGAAGCGGGTGCACCTGCACCCCTTCGACGGCTACTGGGAGGACATCGGCACGATCCGTTCCTACTTCCAGTGCAATCTCGACCTCGCCGGGGCGTCACCGCCGTTCGAGCTCTCGAGCGCCGAGGCCCCGATCTATTCCCGAGGCCGATTTCTGCCGCCATCCCGGATCGACGGGGCGAGCGTGCGAGCCAGCCTCTTGTCGGACGGCTGCATCATCGAGCAGGGCGCCGTCATCGAAAATAGCGTGATCGGTCTGCGGTGCCGGATCGGCCGCAACGTGGTGATCCGCAACTCCGTCGTCCTGGGGAATGACTTCTACGAATCGGCCGACGACCTCGCTGCGGCCGCGGCGCAGGGGATTCCACCGCTGGGTATCGGCGAGGGCACCATCATCGAGGGGGCGATCGTCGACAAGAACGTGCGCATCGGCCGCCGGACGCGCATCGTGAACGACCACGGTTGGGAAGAGCTTGCCGACAGCGACCGATTCACGATCCGCGATGGCGTGGCGGTCGTTCCCAAGGACGCCGTCGTCCCCGACGGCTGGCTGCCCGAGCCCGGCCTGGCCAAGACCACCTGACGATTCCTCTCCCGGCGTCTTGTCGTCGGCCACCTGCGTGCCCGGCGTGGTGGACTGCTCCACGACCGGCGGCCACGGTCTGGCAGTGGCATGGAGCGGCAGGATCCCATTGCTCCGCGCCCAGAAGTCATTCTGCGGCGCGGAGCCATTGGGCACCGGCCCCGAGTAGTCGAACGGATCAGGACACATCGTGCATCCGGTCGCACACGCGATCACGGCGCACCCGGCCCAACCCGCGACGATCCGCGGCCATGACCGCTCGGCCATCCGTCTTCTCATCCCCATCAGACGGCCTCCCGATCCCGGCCCCGCGGCCATCATCCTCCAGCCCTCCACAAGCGGCTGTTCCCCTCCCCAACGACCCGCACTATTGATCGGACCGCTACGACCGGAACCTTGAGAAAAACCGACTGGCATCGGCTACGGGCGGAATGGCTCGGTGAGCTGCATGCCCTCGCATCGATTCGCGGAGCCCTACAGCTCGACGCCCATGCGGGCCATGAGCAGCTTCATGTCGTCCCAGACGTGCCGCTTGGCGCCCGGAGTCCGCAGCAGATACGACGGATGATACGTGCAGAGCACCTGCGCCGTGCCATGCGTGAACCAGCGGCCGCGAAGCTTGCCGATCGGCTCGGTCGTCTGAAGAAGCGCCTGGGCGGCAGTCGTGCCGAGGCAGCAGATGAACTCGGGGGCGATCACCTGCAGTTGCCGCTCGAAATACTCCCGGCAGTTCGCGATCTCTTCGGGCAGTGGCTGGCGATTGTCGGGAGGTCGGCACTTGAGCACGTTCAAGATGTAGACCTCGTCACGCGTGAGCGTGCAGGCCTCGATAATCTTGGTGAGGAGCTGCCCCGCCGGCCCCACGAACGGCAGGCCCGAGGCATCTTCATCGGCACCGGGGGCCTCGCCCACAAAGCAGATCCGGGCCGTTGCCGCCCCCGCTCCGAAAACGGTGTTTTGCCGAGCGCAGGCAAGCGACTCACAACGGCGGCAGACGGCCACTTCCTGCCGAATGACATCGAGCGCATGATCGCGGCTGCCGGTGGCCACGGCGGGCTTCGGTGCCGCCTCGCGAGCAGCGGCCGGCGGCATGCGTGCCACCGGCTGACGGTGTGCCCGCGGCAGATCGGTCACCCCACCGGCAGACAAACTCTCGAGCCGCTGCCTGATCGCCCGTGCCGAATGCCTAGCCATGCACGTATCTCCCTACACGCGAGCCCCACGAACAGACGGCTGAGGGGGTCGGCGAACGCCCCAGGAGCCTTGGGCCGCCGCGGCCCACGCGACAATCTGAAAGACCGCGGAGCGGCGACTTTTGCCGCCCCGAGCCGGCGATGCTGTGATCTCGGATAGCCTCTACAAAGCCCTGCGAAATCGCTTGGGTGCCCGACCTTTTCCGAGCAGCGCGGCCGCTGGCGGCTTCTTCGCTGCTTCGGGCTCCGGCTCGGCCGGTGCTTCGGCGGCCGCCTCCATGCCGACGCGCACCGTCAGCGAAGCCTGGGGCCGGCGGTCGAACGCTTCAAAGCCTGCGATCTCATCGCGCTTGAGCAGCTTTTCGATCCGCATCTCGATCCGCGTGAGTTGGGGCCCCTCGTCGGGCGCCACAAACGTGTAGGCCACGCCCTCGCGGCCCATGCGGCCGGTGCGGCCGACACGATGCACGTAGTCGTCGCAGAATTCCGGGATGTCGTAATTCACGATGTGCGACAGGCTGGAGACGTCGATGCCTCGCCCCACCACGTCGGTGGCCACGAGCACCTTCACGGCACCTTCGCGAAACTGCTTCATGACACGATCGCGCACGCTTTGCGCCAGGTCGCCGTGGATGCAGGCGATCTCTTCGGGGTTGCCTGCACTGCTGCGGCTCCGCCGCCGCGACAGCCGCTCGAAAATCTTGTCGGTGCCGCGTTTTGTACGGCAAAACACGATCACCTGACGAGGATTTTCCCGCTCGAGCAGTTTCTCGAGAAGATCGAACTTGCGCGTGGGATCGACCGTGAAATAGAACTGCTCGATCGTCTCGACCGCGATTTCACCCGTTGAAAAGTCGAGAATCTCGGGATCGCGCATGTAGCGCGTGGCGATCGTCTGCACCGGCGGAGGAACCGTGGCCGAGAGCAGGAGCGTCTGCCGGCTGTCGGGGCAGCGGCGCAGAATCTTCTCGATGTCGGGGCGAAACCCGATGTCGAGCATCCGATCGGCTTCGTCGAGCGTGACGATCTCGAGGGCGGAGAGCGAAATCGTGCCCCGGCTCATGTGGTCGAGAACACGGCCAGGCGTCCCGACCACCACGGCCGGGTGCTTCGCGAGTTTGTCGATCTGCCCCTTGATCGGCTTGCCGCCATAGACGGCGACACAGTGGATCCTCGTGCCGTGCGCGAGCTTTTCGAACTCGTCTCGCACCTGCACGGCGAGTTCGCGGGTGGGCACGAGCACCAGGGCCCGCGGCCCGCCTCCCCGCCCTGGCTGCATCACTCGTTCGAGGATCGGCAGAACGAACGACGCCGTCTTGCCAGTGCCCGTACGGGCCTGGCCGAGCACATCGACGCCCGCGAGCGCCCGTGGAATCAACCCTGCCTGCACCGGCGTGGGCACGGTGTAGCCGGCCCGGTCGACCGCAGCGAGTGTCGCCGCCGAGAGCCCGAGCGTATGAAAACTGCCCGCGGCCGCATCGGCCGCATGAGCCGGGGTGCCGTACGACTCAGTCGCGGGCCCCGCATCCGATCCGGCAGGCGATCCCGGCTCCGCCGGCCGCCCGCCCCATGATTCAAAAGCCACTCTCACTCCTCGTGAAATCCGCCCGCCGCCATCCGCGACGAGTCGTGAACACCTGTTTCGCTGAGCAAAACTTACCACGACACCGCCCTACCGGCAAACAGTCTGAGCCGGCCCGGCCTGTTTCCCGCCCCAGACCCAACCCGCACCCGACGGCTCACGCTTCCCGATACGCGTGTGGAGGACGGGCCTCAGCCTCTGATCCTCAACGCGCCCAATCCGGCTCGGGGTTACCCCGTACCGTCTCGCCGGACGTTCACCTCCGCCCTCCAGGCTTCGGCTCACTCGGATTTGCCTGCGCTCCGGCATCCTGCCTGCGCTGGTCAAATACGCCGGCTCAACGGCAGGGGTAACCCCGAGCCTCCCGGATTCGTAGGCGCCAAAAAATTTTCGGCGGAGCCGGTCGGTGGGCACGCGCAGAAGAAGGGAGTCCTTGAGGACTATCTCGCGCCAGGGCCGGAGGCCCGGGTCATCGCCAGCCGACGGAGGTCGGCAAAGGAACGGACGGCAGGATCCCGTGCCGTTCCGTGAAGCATCCATCGAGCATGCCTACCGCCGGCTCCGAGTGCGGGTCGTTAGCACCTGCCATACCGAAGACCGAATCGTGGCAAGTGGCATGCTTGACCCGGGCAGGAACTTGCCTGCCCAAGGGCAGCAAGGCTAGTGCCCGAAGCGGTTTAGCGGTCGAAGAGTTTCTTGATCGCCCACACCGTCGCGGCGCGGCCCGCACGCGCGATCGACCGTGTCAGCGGGATGTGCTTCGGGCACACGGCCACGCAGTTTTGGGCGTTGCCGCACTGCTGAATGCCGCCCGCCGCGGTCAGCGATGCCAGCCGTTCATCGGCGATCATGCGGCCGGTGGGATGACCGTTGAAAAGCACGGCCTGGCTGATGGCGTGCGCGCCGATGAACCCACGATCGAAGGCGGCAGTGCGCCGCTGCTCGAAGTCGGCCTCCGATTCGTCGTCCCTGCGCACAGCCTCGATCTTCGTGTATTGCGGGCACGCTTCCAGGCAGCACCCACAGCTCATGCACGTGGAGAGCGGGTAGGCGTCTTCCTGCTCCTCCGGCGAGATGCGCGGGCCAGCACCATGGTCATACGACCCGTCGACGGGCACCCAGGCCTTCACACGCTCGAGCGCGTGAAACAGCCGGCTGCGGTCGACCTTGAGGTCGCGGACGACGGGAAATTTCGACATCGGCCGCAGTTCGATCTCCCCCGGGCTTTCCTCCAACAGCCGATCGACGAGGGCCGAACAGGCCATGCGAGTGCGGCCATTGACGAGCATCGTGCAGGAACCGCACACCTCCTCCAGGCAACTGCAATCCCAGGCCACCGGCGCCACCTGCCGGCCATCCTCGGCCCGCGACCGCTCCGCGATCTTCTGGAGCACGCTGATCACGTTCATGTTGGGCTCGTAGGGCACGGCATGCCGCTCCCAATAGCTCTCCTGGCCGGGAGCATCCTGCCGCAAGACCCGCACGTGAACCGTCTTGGCCGCCGCGTGCGGCTCGGAATCATGCTCTGCGTCAGACGGGGAAACAGCTTGAATCATGGGTGATACCTCATACGTCAGCGACGGGGGTCAGACGCCGGCTCCGACGGCTACGGCCGCTTTCGCCGCCACGCCCGTGGCCTGCCGTTGACCGCGTTCCTTCCACACTTCCTCGATCACGTCGCCGCCCACCAGGCCATACAGCCTCGGACGCGGAGGAATCAGCGACGTGTCGATGTCTTCATACGAAATCTGCGGGTGGCCGTCGGCGCCATGCCGTGCGACCGTGCTCTTGAGCCACTTCCGCGTGTTCTCCTCGAACCGATCGCACCATTGCTCCGCCTCGCGCCGCTGCTCGACGGGATCGGTGGCCGCGATGCCCGGCATCGAGAACGCGGGCTTGAAGTGGGCGCCGCGACATTCGTCTCGAAGGAGCGCGCCCTTGAGAATCAGCTTCGCGATCGGAAACATGTCGCCCAACGACTTCGTGAACACGACATTTTGGTTGGTCCAGTTGCCGCTGTCGGACAGCGAGCATCGCCGCCAGCGGGCCTCGAGGTCGCACACCTCGCCATACGCTGCCACCAACTGCTCGTTGCGGCGGACAACCGTAGCCACGCGCGTCATGAGGCTGCCAAGATCCTGGTGCAGGGCGTAGGGGTTTTCGTCGCCGCCACGCTTCGAAAGCAGTGATTCGTGCCGCTGCTCCTGCCGCCGGAGGGCCGCCTCGAAGAGCCGCGACTCGGCGGATGCCGGCTTGGAACCGGTCGCCGACACGATGCTCGGAGCGACGAACAGCCCGCTGAAGATGCACGACAGCAAGGAGTTGGCTCCCAGCCGATTCGCGCCGTGATATTGGTAGTCGCATTCGCCGATGGCGTAGAGCCCGGGGATGCTGGTCTGCTGGTTGCGAACGGCCCCCTCCTCCATGCCGCCATTCGCCGACCGCTCGTAATCGACCCACAGCCCGCCCATCGAATAGTGGACGGCCGGGAAGATCTTCATGGGCACGGACCGCGGATCAACCCCTTGGAACTTTTCATAGATCTCAAGGATGCCACCGAGTTTGCGGTCGAGCATTTCCCGCGACAGGTGCGTGAGGTCGAGATAGACGCACAGCCGATCCTTCTCGACGGACAGGCCTTCGGTGGTGCAGATGTCGAAGATCTCGCGCGTGGCGATGTCGCGGGGCACGAGGTTGCCGTACTTCGGATACCGCTCTTCGAGAAAGTAAAACCGCTCTGCTTCGGGGATCTCCCGCGGGTCGCGTGCGTCCTGCGATTTCCTCGGCACCCAGACGCGTCCGCCCTCGCCCCGGGCGCTTTCGCTCATCAACCGCAGTTTGTCGGCACCAGGAATGGCCGTGGGATGCACTTGGATGAACTCGCCGTTTCCATACGCTGCACCGGCCTGATAGGCCCGGCTCACCGCGCTGCCGGTGCAGACCATCGACATCGTCGAACGGCCGTACACGAGCCCGCAGCCACCGGTGGCGAGAATCACCGCGTCGGCCGGAAAGGCGTGAAACTTCATCGTCACGAGATCCTGGCAGATCGCGCCCCGGCAGCGACCGGCGTCATCGAGCACCGGCTCGAGAAAGTCCCAGAATTCCCACTTTTTGACGCGGCCTTCTGCCTCGTAGCGCCGCACCTGTTCGTCGAGGGCGTAGAGCAACTGCTGGCCGGTGGTCGCGCCGGCGAACGCGGTCCGCTTGTAGAGCGTGCCGCCGAACCGCCGCTGGTCGCGAAAGCCTTCAGGGGTGCGGTTGAACGGCACTCCCAGGCGATCCATGAGATCGATGATCCGCGGCCCCCAGTCGGCCATCTCCTTGACCGGCGGCTGATGCTGGAGGAAATCACCTCCGTAGATCGTGTCGTCGAAGTGCTTCCACTCGTTGTCGCCCTGCTGCCGCGTGAGCGCATTGACACTGTTGATGCCCCCCTGAGCGCACACACTGTGCGAGCGCTTCACGGGCACGAGGCTCACGAGGTCGACCGCCACGCCGAGCTCAGCCATACGCATGGTCGCCGCGAGCCCCGCGAGACCGCCTCCGATGACGAGAACACGCCCTTGTGCCATCGTGGTCAGCTCCCTTCGGATGAGTTTGGTGCCGACACCGGCACGGCTGGGGCTGCCTCAGGCACGCGTACGGCCGGTCCGCCGACCGGCTCACGGCCTTCGAGCATCCGCTTCACTTCGTCCATACGATTCTCGATCACTCTCGCCTGCTCGACGTCCACGCGCCGCATCCCAGCCAGGGCACCGAGCCCGGCGCCTCCCAGCAGGATACCCACCGCGACGCTCACCCAGCTCGCCCGGCGCATGGCTGCCGGACTCGTCCACAGCCCCCACGTGATCCCCAGCGTCCACAGACCGTTGGCGAGATGAAACACGGCCGAGAGCACGCCGATCGCGTAGAGAGCGGTGACTCCGATCGGCTGGAGGGCGACTGCCGTCGAACTCGAAGCATGATGCGGGTCGAACTTTCCGCCGCCGAGCGGCGCTCCCATCCAGTGCAACTGGATGACGTGCCAGATGATGAACGCGAAAGCGATCATCCCGGTCGCCCGTTGGAGCGTGTAACGCACGTTGCCGACGTAGGGATACGATCCGACATTCGGAAGACCGCCGGCGATGATCACGAATCCGACGGCAGCATGAAACAGCATCGGCAGGAAGATGAAGGCCCACTCGATCGGCACGAGCAGCGGCCCCAACGAGTGAATCAAGTCGACCCGCGCCTGAAACGACCCCGGCCCCGCGAGCACCGAGGCGTTCGTCACGAGATGCACGACCAGAAACGCACCGACGGGGATGAGCCCCGACAGTGAGAACAGCCGATAGATCAGGAACTGGTGTCGTGTAAAAAAAGACTGGTCGGAATCGGACACGTTCACGGGGTGGCCTCGGTGCAAGACAGGCGGTGCGGGCCTCAGGGAGTATAGGTTCGCCTCCTCCTGCGGCAACGTCTCTGGGCCGATTTGGCGGCGCCCGGCGCCGAATTTATACTTTTTGCGACGGCGGATCGTGGCCGGCACGGAGGGAGATCGGTGGCGGACGACGGCGGACTGTTCGAGCATCCAACGGGCGGCATTCCACCCCTCCCCGGTTCGGGCCCCGCGCTGATTCTCGCATCGCTGCCCGACGGCGTCGCACTCGTCGACGTCGCCGGGGGCTCGGCCGCGGAACAGGCGTCCGCGACCGTTCGCTGGTCGAACGAACGCTTCGCAACCTGGTGTGGCCCTCGGAAACCCGAGGGCCATGATTTTTTCGAGGCCCTCTGCAACCCCGAAGTGGTCGGCCCGGATGCCCACCCCTTCGGAACGGCCATCGCCACCGGGCAGATCGTCGCCGTGACGCTCCGCACGCAGGACAACCGTTACCTGCATCTCCTCGCCGCACCGGTCGCAGGCACGCGGCAGGTCGTGGCGGCCGTTCGCGACGTCACCCGGGAGATCCTCGAACAGCAGAAGCGGGCTGCCATTCACCAGGCCGGCCAAAAGCTCGCCGACCTTTCGCCGTCGGAGCTTGCCGACATGACGGTGCAGGAGCGCATCGAACTGCTCAAGAGCAACATCCTGCACTATGCCAAAGACCTGCTGCAGTTCGACGTGGTCGAAATCCGCCTCCTCGATCAGCAGACCGCCAGGCTCGAGCCGCTCCTGGCCGAGGGCATGCAGCCGGAGGCCGAGGCGCGAATTCTCTACGCCCGCCCGGAGCACAACGGCGTGACCGGCTTCGTCGCGGCCACCGGCAAATCCTACTTTTGCGTCGACACGACGAAGGATCCGCTCTACCTCGAGGGCTGTAAGGGGGCGAAGAGCTCGCTCACTGTGCCGCTGATGCTGCACGATCAGGTGATTGGCACCTTCAACGTCGAGAGCCCCGAGCCCGGCGGTTTCACTGAAACAGATCTTCAATTTCTGGAGATCTTTTCCCGTGACGTGGCCGCCGCGCTCAACACGCTCGAACTGCTCGTGGCTGAAAAGGCATCGACCGCCGCCGAAAGCATCGAGGCCATCCACGGGGCCGTAGCCTTGCCGGTCGACGACATCCTCAACGACGCCGTCAACGTGATGGAGCGGTACATCGGCCACGATGCCGACGTGGTCGAGAGGCTGCAGCGGATCCTGCGGAATGCCCGTGACATCAAGCAGGTGATCCAGAAGGTGGGCGAGAAGATGGCGCCGAGCTCGGCCCACACGCAGTCGCGGCAGGCCGGACGGCGGCCAGGACTCGCCGGACGGCGGATTCTCGTCGTCGATGCCGACGAGCAGGTGCGCGCCGCGGCCCATGCCCTGCTCGAGCGCTATGCCTGCATCGTCGAAACGGCACGCGACGGGGCGGAAGCGGCGTCGATGGTGCGTGCCGCCCTGGGCCGCGAAGCCTACGACGTGATCATTTCAGACATCCGCCTCCCCGACATGAGGGGCTATCAATTGCTGCTCAGGCTCCAGGAGATCCTCGACCACGTCCCGCTCGTGTTGATGACGGGCTTCGGCTACGACCCAGGCCACTCGATCGTGAAGGCGCGGCAGGCCGGGATCGATCTCGTGCTCTTCAAACCCTTCCGGGTCGATCAATTGCTCGATACGGTCGAGCGGGCTCTTTCCGCGCCGAAGGTCGCCTGAGGCCGCCCCCATCCCCCCGTCCGTGCCCCCGCAGGCCGCTCGAGTCTGCGTGTTTTACCGGGCGAGATGCGGTGTTTTTGCCGATCGTGGCTGACCTTGACCCGCGTCACCGGGGGCCGGTACTTCTCCCACTGCATTTTGATCGCCCGTACCCAGGGACTCCTCCATGGTCCGCACCTTCGACTGCCGAAATTGGATCGGCCTCGCCACGCTCTGTGGGCTCACCCTCGCGGGGCTCTCCAGCTCTGGCGCCGAACTCGAATCTGCCGAACTCGTTTCACCCGAGACAGGGGTTTCTCCCGAAACGGTGGCTCCGCCGGCGACCGGGGCCGCCGAGGCAGCGGCTGCCCGCAAGGTGATGGCGGCGGCGATCAACGGGGCCCGCGACCGCGATGCAGCCACCGTGGAGCCAGCGGCGGATGCCGCGCCGCAGGCCGCACCCCCGGCCACGGCCGTGCCGCCCGATCTCGTGATTGCGAAACTCTCCGCCGAGGTGGCCGCGAAGCAACTGGAGGCGAAACGCGTCGCTCAGAAATCGCCCGCCGAAGCCATGGCCATCCTCGACACGATCGCGTCGCGCGTGGCAGGCGAGACGATCCCCGCCGATGCTCGTAGCCAATTGGAGCGGCGCATCGAGCGCACCCGCCGCGACATTGAAGAGACGACCGGCAAGCGTCGAGCCGAGATCGCCCTGGATCGAAAAAACACGAACGTCGAAGCCCAGATCGACCGCGAACGGGCCAAGCGGGTCGAGGTGGACGAACGGCTCGCGATGCTCGTCGAGGAATACAACGTGCTGGTTGACGAACGCCGGTTCCAGGAGGCGGAGGCGATCGCCAAGAAGGCCGCCCAGCTTTCCCCCGACAGCACGATCGTCCGACAGCTGCTCTCCCAGAGCCGGGTCGTGCGCCGGCTGAGTGCCCAGCAGTCGATTGAAGGCAACAAGCAGGCCGCATTCCTGGAAGACACCGAAGACACCGACCGGGCGAGCACGGCCTTCGTCGGCCCGATCGCGTTTCCAGAAACCAAGAACTGGACCGACCTCACGAAAAACCGCTCGCGGCTCGAGGCCGAGGGTCGCTCGCGGGCGTCGGCGGCGGAGATCGAAATCCAGAAGAAGCTCTCGGTGAAGGTGCGGGCGGCGC
Organism: Planctomicrobium piriforme; assembly: GCA_945861585.1. Lineage (GTDB taxonomy): Bacteria > Planctomycetota > Planctomycetia > Pirellulales > UBA1268 > RGVT01. The sequence continues at coordinate 18,928 of CAMAVC010000056.1, forward strand.
ATCGCAACGAGCCCCTGGCGGCAGTGCTCGACGCTCTCGCCAAGCAGGCGGACGTTCCGATCCACCTCGACATGGTGGGCCTCGACAGCGAGGCCGTCCGCAGCGACACGCCGGTGACGATCTCGCTGGATCAGCCGATCTCGCTCAAAAGCGCCCTCAAGCTGCTCCTCGAGCCGCTCCACCTCGACTACTCGATTCGCGACGAGGTGCTCAAGGTCACGAGTCCCAAGCTCGTGAAGGGACAGTTTTTTACCGTCTCCTACCAGGTGGCCGATCTCGTCGTCCCGATTCCGAATTTCTCGTCCGACGGCCTCGGCATCACCGGCGCCCTGCGCGACGGCTACTCCCGGATCCCGACCCGCAACGCGCTCTCCGTGGAGACAGGCCCCCCGCCCGCCGGCATCAACGGCGCGAGCACGACCCCCGCCAACGCCGCGCTCAATCCGAACGCGCTCGCCCAGTTTCAGGGAGGTATGGGGGGGCCACCGGCCAGCGGTTCGATGCCGTCGATCCCCTTCGGTGCCCCAAACGTCGGCGGCAGCCAGGCCGACTTCCAGTCGCTCATCGACCTCATCCAGAACACGGTCGCCCCGCAGTCGTGGAACACGGTCGGCGGCCAGGGTGCGATCCAGCCCTTCGCCACCAACCTCAGCCTCGTGGTCAGCCAGACGCAAGAAGTGCATGAGGAAATTGCCGACCTGCTCGTGCAGCTGCGCCGGCTCCAGGATCTGCAGGTCACGATCGAAGTCCGATTCATCCGGCTCAACGACACGTTCTTCGAGCGGATCGGCGTCGACTTCGACTTCAACATCCAAACGAACGTGGGCGATCCGCTCAACATGACGGCCGTCCCCACGCAGTCGAACAGCTCCACCAGCCCGGTGTCGCTCGGCATCACCGCCCAGCCCGGCGGCCGTTCGCAGACGATCGGCCTCGACAACACAGGGAATCCCGGCGTCGCGCTCTCGCCATTCGGCATACAAAACGTGTTCGCCCCGACGCAGACCTCGGGCCAGACCAACACCCCAGCTTACGCCCGCAACAATTATTCGATCCCGTTCCGGCAGAACAGCTTCGGCAGCGCCTCCGTACCGGCGCTGCCGGGCCTCCCGGACCCGACCACGTCGGCCGCCAATTTCGGGTTCGCGATCCTTTCCGACATCGAGGCCTACTTCCTGATCCAGGCCGCCCAGGGCAATACGCGGTCGAACGTGATGCAGGCGCCGAAGGTGACGCTCTTCAACGGCCAGAACGCGTTCGTCTCCGACACGACCCAGCGGCCGTTCGTGACGAGCGTGATCCCCGTGGTGGGCGACTTTGCCGCCGCCCAGCAGCCGGTGATCACAGTGCTCTCGGAAGGCACCGCCGTCAACGTGCAGGCCGTCGTCTCCAGCGACCGCCGGTTCGTGCGGCTGACGCTCGTGCCCTTCTTCTCTCAGATCGGCAAAGTCGAGGAATTCCAGTTCGAAGGTTCACGGTCGACGAAGACCAAGAGCAGCGACGAGAAGTCGGGGGTCGACGGCGAGGCCGACGTGGTCGGGGGCATAGGCGCCGGCGCCGGCGTGACGACCGGCGTGAAGGCCGACCGCGAGCAGGAGGTGCGGTCGAGCGGCACCACGATCCAGCTGCCGGAATTCATCTTCACCACCGTGACGACGACCGTGAGCGTGCCGGACGGAGGCACGGTGCTGCTCGGCGGCATCAAGCGTCTCCGCGAGGGCCGCAACGAGTTCGGCGTGCCGATTCTCTCGAAGATTCCATACATCAACCGGCTGTTCAAAAACGTGGGCCTCGGCCGCACGACCGACAGCCTGATGCTGATGGTGACGCCGCGGATCATCATCCAAGAGGAGGAGGAGGAGAAGCTCCTCGGTTCGAGCCGGCCGTAGGCTCGCCTCCATCCCATGCTGCGTCTGTGGCTCGTCTGTGGTGCGGTGCTCGGCTTCGTCGGCGTGGCCGCGGGGTCGTTCGGCGCCCACGGCCTCAAGACCCTGCTCGACGCCAACGGCCAGGCCGCCAACTGGGAAACGGCCGTGCGCTACTGCCTGTTTCACGCCCTCGCCCTCGTGCTCGTCGGCCTCTGCGCGGGCCTGCCGCAGGCTGCCGCCGCCCGCGGCCTGCTCAACTCCGCAGGCTGGTCGTTTCTGATTGGCACGCTCATCTTCAGCGGATGCCTCGCGGCGCTCGCGCTCTCGGGCGTGAAGATCCTGGGCGCGATCGTGCCGATCGGCGGCGTGCTCCTGCTCGTGGGCTGGGCCTGCCTCGCCGCCACCGGCTGGACGTGCAGTTCGGCCGAGTAGGCACGTTGGCGGCATTCGACCACGGCCTCCGTTTGGAGCTTGAGCGTTTGCGCGGGCGCCGGCTCGGGGCAGCCCCGTACCGTCTGGAAGCCCGAGGCGTGAGCCGAGAGGATGCCCCGGCTGCGCACTTCCACGCGATTTCCCTTCGGCTTACGCCTCGGGCTTTCGTTGGAGGAGGCTTCGGGCTCCCCGTGTCCCGCTCGCCGGCGCACCAGTTATGCCGGCTCGTCGGCGAACGGATTCGCCGTGTCGGTCGGCTTCTCGGCGGGCTCCGCCGGTTCTTCGCGTTCCACGCGCGGCTTCTCGGCCTCGTCGGCGGCAGGTTCTTCGGCCTCGACGGCCCGGTCGCCCTTCGGCACGGGCGGTGCGAGCTGCTCGGCCGGCTCCATGCGTTCGGGGCGGCGGCGCCGCAGCACGTCGGCCTCGGCGTCCTCGATGTCGGAGTAGCGTTCACGGATCGCTTCACGATCACGCTGGAGCATCGCGACGCGGGCCCGGCCTCGAAACCGTTCGAGCTTGAGCCGGTCACAGCCTTGCACGCGCTCGAGTGCCAGGGAAATCGACCGGCTGCTCTGGCCACCTCGGCCTTCGGCCTCGAGGTTCGCGCCCTGCTGAAAGTCGGCCTCGGCTTCGTCGAGCCGGCCCAGTTTCAGGGCGGCCAGGCCACGATAGTAGTAGACACGAGGATCGTTGCTGCCCGCCTCGATCACGCCAGAGAGCTCGTCGTAGCTGCACTGGTAATCGGCGTCGTAGTAGGCGTGCACGCCGTTTCCGTAGGCGACGGTGAGTGCCGCGGACTGAGGCCCTGCGTGTGCGCCGACGGCTCCACAGACGACGAAACCGCCAATCGCCAGCAGGACCAACGCCGTACGCCGCATGAAGAATGCCTCCGCGAAAGAATCGTCAGTGGATATCGGCAGACTACCTTCCGGTGGCAGCGATTTCCCGGCCGGGCTGGAAAAGCCTGCCACGACGGCCCGTCAGCGGGGACGCAAAGTCTCCCCATCTCCCGCCGCCCCGCGGGCCGAGGCATGGCCACGAAAGGTGGACTCGTCGAGGAATACCGCCGGTTTCACCAGTTGGAGCATGACCGGCTCGGCCGGCCAGCCGAAGGCGGCGAGCAGCTGGTCGAAGGCCTCGGGCGGGCAACTCCCCTTGAGGTCCACCAACAACACGCGGCCGTCCTTCTCGAAAGCGTTGCCATCGACCTGCCACGACAACCCTTCCCGCGGGCTCGTCCACACGAACGACCCGTCGGGCTCGGCGAACATGCGGTCGAGCCGAGCGAGCCGGGCAAATGCGTCGTCAAACCCGATCGTCAACGGCACGGCAGCGCGGGCGGAGCCGGCCGCGAGCGTCGGCCAGGTGCCCCAGGAATCAACGTGCGGTGGTCCGGCCGGCGGGGCGTCCGGCATGCGGTGCAGCGTGGCGTCGAAGGCGTAGAGCACGTCAGGCGGGTGCATCGGCATCGGTTTGATCTCCGTCGTCGGAGTGCGTTTCCACCTCGGCCTGCACCCATGCGGCGTACGCGGGCGAGGCCTGGGCGACCACAGCAAGCAGTTCCGGTGTCGCGTACTCGTGCACGCCGAGAATGGCGGCGCTGCAGGCCGCTGCACGCGCGACACTCGTCTTGCACGTGCAGCGAAACTCCTCGGCCGTCTCCATCACGCCCTTCCAGCGGTAGATGCTCGTCACGGGGCCTTCAATCTGGACGCAGGCTGCGAGTCGCCTCTCGATCAGATGCCGCGCGCAGGCGACCGCCAGGTCCCGGCACGAAAACGTCGTCCGAAGTTCGACGACGGCGCCCGCCTCGAAGCGCGGCGCGGTGTCTGCGGGATGCGGCATGGTGCTCTCGTCCACCGGAATCGAGCGTCTCCGTCAGGCAGCTTCGAGGATCGGCGAGGTGACGGAGCGATCGGCCTGCGGCGACTGCCGCTCACCGATCCGCCACCACGCCACGCCACGCCACCCACCCTCGTCGGCCTCGGGAATGACGACGGCCGGGAAGGAAGCAGGCCCGCTGGCGGGAGACGTCTCGATACACGACACCCCGGAGCGATCGAACCCCGTGGGCCCATATCGTCGCAGGGCACGTGGCCCCAGACAAACGACGTCTGGGCCCTGGATCACAGCTCCGTGCGTGGGGTGGCCGAGCACCGTGAGGCGATCGCCGCACGCCCGGCTGGCCGTCGCCGGCAGGGGGGCTGCGAGCGTCGCCACGACCTCCCGCACCGTCGCGCCGGCCGCCGCCTCGTCACCGATCGCGTGCATCCACGCGGCGATCGCCGCCACCTCGCCATGCTCGTCGGTGCAGCCTGCCCTCCGCGCCTGGCGGACCCATTCATCGACACTCCGTCGCCAGACGGCGATGATCCATGCCTGATCAAAGCCGTCGCGGCCGTCGCGTGCGAGGGCTCGCACCATACCGTTCAAGTGCCACACCATGTCGAGCGGCTCACAGTCGCTGAGGGATCGGACGATCGTCCGCCCTGCAGCCACGGCCGCGGGCCGCTCGGCGATCGCCCCACCGAAGCGGGCCAGCAGATCGACCGCAAGGCTCTCGCGCAGGGTGGGCCGATCGTCTCCAGCAATGAGCGGATCGCATGCCTGCCCGTGGGCGACGCCGACCCCACCGCCGTTCCACACGCTCCCGATGCTGATGCCTCGACGCGCCGACCAGGCCTGCCCGCCGACCCGTTCGAGCATCGCATCGCGATCTCCGGCAAGCACCACCACATGCACCGGCACGACCACTCGCGCCCCCACCATGGGCCGGCCCCGGCCGTCGGCCGGCGGCACGGCGATCCCCCGGCGCGCGAGGCACGACAGCATGGCCAGGGGTCGCCGGGCATGGCGCACGGCGGCCTGCATCACGGCCTCGTGCCGCAGTGCGGAAGCGCGGCTGCGTTGCCACGGCCGCACGTCGTCGGTCCACCGTCCGCTCACGAGGCTGTCGATCGTGTCGCCCGCCAAGACGACGACGAGCCTTTCGATGGGGCGATATCGACCGTCGTGGCGCGCGCCCGCACGCACGGCTGCCAGCCGAATCTCGTCGAGCAGGTGGGCCAACCTCGACATCCGTGGCGGAGCGGCCACGCTGCCATCGGGGATCGCCCAGTTCGCCGTCACCACGAGCATCGCCATCCTCCCCACCTCTCATCGGCGATCGCGGCGCTCGCTGCGGAGCCGCTTCGATCGATGACTGACGACGGCGAAAA
>CAMAVC010000057.1 GCA_945861585.1 Planctomicrobium piriforme
CGGTTCATCGACGAGAACACGTCGATCGAGATCTTCACGGCCCTCATCACCCGGGACCAGGCTGCCAAGGAGCGGGCCATCTCCGGGGCGCCGCAGTGAGCGTTTGACAGGCTGATCCAGGCCCACCCGAGGACAGCCCCGGCTGCAACCCCGGGGCTGTCCCTTTTTCTCAACCTGACGCTACGCTCGGCGTCATGACCGCCGATCATCGCTTCGTCACTCGCGCCACCGTGATCCTCGACTCGTTTCGCCGCTGCGTCGGCCGCGAACTCATCGATCGCTCCGGCGATGCGGCCGAAGACGCCCGCCGGCTCTTCGACCTACCGCTCGCCGTCCTCGCCCACGACACAGCACCGCAGCCGCTGCTCGACTGGGCCAACCAAGCCGCAGCCAGGGCCTTTGACGCCACGCCCGAATCGCTCCTCGGCCGCCCATCGGCCGCCACGGCCCCCGCCGACGCCGCAGCCGACCGCGGCAAGCTCTTCGAGGCCCTCGCCCGCGATGGCTTCGTCACCGGATATTGCGGTGTGCGCGTCTCGCTCACCGGCCGCCGGTTCATCATCGACGACGTCACTGTGCTCGAGGTCGCCGACGCCGCCGGCCGACCCGCGGGCCACGCCGCCGTGATCGGCTCCACGCGCCCCGCGGGGTGCGAGGCTTCACCTGGGAAGCCCGAGGCGTGAGCCGAAGGGAATCCGCGTGGCAACGATCGCGAACCGGCAGCCTCTCGGCGTGCGCCTCGGGCTACCCGACGGGGCGTCCTGCTTGCCACTGGCGACCGAGACGGTGGCCCCACGAGTTCGCCGGGGCTTCTTTGGCTGACGCCGACCGGCCGCGGTATGCTTTTGGATTGGTTTCCCCGTCCGAGAGCCCGTGGCGCGCATGAGCGACATCCTCTTCCAGTATTACCGCGTCAATCCCACGACGTGGTTCTACCTCTCGTCGCTCCTCTCGATCGCGCTGTTCTTCAAGTTCAACCGCCTGTGGAGCGTGCGCAACCTCGACCTCGCGGGCCTCATCCTGCTCGCGCCCGGCCTGCTGGCCGTCGAGTACGGCGGCTACAAGGCGAGCACCACGGTGCAGCAGATGGGCTTTCTCTGGATCTTCGCGGTCTCGGCGGCCTTGCTCGTTCGCATGCTCTTCGATTCGCTGATGGTTCGCCGGCCGCTTCTGGAGCCGAACCTCTCGGTGGGTGGCCTCGTGTTCCTCGGCATCTCGCTGCTCGTCTTTCTGCTGGCCAACGTGATCACGACCCGCCCGCAGCGCGACGATCTCGCCGGCGCCTCGACGGCGACGAAACTCGAAACCCGGGCCACGGAGGTCGACGCCGACCAACTGGCCCGCCTCGGCCCCGGATACCCGCTCTTGTTTCTGCTGCCCCAGATTTCCACGCAGCGGCTCTTCGCCTCCGACGCCAGCGTCGAGCCGGGCACCAAGCCCCCCGATGAAAATCGCCGGGCGCTGCACGAAACCACCGCCCGCGTGATGGCGATCATCTCGCAGCTCGCGATCGTGGCCGGCATGGTGGCGATCGGCTGGCTCCACTTCGAGAACGTGCGTCTCGGCATCGCCGCTGCCGTGCTCTACCTGCTCTTGCCCTACACGGCCATCATGACCGGCCGCGTCGACCACGCGCTGCCAGGCGCGCTCATCGTGTGGGCCATCGCGGCCTATCGACGGCCACTCGTCTCGGGCGGCCTCATCGGACTGGCCATCGGCACGATTTACTATCCCGTGTTTCTCCTCCCGCTGTGGTGCAGCTTCTATTGGGAGCGGGGCATCCGCCGGTTTTCCCTGGGCATCGGCTCGGCGCTATTCCTGCTCGTGCTCGCCCTGTTCTTCACGTCGCCGAGCGCCGCGGTCTTCGCCGGCCAGCTGCGGCAGATGTTCGGCTGGATCTTTCCCAACGAGGTCTCGCTCGAGGGCTTCTGGGCCCTTCCCTCCAACGATCCCGTCTTCCGGCTGCCCGTGCTTGCGGCCTTCGTGGCGATGATGGCCACGCTCGCGATCTGGCCGGTGCCGAAGAATCTCGGCACGCTCTTGAGCTGCTCGGCGGCGATCCTTCTCGGCAGTCAGTTCTGGAAGGCGCACAACGGAGGCCTGTTCATGGCGTGGTTCCTGCCGGCCCTGCTCCTCGCCGTGTTTCGACCGAACCTCGAAAACCGCGTCGCGCTGCTCGTGCTCGACGCAGAGTGGTTTCGCCGGCGCCGCGCGGCCTGACGTCACCGCCGACGCAGATCGAGATCGGCGGGGGCGTCGCGAGCTGCAAGCCAGGCCCGCCAGGCGGAGAGCTCCCAGCCGAAATTCACACCCGCCACGGTGGCCAGCGTGTCGAGCACGTCTTCGTTTTTGACGATCACGCGCACCCGCTTCGGCCCACCGCCGAGCGCGAGCCCACCGCCCGACGGCGTGAAGGTGGCGCTCGTCGAGCCCTCCGCCGTGCCGTTCCCCACGAGGCCCATGTGCTCGGTCTCGAGGACGGCCACGAGGCGGCCGGGCAGGGCGTCGTCGTGCCGCAGCGGCGATTCGGGCGGCACGGCCGCGAGCAGCCTGCCGATCGCCGCAGCGGCGCGATTGATCCGCGCGTTGTCGGCGCTCGCAAGCGCCGCCATGAAGGCGGGCAGCGCCGACTCAGCACCGATGGTGGCGAGCTGCTCCACCGCCGCGATCCGCGTCTCCGGGTCGGTGTGATCGAGGGCCACGGACACGAGCACGGCGGTCGCGTCGCTGGTGCGGATCCGCGCCAGCGCCTGCACGAACAGGCCGCGCGTGCGAAAGACACGCTCCTCGGCGACTGCAGCCGCCAGGGCGGGCACCGCTGCCGCATCGGCGATCTCGGCGATTTCTTCGGCCGCCTGCGCGGCGTGCGCCGGCTGATCGAGCTGCCTGCGCAGCCGTTCGAGCTTCTGCTTCCATTCCACCCGGGCGAACTGCACGCGTTCCGTGCGCTCGATCAGCTCGATCTCCTGCGCCGTCCGCCACCCGCCGCGATACCGCACATACCCCCGCTCCGCCATCGCCTCCTGCTGCGTCTTCGCCGGCGCCGTCGACGACTGCGCCCCTGCGACCGTCGCACAGGCCGCACTCCAGGCCATGACGACGAGAAATTGTGCGAGGGGTTGCCCCTGCCATTGAGCCGGCGTGTGTGACCAGCGCAGGCATGGATGCCGGAGCGCAGGCACACCCGAGTGAGCGGGAGCCCGGGCACCGATCCGCCGTAGGCGGATTGGTCGGGGCGCAGCGAACGTCCGGCGAAATGGTGGGGGCAACCCCGAGCCGGCGAGACGCGCGTGTTGGGAGAGTGTCATCAGATTCCGCGGGCGGCGTCCTGGATCATGCCGACATAGGACGAAAAAATTCGCACCACCACAAGGGCGATCAGGCCCGCCACCGCCGCCCACACGAGAAACCCGGCGCCGCGGGCCGCGGCGGCGATCCCCCGGCGGGCCTCGTCATCGAGGTCATCGGCCAGACGGTCGAGTGCCTCGGCGGTCGTGCCCGTCAGCTCTCCCACATCGATCGCCTCGACGACGACGCGGGGAAACCGTCCGGTCGCGGAGACCGCGTCGGCAAGCGTGGCACCGCCGCGCAGCGTCTCCTCGAGATCGTGCGGATCGAGCGCGAGCCCCGGGGCGACGAGAGCCGCGAGGCTCGCGAGCCGACCGGCGGGCAGCCCTGCCCCGCTCGCGAGGCTCGCCGCCCGACACCAGGCCGCGGCTTCAGCCGCCCGGGCCGCCGGCCCCACGACGGGCACGAGAGCCCCGACCCGCCGCACGATGCCTCCGGCGCGCCAGTCGGCTGCGGCGAACCTCACGCCGAGCAGCACGAAGACGACCGCGGCGGTGAGGAGGGCCAGGTACCACGCCAGTCCGCTCGGGCCCGCGAGGCCGGTGCCGAGCAGATCGATCGGGCGTCCTTGCGCATCGCGAAGCAGACCGGCCACGAGGATTAGGATGCCGACCACGACAGCCGCCACCGCGAGTTGAAACGCCGGCTGCGCGAGGCTCTGCCGCAGCGACCGCTGTGCCCGCAGCTGCGCCCGCAGCGTCTCGGATACGCTGCGGAGCGTCTCCGGCTCGTGCCCCGTCTCGTCGCCGACGGCCACCATTCCCCGTACGAACGGCGGAAAGGCCGCCCCGGCTTCGGCGAGCGCCGCGCCGAGCCCGGCCCCACCGGCAAGCGCCGCCGACACCGCTTCCATCACGGGCCGCAGCCTTGCCGGCGCACGCGCCGCCTCGCTCGCCCACGCCCGGCGGAGGTCGATCCCCGCGGCGAGTGCGGTGGCCAAGCGGCCGAGCATGTCGGCAAGCACTGCGTCTGGCAGCGGACGGCGACGCGGCATCGACACGCCTCGAGGAAGCAGGGCAGCTGGCGATTCCCGCCGGGCCTCGTCCCCGCGGGCGGAATGCCACTCCTTCTAACACACGCCCGAAGCATCTGCTAAAAATCCGGCATGCCCGCCGCCGCTGCAAAACCCCACTGGCCCGTCGTCACGATCGTGGGTGTCGGCCTGATCGGAGGCTCGATCGGCCTGGCGCTGCGCGACCGCAAGCTCGCCGGCCGCGTGATCGGCGTCGGCCGCTCTGCGGCGTCGCTCGCGGAGGCGAAGCGACTCGGCACCGTCACCGAAACGACGGCCGATCTGGCACAGGCCGTGGCCTCGGCCGACGTCGTCGTCGTGACCACGGGCGTGGCCGTGATTCCGGGCATGCTCGACGCAGTCGACGCGGCAGTCCAGCCCGGCACGCTCCTTACCGATGCCGGGAGCACGAAAGCTTCGATCGTCGCCGCCTGGGAAAAACGCCGCCGCGCGCGTCGGGGCCGGTTCGTGGGGGCTCACCCGATCGCCGGCAGCCACCGGCGCGGCCCGACCGCCGCCTCCGCCGACCTGTTCACCGGGCGGGTCACGGTCGTGACGCCCGGCCGGGCGACGCCAGCCGCCGACGTCGAAGAGACCGGAGCGTTCTGGGCCGCCCTGGGGGCGACCGTGTTCACGATGTCTCCGGCCGAGCACGACCGCCTCCTCGCCGCCACGAGCCACGCGCCCCACCTGCTCGCCGCGGCACTCGCCGCCGCCACGCCGGCCGAGGCGCGGCAGTTCACGGCCGGCGGCTGGCGCGACACCACGCGGATCGCCGCCGGCGATCCCGACCTCTGGGCCGACATCCTGCTCGACAACGCGACCGCCGTGGCCAAAGCCCTCTCACGGATCGCGGGGGCGACGGAAAAAATGCTCACCGCTCTCGAGAAGGGAGACCGGCGCAAACTCGTGTCCTTGCTCCATGCCGCCAAGGAAGCGCGCGATGCTGTGGGAAGTTGACGTTTTTCTGACCGACGCCGGCTCCGACCACGCGGCCCGCGCGGTCGTGACGGGCGCCGCCGTGCTCGGCATCCCCGGCTGCACACACGCCCGCACCGCCGCCGGCTGGCTCATCGAAGGCGATCTCTCGCGGGCAGACGCCGAGCGGCTCGCCACGCGGCTGCTCGCCGATCCAGTGACCGAGTCGTTCACGATCGCCGAAGTGGGCGATCCCAAGCTCCTCGCCGGTCCGGCCGATCTGCCGCTGGCGCTGCATGTGTTGCCCCGCGCCGGCGTGACCGATCCGGCCGGACAGAGCGCCCACGAAGCGCTCTCGCTGCTCGGCGTGCGGCCCGGCGCGGTGCGCAGCGTGCGCAAATATTGGCTGCCGGCGCTGCCGCATGCCGACGCCGAACGGCTCGCCTGGAAGCTGCTCGCGAGTGAGGCGATCCACGACGTGGTGATCGGGCCGCTCGGGCTCACGACACTCGCCGGAGGCCGGCCGTGGGTGTTCGCGCAGGAAACGGTGCCCCTCGAGGGGCTCGGCGATGCGGCGCTCGAGACACTCAGCCGCGAGCGCTGCCTCGCACTCACGCCCCACGAGCTCACTGCCGTCCGCGACCACTATCGCACGCTCGGCCGCGCGCCGTTCGAGATCGAACTGGAGACGATCGCCCAGACCTGGAGCGAGCACTGCTGCCACAAGACGCTCGGCAGCCCCGTCGACCACGACGGCCCGGCCGGGAAGGCTCGCTTCGACAATCTGCTCAAGGAGACGGTGTTCGCCGCCACGCGCGAGATCCGCACCCGGCTCGGGGCGAAAGATTGGTGCGTAAGCGTGTTTCGTGACAACTCGGGCGTGGTGCGGTTCGACGGCGACCACGACATCTGCGTGAAGGTGGAGACGCACAACCACCCGTCGGCGATCGAGCCCTACGGCGGCGCCGCCACGGGGCTCGGCGGCGTGATCCGCGACGTGCTCGGCACCGGCTTGGGCGCGAAGCCGATCGCGAACCTCGACGTGTTCTGCGTGGGCCCCTCCGACACGCCCGACGCCAACCTGCCCCCGGGGGTGATCCACCCGAGGCGGCTGCTCGAGGGCGTGGTGGCGGGAGTGCGCGACTATGGCAACCGGATGGGCATCCCCACGATCGCCGGCGCCGTCGCCTTCGACCCCGGCTATCTGTGCAACCCGCTCGTGTTCTGCGGCACCGTGGGGATCATGCCGCGCAATTCCGCCGACGCCGCCGTGCAGCCCGGCGACCTCGTCGTGGTGGCGGGCGGCCGCACCGGCCGCGACGGCATCCACGGGGCCACGTTTTCGAGCATCGAGCTGTCGAGCACGAGTGAGACGCAGTCGGGCGGGAGCGTGCAGATCGGCCATGCGATCCATGAGAAGACGCTCACCGACTTCGTGCTCGAAGCATCGCGGCAGAAGCTCTTTCATGCCATCACCGACTGCGGCGCCGGCGGACTCTCGAGCGCCGTCGGCGAGATGGGCGCCACGCTCGGGGCCACGGTGGATCTCGCCACGGTGCCGCTCAAGTACGAGGGCCTCTCGGCCACGGAAGTCTGGATTTCGGAGGCGCAGGAACGGATGGTGCTCGCCGTGGCGCCGGCCGACTGGGAGAAGCTCGCCCGCGTGGCCGCCGACGAGGGCGTCGAGGCCACGGCGATCGGCACGTTCACCGGCTCGGGGCGGCTGGTGCTCCACTGGCAGGGTCGCACCGCCGGCGAACTCGACTGCCACTTCCTCCACGAGGGCCGGCCGAAGCAGCGGCTGCCATCCCGCTTCGTGCCCCCGCCGGTCGAGCCGGTGAAGTGGAGTGCGGCGCCCATCGACCTCGCGGCGACTTTGCTCGACGTGCTCGCGCTGCCCGACGTGGCGAGCAAAGAATGGATCATCCGGCAATACGACCACGAGGTGCAGGGCGCGAGTGTGGTCAAGCCGCTCGTGGGCCCCGGCGCCGGCCCCGCCGACGGCACGGTGATCCGCGGCGTGCTCGGCCGCGACCGGGGCATCGTGCTCGGCGTCGGCCTCCGCCACAGGCTCGGGCACCGCGATCCGTATCAGATGGCCGCGGGCGCGATCGTGGAGGCGATCGCCAACGTCGTGGCGGCCGGGGCCGATCCCGAGCGGGTCGCGCTGCTCGACAACTTCTGCTGGGGCGACACCCGCCGGCCGGAGTCGCTCGGCACGCTCGTCGAGGCCTGTCGCGCCTGCCATGACATCGCGATCGAGTTCCTGGCGCCGTTCGTGAGCGGGAAAGACAGCCTCAACAACGTCTTCGCCTGGACCGATGCCGCGGGGCACCATCACGAACGCTCGATTCCTCCCACGCTCCTCGCCACCGCGCTCGGGCAGCTCGACGACGTAAAGCGCTCACTCACGCCCGACCTCAAGCGGGCCGGCGACCGCCTGGCGATCGTCGGCCTCTCGCGCGACGACCTCGCCGGCAGCCAGCTCGAGCTCGCCGGTCGCGTGACCGGTGGCCGAGTGCCGGCGGTCGACACGGCCGCCTGTCGGGCCGTGTTCCGTGCCATCGCTGCCGCCGGCCGCGAGGGGCTCGTCGCCAGCTGCCACGACTGCTCCGACGGCGGCCTCCTGGCGGCGGCGGCGGAGATGGCCGTGGCCGGTGGCCTCGGCGCTGGCGTGGACCTCGACGCGGTGCCGGCCGACATGGCCCTGCCTCCCGCCCTGCGACCGCTCGCACTGGCATTCGCCGAAACACCGGGCCGGTTCCTGTGTGCCGTGCCGGCGGCGGCCGCCGATCGCTTTGCTGCGGTGATGGAAGGCGTGCCCTGGGCCTGGGTCGGGGCCGTGCACGCGGAGCCCGTGCTCACGATCACTGCAGGCGGCTCCACGGCGACGCTACCGCTCGCCCGCCTCGCCCGCGCGTGGCGTGGAGAAAGGACCGCCGACTGATGCTTTCCCCGAGAGCGCTCGTACTGCGTGCCCCGGGCACGAACTGCGACCATGAAACGGCGCATGCCTTCGAACGCGCCGGCGCGATCGCCCGGCGGGTTCACGTGCGGGCGCTCGCCGAAAAGCCCGCCCTCCTCGACGACGTGCAGATCCTCTGCATCCCGGGCGGCTTCTCCTACGGAGACGACATCGCCAGCGGCCGCATCTTCGCGCTCGAACTCGCGATGCGGCTGGGCGACGCCCTGCGACGGTTCCGCGACCGTGGCGGGCTGGTGCTCGGCATCTGTAATGGGTTTCAAGTGCTCCTCCAGACGGGCCTGTTGCTCGCCGACGCCGAGGGCAGGCCCCGCGCCGCGCTCGCCCACAATCGCTCGGGGAGGTTCATCGACCGTTGGGTGCGGCTCGAGGTGCGCGGACAAAAGTGCCCGTTCCTCCACGGCTTGGATGCCCCGTTCGAACTGCCGATCGCGCATGGCGAAGGCCGCTTCGTGGCCACGACGCCCGCCGACCTCGCTGCCTTCGAACGTGCCGGGCAACTCGTGCTCCGCTACGCCGCCGATCCGGCCGGCAGCTCGACCAATCCCAATGGCGCCGAGGCCGATGTCGCCGGGGCCTGCGACGCGACGGGGCGCGTGTTCGGGCTCATGCCACACCCCGAACGCTTCGTCGACGCGACGCAGCACCCAGCCTGGAGCGGCCGGCTCGACGGCGGTGCGGCCGGTGCGGGCCTCGCGATCTTCGCCAATGCGGTGAAAAGCGTCTCCTGACGGCTGCCGGCGGCGTTGACCCGCGCGGGTGATCGTCGCTACCCTCCCCGCCCCATCCCGCCCCGTTGTTCATGGAGCGCCCGGCCGTGCGTGGAGCCCCGAGTCAGGTTGTGTGCGCGAGTCTGTGTGCCTGCGCGCTGGCCGGCTGTCGGTTTGCGTTCATCGCCGACGAAGGCTGGAACCGGCCGCCGCCGGCCTTGGCAGACTCGAGCCCTGCCCCCTCCGCCACACGCAAGCCTGCCCCCAAGACCTTGCCGTTGGAAATCATCTTCGCCCGCATCGACGACAACGATCGTGCCTGGCACGATGCACTCTGGAACCTCGCCGATGAGCAGGCCTTCGACAACGCCCTGCGGAGGCGACTCGCCGCCAACGGACTGCGGGTCGGTGTGCTGGCCGGCACGCTGCCCCCCGACCTCGCTGCCCGGCTCGAACCGCCGTTCCCGGCGAACGAATCCGACGACCGGGCAGCCACGCCGGGTGAACGGCCGGCCGTGATGCGCAGGCTCCTGACGCTCTTGCCTGGCCGCGACACCGAGGTCATCGCCGCCAGCGGTCTCGATGAACTAATCCTCCTGCAGCACGACGGCGACGAAGTCCGCGGTGAAACCTACCGCGACGCGACCGCCTATTTCGCCCTCAAGGCCTGGCCGGCCGCCGATGGCCGGATCCGCATCGACCTCGTGCCCACGGTGAAGCACGGACCGATCGAGCGGTCGTGGGTGGGCGAAGAGGGGGCGTTTCGTCTCGAAACCGGACAGAAGCGTCAACCGCTCGAACACCTTTCGCTCACCACGACCATGCCTCAGGGCAGCACGCTGCTCGTGGCCGCCACCGGCGACGCCTCGAGCATGGCTGGAGACGCCTTCTTTCGCGACACGGGGCCATCGCTCCGGACGCGGCGGCTACTCGCGATCCGTCCCTCCGGCAGGCCGGCCGATCCACTCTTCACATCGGCGAGCGCGGCTCGCTTCGATGGAGCCGAGCCGCCGGCAAGCGCGGCAAACTGAGCGAACCTTGCCGCACTCCGGCCGCAGTCACGATGTCAGGCTGCGGAACCTGCGAAGCCCGGGCACGCGTTGCCGAGAAGGGGTGGGCGGGGCAGCCGCGATCAGTCGATGTTTTCCGACGGAAGGAAGTGTCGCCGGCCCAGGTGACTCGCCGACCAGCGAGGAAGACCGCTCATGAGTGTCTCGAAAGCCGACCACCGCACCCCTGCCCGGTCCCAGCGGCCCAAGGCGACGACCGTGTTCGCCGCTGCGTTCCTCGCGGGCGCGGCGGCCGCCGTAGGTCTGAATCGCACGCTCGACGTTCATCTCGCCCAACGGCAGCCACGGGTCGAAAGCGAGCCGATCTTCGTGGCCCTGCGCAGCCTGCCACCGGGCACACCGGTCACGGTGTGGGATGTGGCGCTTCGCGACTGGCCCAAGGCGATGCTGCCGGCGGCGGCGATGCGGCCGCGCGACACGTTTGCAGGCATGGTGCTCAAGCATCCGCTTCGTGAGGGGCAGCCGATCTTGAGCGTGCAGCTCGTCAAGGCGGTCGCCGCGGAGAGCGAGCAGGTGGCCCGGGCCGACGTCGATCCCGTGCAGCCCATCGAGCCGGCAGCCCCCCAGACCGATCTCTGGGCGCCGGCCGACGTGGCCGCACCCGTGACGGCCCCCGCGGAGGCCGTTTCGACCCGCGAATCCCTCGACGTTGAACCTGCGACCGCGGACCTCGCCGAGACACAGCAGCTCCCCACCGAATCGATCGTCGCCGAATCCCCGGCCCCCGTCACGGCACTCACCGAAGCCGAGCACGACGTAGGGGACGCAGGAGCCCTGGCCGAGCCGGTGGTCGCCGAGCCGGTGGTCGTCGCCACTCCCGCAGCAACCGACATTGATCTGGCGGGAACGCCCGTGGTCACGGCGGCGGAGTCCGAGCCCGCGCCGACACGCGAGCCGACGATGCGTTATCTCGTCGTCCCCGAGCGGATCGCGCTCGAGGCCGACCGGTCGTTCGTGCCGTCGCCCGAGGACCCCTCGACTGTTGCCGTTCCCGAGACGACCGCGGCTGCGTCGCCGAAGCAGTCATCCGTCGCTCCGGTCCAGACGGGCCGTCTCCCGCGGCCGACGGATCGCACCTCGTCGAGCCGCGATCGACAGCCCCAGCGTCCCCCCCGTTCGGCCGCGAGCCACGCAACGCCGGCGAAGCCGGCGGAGAAGACGTCGTTGCTGCGGTCAATGATTCCGAACCTGTCGCTCGGCATGGGCGCGGCCGAACCCACGCCGGCGTCCGGGGCTCCAGCCCAGCGCGAGAGCGACCCGGCGACGCGACCTGCGTTTCGTGGCTTCGGCCTCTTCCGGTAGAGCGGGCTAGGGCTCGATCACGAGCTTGCCGCCGACGACTCCCGAGAGGCCGATGGTGCTCTGTTCCTGAAGCCGATGAGCTTCGGCGGTGTGGTCGAGCGGCAGCACGCGATCGATCGGCACACGCAGACGGCCGGCGGCCAGCCAGCGGTTGATGTCGACCGCCGCCGCGGCCTGGCGCTGGCTGTCGGCCTTGAACATCACGAAGCCGAAGAGCCGGCAGCCCTTCACGTAGAAGGGGCCGACTGGAAAGGCCGGACGAGCTTCTCGGCCCGCCATGATCACCATCCGCCCGCCCTCGGCGAGCAGCGCCACGGCCTGATCAAACCGCGGCTCCCGCTGCGTCTCCCAATACACCTGCACGCCGCCCGGCACGGCCTCGAGCACCGCCGCCTCGAGATCGCCACGCCGATAGTCGAGCACGAGATCGGCGCCAAACGCCGCGACCCGCGCCCGGCGGTCGGGCGTACCGGCCGTCGCGATCACGCGGGCCCCGAGCACTTTGGCCATCTGCACCACGGCGGAGCCCACGCCACCGGAGCCGCCATTGACGAAGATCGTCTCCCCCGGTGCGAGCGCCGCATGGTCGACGAGACCGAGATGGGCGGTGATCGAGACGAGCGCCGCAGCAGCGGCATCGCGATCGGAGACACCGGCAGGCGTGGGATAGAGCCAGCGGGCATCCACGGCGGCCAGTTCCGCGCACGTGCCCTGGCGACCGAGCACACCCTGATTGGAACCCCACACCCGCATGCCCGGTGCGAAGTCGTCGACCTCGTCACCTACGGCCACCACTTCGCCGGCCAGGTCGCAGCCCACGACCCAGGGAAAGGCCAGCGGCATCGCCACGGTGCCCGCGCGGAGATACGTATCGATCGGATTGACCGCACAGGCCCGCACCCGCACGAGCACCTGCCGCGGGCCGGGCACCGGGTCGGGAAGATCGCCGACGGTGATGACCTCGGGCGGACCGGTGCGGGAGATGAAGGCCGCCCTCATGAACGCGACGCTCCTGCCCTTCGCGCGGCCTCGCCCGGCTGCGTTTCAACGCCCTGGAGTTTCGTGTCCATCATCAGCCGGACACCGGCCGCAAGCGCGGCCAGCGCCCCCCCCGCCGCGACGAGTGCGAGAACGCCGCGCACGCCGTCTGCGAATCGCATCCGACGGAGCAACGCCAGTTCTTCTTCGGACGGTGGCCTGCGCACCTTCGCCCGGGCGAGCACTTCGCTCCACACCCGATAGGCAGTCGACTCATCGACCGTGAGCACCGCCGCCCGCAGGGCCCGCTCATCGATGACGCCTGCCGTGCCCGGCGCGAACCAGAGTGCCCCCGCGAGCGATCCGGCCGCCACGATCGCCCCGAGAAATGCCACGGCTTGGGCGGGCCGCCAGGCGACGGTGCGCGCGTGCTCGGCGACTTCCTTCCGACGCACCCGGGCGAGATCGCCGAGTTTGGGCACGATGACCTCGCGGCCGCACTGCGGGCATGTCACCCGTCCGCCTGCCTGCCCGGCCGTCACGGCGACATCCGCGGTGCATTCGCACGGGAGGAGATAGGTGGTCATCGAGGTCGCATGCGGATGTCTGGCACGACGCACTGCCGCCGGAGTGGCCGCAGAGATTCGCCGGCCGGATTTTTTTACCATTCACAGACGATTTTCCGTAAATTTTCCTCGTTTCCACGAAAAAAAAGTTGGCCTTCCGCACGCGACAGCGCCATAATCGTTGGCCTTCCGGAAACCTTCGACCACGCCGCTGGTTCCTCTCCTCTCCGCCCCGGGGCCGCAGCCCCCCCAATTCCGCCCTGCGGTCCGCGACACGGCTGTTTTTTTGACCACTGGACTTGCCCGCGCCTTGAATCACACTGTCGGCCACACGAAAGATGGACTGGACAGTACCGCGGGTGGCGACTGGAACGGCACCTGGATGGAAAGCCACCGTCCGGACTTCGCGTCCGGGACTTCTTGATCCTTTGAAGGAGCAATAGCCTTGTACGATTCGCTGCTGGATGAGCTCGAGGACGACGTCGTTTCCAATCCCCAGGAAGTGGAGGACTTGACGGTCAAGGTGGTCGATGCCGAAGAGGCCGACGCCGACCTGCTCGTCGACGATGACGCCGGCCCGCTCCCCGAGGGCGAGATCGAGGCCGAAGCCGAGGCCGAGATCGAGGGCTCGAGCGAGGCGGAAGAGTCGCTGATCGAGCAGGTGGAAAACTGGTCCGACGACCCAGTGCGCATGTATCTCACGCAGATGGGCGAGATCCCGCTCTTGACGCGTGCCCAGGAGATTTACCTCGCTCGGCAGATCGAGACCACGCGGGCCCAGTTCCGTGC
This sequence comes from Planctomicrobium piriforme, assembly GCA_945861585.1. Lineage (GTDB taxonomy): Bacteria > Planctomycetota > Planctomycetia > Pirellulales > UBA1268 > RGVT01. The sequence goes on from CAMAVC010000057.1 coordinate 13,677, forward strand.
CAAGCTGCTCGAATGTGAGTATGTCTGCCAGCAGGCGTTCAAGGTTCTTTCCCGAGTGCATCGGGGCGAGCTCCCCTTCGACCGCACGGTGCAGGTGTCGGTGACCGACCGGCTGGAGAAAGACCAGATCCTCGGCCGTCTGCCGCACAATCTGCGGACGCTTGATGTTCTGCTCAAGCAGAACAAGTCCGACTACCGCATCGCGCTCTCCAAAAAGCGGAAGATGGCGGAGCGGCGCGAGGCCTGGGCCCGGCTCGGCCGCCGGCGCCGGCGGTGCGTGCGGCTCATCGAAGAACTCGGGCTGCGCACGCAGCGGATCGAGTCGCTCATTCCCACGCTCGAAGGATTCGTGACTCGGCTCAAGGAGCTGAAGTCGAAGATCGAGTCCCACAAGAAGTCGAAGCAGCCTCCCTCCAGCCGGCAAAAGCTCGTCGATGAGTATCGGATGATCCTCAAGGCTTGCCAGGAAACGCCGAAGAGCCTGAGGCGGCGGGTGGCCGAAATTCGGCAGATCTACGCCCATTATCAAAAGGCGAAGCGGGGCCTGTCGGAAGGCAACCTCCGGCTCGTCGTCTCGATCGCGAAGAAGTATCGCAATCGCGGCCTGTCGTTCCTCGACCTCATTCAGGAAGGCAACGCCGGCCTGATGCGGGCCGTGGACAAGTTCGAATACCGCCGTGGCTTCAAGTTTTGCACCTACGCCACCTGGTGGATCCGGCAGGCGATCACCCGCGCGGTGGCCGACCAGAGCCGCACGATCCGCATTCCGGTGCACATGGTGGAGACGATGAGCCGCGTCCGCAACGTGGCCCGCACGCTCCTCCAGGAATACGGCCGCGAGCCGACGATCGAAGAGATCGCCGCCCGGGCCGGCACGCCGGTGGACGAGACGCGTCGCGTGACGGCGATGAGCCGCTACCCGATCAGCCTCGACCGCCCGGTGGGCAACAGCGAGGACAGCCACTTCGGCGACCTGCTTCCCGACACCGGCGCCGAAAACCCGGCCGTCGGTGCCGCCCAGGAGATGCTCCGCAACCGGATCGCGAAGGTGCTCAAGTCGCTCTCCTACCGTGAGCGCGAGATCATCAAGCTCCGCTACGGCCTGGGCGACGGCTACAGCTACACGCTCGAGGAAGTGGGCCCCATCTTTAAGGTGACGCGCGAGCGCATCCGGCAGATCGAAGCCAAGGCCGTCCGCAAACTGCAGGCCCCGGCCCGCAGCGAAGAACTCAGCGGGTTCCTGGATTAGAGTCGACTCGCACGCCGGCTCGGGGTTACCCCGTACCGTCTCGCCGGACGTTCGCTGCGGGCCTCCAGCCCTCCGCTCACTCGGATTTGCCTGCGCTGCGCCATCCATGGCTTCGCTGGTCAAATACGCCGGCTCAACGGTAGGGGCAACCCCGAGCCTCCCGTTTCCAGTTGAGGAGGATCGGGGCTGCCCGTGCCCTCGAGCGGGCTGTGGGAGCGAGCGCAGCCATGGATGGCGAAAGCGAAGCGGACCCGCAGAGAGCCGAGGCCTGGAGGGCAATCCTGTTCGGCACGGAATTTGCGCATCGGCTCAGATCTGACTGAGAAGATAGGCAACTTGCGCGATGATCTTGATGGCGGTATCGTGCCCGCCATGGCCGGCCGCCGAAAGCGCGAGATTCGCGATCAGGATGTCCAGGGACTGAAGTTCCTGCGGAAGATCCGTCCCTTGCTTTCACGGCTGCGGAAGGTGGGCACGGAACGTGACACGGCCGGCAATCGCCGGCTGTTCATGGATCAGTACTGCGCACTGATCCTGATGTCACTGTTCAGTCCAATGACCGAGAGGCACGATCCGAAGCAGGCCGAACCATCGGTTCGACGCGGTAGGACAACAGATTACGGCCGTGGACGGCACCGTCATCGAGACCGTCAAGCGTGTGGCCGAGCTCTCGTGGACGCCCAAGGCCGACGGCAAGCATCTCTCGGCCTACCGGCTCCACACGCACTTCGAGGTGCTCAGCGGCAAGGCCGTGCGGATCGACGCCACGTCGGCGAACCCCAAGGGTGATGCCGACGAGCCAGGCTCATTCGAGAGGGGTAGGCGAGGGGTTACCCCTGCCGTTGAGCCGGCGTATGTGACCAGCGAAGCCATGGATGGCGCAGCGCAGGCACATCCGAGTGAGTGAAGCCCAGGATGGGCGCAACGAACGTCCGGCGAGACGGTACGGGGTAACCCCGAGCCGGATTGGGCGAGTTCCGGCATGACAGGCTGAAGCCTGTCCTACAGCAGCAAGCGGGACGCTTGCCCCACGGGACGGCAGTCGCCGTGCCGAACAGGATTGCCACGAGGGCCGAGGCGAACGTCAAGCGAGAGGGTACGGGCAGCCCCGAGCCGGCGTTTACCGAGTTGATCCTCGCCGGCGATCCGGACGATATACTGTGATTGTGAGTCCGCTGATCGACCCGCTGGCGATGCGGGTCCGCGTCGAGCCCCACCTGGGCCGACGGCGACGCGGGCGTTTTCCAGCGGAGTCGTTCCAATGGCAAATCGCTCAGTCAGGCCGGCACGCGCGCCGATCGCCACGGTGCTTCTCGCCGTGGCCTTCTTGTGCCCGATCGCCCGGGCCGACGAGCCGGTGTCGTTCAATCGTGACATCCGGCCGATCATGTCGAACACCTGCTTCCACTGCCATGGCAACGATGCCACGACACGCGAGGCGGGCATGCGGCTCGACGTCCGCGACGCCGCGCTCGTGGCGACCGACGGCGGGGTGGTGCCGATCGTGCCGGGCGATCCGGACTCGAGCGAGATCATCAAGCGGATCTTCGACGAGAGCGATCCGATGCCGCCGGAGTCGGCCCACAAGCCGCTCACCGCCGAGCAGAAGGCGCTCTTCCGGCGCTGGGTGGCCGAAGGCGCGGTGTACGAACCGCACTGGGCCTACGCACCGCTCGTGCGGCCCACGCTTCCCGCCGGAGCCACAGCCAAGCATCCAATCGATGCGTTCATCGAGGCGAAGCTCGCGGCCAAGGGGCTGGCGCCGTCGCCCGCGGCGGCGAAGCCTGTGCTCGAGCGGCGGCTCTCGCTCGATCTCACCGGCCTCCCGCCAGAGGCCGTGATGCCGCAGGGCCTCGCGCGGCTCGAGGATGAGGCGCTCGTCGATGCGCTGCTCGCCTCGCCGCACTTCGGGGAGCGAATGGCCGTGTGGTGGCTCGACATCGCCCGCTATGCCGACACGGTCGGCTTCCACGGCGACCAGAACCAGCGGATCTTTCCCTACCGCGACTACGTGATCAACACGTTCAATGCCAACAAGCCTTTCGATCAGTTCACGCGCGAGCAGCTCGCCGGCGACCTGCTGCCGAATCCCACCACGGAACAACTCGTGGCCACGGGCTACAACCGGCTCAACATGATGACCCGCGAGGGGGGCGCTCAGCCGAAGGAGTATCTCGCCAAGTACGGGGCCGAGCGGGTGCGGAGTGTGGCGGCGGCCTGGTTTGGCAGCACGTTTGGCTGTGCCGAGTGCCACGACCACAAGTTCGACCCGATCAAGGCCCGCGACTTTTACGAACTGCAGGCCTTCTTCGCCGACGTGAAGCAGTGGGGCGTGTACAGCGACTACGGCTACACGCCGGAGCCAGAACTCCGCGGGTTCGACAACGAGCATCCGTTTCCGCCGGAGATTCAGGTCGCAAGCCCGTGGCTCGAGAAGCAGGTGGCCGGAGCCCGGCGGGCGTTGGCCGGCCAGCTTGATTCGGCGACGGACCGGTTGGCTGCCGATCCTGCGGCCGGGGCCGCTCGAGCCGAGTGGGAAGCGAAGACGGGAGCCTTTCTCGAAACGCACCCCGACGGCTGGCTCACGCTCTCGCCGGCGGAGGTGGAAGCCACGAAGGACGGTAAGCCTGTGCCTGATCGAAAGGTGAGCGTGTCGTCCGACGGGGTGATCACCGGCGTCAAGCCGCTCGGTAAGGGCGACGGCCTGCGCATCGTCGCGGATGTCGCGGGATTGGCTTCGCTGGCGGCAGTGCGGCTGGAAATTCCCTCCGACGCGCTCGAGCCCGCCGATCGGGCCGCGGTCCTCGGCAAGTCTCTCACGCTCGCGCTGACGCTGCAGCCAGCCAAGGGCAAGCCGCGACCGCTCGCCTTGCAAGCGGGAGACGCCACTCATCGGCGGCCTGTCTATGTCTCGGGTGTTGAAGTGCCGGGGGTGGAGCGGCAGTGGCGGCTCCCCTTCGAACTCCCGGAAGGCGACCATCCCCGAGCGGTATGGCTCATCGATCCGCTCGTCATCCAGCCCGGCGATCGGCTCGTGGCCACGATCGGTGGCGATGGACGGATTCCGGTGCGACTGGCCGTAACCCCGCTCGGGGCCATCGACCCGATGGAGGTCGCCCGAGCCGACGATCTGGCCGGTCTCTCGACGCCCTCATCGGCACGCTCGCCGGAGCAGGCGCGCCGCACTGCGTCCCTGTTCCTGCTTTCCAGCCGCCATGACCGGGCGGCGTCCGACGCTGTCCGCTCACTCGCCGCGAAGATCCGCGGCCTCTCCGACGGCAAGGCCTGGACGATGGTCACGCAGTCCGCCGCCACGCCGCTCCCCGTGCGTGTGCTGCCACGTGGCAACTGGCAGGACGAAACCGGGCCGGTGGTGCTGCCGGCCACACCGTCATTTCTGCCCGCACGGCTCGAAAGTACCGACGTGAAACGGCTCACGCGGCTCGATCTGGCCAACTGGCTCGTGTCGGACGGCAATCCGATCACACCCCGCGCGGTGATGAATCGCCTCTGGGCGGTGTTCTTCGGCACGGGACTCAGTGCCGTGGTCGACGATCTCGGCTCCCAGGGCGAACTGCCCACGCACCCGGAACTGCTGGACTGGCTGGCCTGTGAGTTTCGCGAGTCGGGCTGGGACCTGAAGCACATGATCCGCTTGATCGTGACCAGCCGCACGTATCGGCAGTCGAGCTCGCTCGTGCCGGCGGCACTGGCCGTCGATCCGGGCAACCGGCTGCTCGCCTCACAAAACCCGCGGCGGCTGGAGGCGGAGTTCGTCCGCGACAACGCGTTGGCGATCGCCGGCCTGCTCGACCTCGACGACCTCGGTGGCCCGAGCGTGAAGCCGCATCAGCCGGCCGGCTACTACGCGGCGCTGCAATTTCCGAATCGAGACTACGCGGCCGATATCGACGGTCGCCAATATCGTCGTGGCCTCTACATGCACTGGCAGCGGACATTTCTCCATCCGATGCTCGCCAACTTCGACGCCCCGGCCCGCGACGAGTGCGCCGCGGCCAGAAGCGGCAGCAACACGCCCCAGCAAGCCCTCACGCTCTTGAACGATCCCGTGTTCGTCGAAGCGGCACGAGCGTTCGCAGCATGGCTTCTCGAAAATCACACCGCGGATGGCGATGCCTCCCGGATCCGCCTCGCCTACCGCAAGGCCGTCAATCGCGAACCGCGCGAGCAGGAACTGGCATCGCTGATGGCCTTCCTTGCAGCCCAGCGCGAAGCCTTTGCAGCTACTCCGGCCGAGGCAAAACAATCGCTCGCCGTGGGCCACGCCCCTCGTCCTCAGCTCGATCCGATCGAACACGCCGCGTGGGCCCAGGTCGCCCGCGTGCTTTTGAACACGCAGGAAGTGATCACGAGGTACTGACATGCATCTCGACCCACTGGGAATCGCCCGCCGGAGCTTTCTCGAGCAGAGCGCCTACGGTCTCGGCGGCATCGCCCTGGCGATGCTCGGCCGAGAGGTGCAGGCCGGCGCGGCGAAGCTGGCCGGCCTGCCCAAGCCAGACGATTGGCGCGGGATGCTCCAGGCGCCGCACTTCCCGGTGAAGGCGAAGCGGGTTATTTTCCTCTGCATGGCCGGGGGGCCGTCGCAGTTCGAGTCGTTCGACTGGAAGCCTGCGCTCAAGGAGCTCGATGGCAAGGAGTTTCCCGAGTCGTTTACGAAGGGGCAGCAGCTCGCCCAGCTGCAAAACGCGGTGCTCAAGGCCAGGGGTTCGTTCGTAGGCTTCAAGCGGCACGGCGAGTCGGGTATCGAGGTGAGCGACCTCTTTCCGAACATCTCCCGACAGGCCGATCGGCTGTGCGTGATTCGCTCCATGCAGACGGAGCAGATCAACCACGACACGGCCCACGCCTTCATGAACACCGGCTCGATCATCAAAGGCCGGCCGAGCATGGGCTCGTGGCTGCTCTACGGGCTCGGCTCGGCCACGCAGGAGCTGCCCGGCTTCATCGTGCTCACATCGGCCGGCAAAAGCGGTCAACAGCCGATCTCGGCCCGGCAGTGGTCGAGCGGCGTGCTGCCGAGCCGATTTCAAGGGATCATGTTTCAGTCGAAGGGGGATGCCGTGCATTACATCGGCAATCCCGAGGGCGTCTGTCAGAGCACCCAGCGGCAGGTGGTGGAGGAGATCGGCCGGCTCAACAGCCTGCTCGCCACCGAGCAGAACGACCCGGAGATCGCCACGCGGATCGCACAATACGAAATGGCCTTCCGCATGCAGACGAGCGTGCCGGAACTCACCGACTTCGCCGGCGAGACACAGGAGACGCTCGACCTCTACGGCGTCAAGCAGCCGGGCGACGGCTCGTTCGCGTCGAATTGCCTGCTCGCCCGGCGGCTCGCCGAGCGCGGCGTGCGGATGATCCAGCTCTACCACCGCAATTGGGACCATCACGGCGGGATCGAAGAAGGCATGAAGGATGCCGCGGCGGCCGTCGACAAAGCCTCGGCGGGCCTCATCGAAGACCTCGCCCGCCGCGGCTTGCTCGACGACACGCTCGTGCTCTGGGGAGGCGAGTTCGGCCGCACGCCGATGGGTCAGGGCACCGGCCGCGACCACCATATCCTGTCGTTCAGCGTGTTCCTGGCCGGCGGTGGGGTCAAGCCGGGCACCACGTGGGGCGCGACCGATGAACTGGGCTACCGGGCCGTCGACGACGTCGTGGCCGTGCACGACCTTCACGCCACGATGCTTGCCCTCCTGGGCATCGATCACCATCGGCTGACGACGAAGTTTCAGGGCCTCGACGTCCGCCTCACCGGCATCGCCGGCAACGTCGTGAAAGGCATCATGGCCTGACCAGGGTATCGGCATCATGCGACACAAGAAGCTCTTTTCGAATCGTGTTTCCGGCGTGGCGTCTGTGGCCCTGCTCTGGGCACTCGCCATCCCCGCCCTGGCGATCGACTTCGCGCACGACGTCGTTCCACTCATCAAGAAGCACTGCGGCGAATGCCACACCGGCGACGCCAGGCAGGGCGGCTTCTCGATGAACACCCGCGAAGATCTGCTGGCGGGGGGCGATTCGGGCACGCCGGGGTTCATCGAAGGCGACGGGGCAGGCAGCGAGATCATCGCACGGCTCACGAGTGACGATCCGGACTATCGCATGCCGAGCGAAGGCCCTCCGCTGCCTCCCGGGGCGATCGCGGTCTTCACGCGGTGGATCAATGAACGGGCGACCTGGGAGGCAGGGTTCGCCTTCCAGCGCACGACGTGGGAGCCCCCCCTGCGGCTCCGTGCGGTCGTGCTGCCGCCCGTGGAGGAGGGCCGCACGAATCCGGTCGATCGCATCGTCGATGCGGTGTGGAAGGAGAAGGGCATCGCCCGCCCGCCCCGGTCGGACGATCGCACGTTCATTCGTCGCGTGAGCCTCGACCTCGTCGGCCTTCTCCCCGATCCGGAACGGGTGGCGGCGTTCGTGGCCGACTCGGCTCCCGACAAGCGCTCGCGGCTCGTTCGGGAACTCCTCGACGACCGGTTCGCCTATGCCGAACACTGGATGACCTTCTGGAACGATCTCCTCCGCAACGATTACACCGGCACTGGGTTCATCACCGGAGGCCGCCGGCAGATCACGGCCTGGCTCCATCGATCACTCGTACATAACAAGCCCTTCGACCAGTTCGTGCGCGAACTGATCGCGCCCACCGACGAGTCGCGAGGGTTCATCGAAGGCATCGTGTGGCGCGGCACCGTGAATGCCAGCCAGACGGTGCCGATCCAGTTCGCACAAAACGTCGGCCAGACGTTCCTTGGCATCAACCTCAAGTGTGCAAGCTGCCACGATTCGTTCGTGGACCGCTGGACTCTCAAGCAGACCTACGACCTCGCGGCGATCTCCTCGGCGACACCGCTCGAATTGCATCGCTGCGACAAGGCCACCGGTGCGACGGCCACGCCGGCCTGGCTGTTCGGGGAACTCGGCCAGATCGATCCGGCGGCCCCGCCGTCGCAGCGGCTCGAGCAATTGGCTGCCTTGATGACGACGCCCGACAACGGCTGGCTGTCGCGAAACCTCGTCAACCGGCTCTGGCACCGGCTCTTGGGGCGAGGCCTCGTGCATCCGGTCGACAGCCTGCGGCTGCCGCCATGGAGCGAGGATCTGCTCGACATGCTCGCCGGAGATCTCGTCACCTCGAACTGGGACATCAAGCACGTACTCGAGACGATCTGCACCTCCGAAGCGTATGGCGCCGCCACGCCCGCCGTCGCCGGCCAGCCGCAGGCCGGCGACTACGTCTTCCGCGGGCCGCTGCCGCGCCGGATGACGGCCGAGCAGTTCACCGATGCCGTATGGCAGCTGACGAGCACCGCTCCGCCAAAGCCTGACGCGGAGGTGCTACGGTTCGAACCATCGGAAGGAACCGCGGCCGTGGAGCCGGAGGGCAGGTGGATCTGGTCGAACGACCTGGCCGCCTCACCGCCCGACGAGAAGCTCACCTTCCGCAAGGCATTCGAACTTCCAGCAGAGCCTGTCCATGCCGTCGTCGTGTTCGCGGCCGACAACGAGGCGACCATATTCATCAATGGCAAGCAGGCCGCGAACAGCACCGACTGGACCAGGCCGATCATGGAAATCGTGACGAGCGACCTCCGGAAAGGCACCAATGAGATCGTCGTCACGGCTGCCAACGGCGCCGCGGGCGGGCCGGCAGCATTGCGAGCCGAACTACGGGTGAAGACGGCCGATGGCGGCACACACACGATCGCCACTGACGACTCTTGGCAGTGGACGGCGGCGCGGCCCGACAAGCGGGGGGCGTTCAAGAAGGGAGAAGAGCCGACCGACTGGGCTTCCGCGGCCGTCGTAAAGACACAGAGCACGTGGAATGCAGCCGTGGCGGGCTTCGCCACGAAGCTCCTCTATGCCCTGGCTCCCGACAAGCTGCCCATGGTCCGCGCGGTGCTCGTGAAGGGAACGGCATTGATGGCCGCCCTCGGGCGGCCGAACCGCGACCAGGTGGTGACGAGCCGACCGAGCGACCTGACCACGCTCGAGGCGATCCAATTGGCCAACGAACAGAGTCTGGCCGACGAGTTCTCCCGCGGCGGGGCCGCCATTCTTCGCGACCGTGGGCCTTCGGCCGACGCCATCGTCGTGTGGCTCTACGCCGCGGCCCTCGGTCGGCAGCCCGCGCCCGTGGAGGCTGCTGCGGCCCGCGACCTGCTCGGTGCAGAGCCCACGAAAGACAGCGTCGCCGATTGCCTGTGGGCGATCGTGATGCTGCCCGAGTTCCAATTGATCAGGTGAGTGACCAGGAGACCGATCGCAATGAACACCCGACGTGAACTGCTCAAGAGCCTGGCAGCCGCGGCCACCACCACCCTGGCCCTGCCCGAGCCGCGGGCCCGCGCGAGCGCTGCGGCCACCATCGTGCATCCCGTGGCCAAGGCCGACGCCATGATCGTGCTCTGGATGGCCGGTGGGATGGCGGCCCCGGACACCTTCGACCCCAAGAAGCACCGGCCGTTCGAGCCTGGGCTCGCTGTCGCTGACGTGATCAGCACCTTTCCGGCGATCCCGACGGCGATCGACGGCGTGCAGGTCTGCAACGGACTGCCGGAGATCGCCAAGGTGCTCGACCGGGGCACGCTCATCCGCTCACACGTGCAGCCCGATCTCGGCAGCATCCTCCATTCGCGGCACCAGTATCACTGGCACACCGGCTACGTTCCCCCGCAGACCGTCGCCTGTCCGCACCTCGGCGCGTGGATGGGCCGCGTGCTCGGCCCGCGGAATCCGGTGATGCCGGCTTTTGTGAACATCGGCCAGCGGCTCGAAGGCATCGGCGAGAACGAGGAGATCAAGGCCTTCACCACGGCTGGTTTTTTTGGCAGCGAGTTTGGCCCCATGAACCTGCCCTACCCCGAGCAGGCTGCTCTGGCCGTGCGGCCGCCCCGCGGCATGCAGCCTGGCCGGTTCGCCAATCGCTACGAGCACTTCAAGCGGCTGGTGAAAGCCTCTCCGGCCTCGGCCTTCACGAGCGACTACCACCAGGAATCGATGCTCCGCAGTCTGGACAACGCCCATCGGCTGCTCGGTGCGAGGGAGAAGGAGGCGTTCGACATTACGCTCGAGCCCAAGGAGGTGCAGGAGCAATACGACACCGGCCGCTTCGGCCGCGGGTGTCTGTTGGCCCGGCGGCTCGTGGAACAGGGCGCGCGGTACGTGGAGGTGACGACGGAGTACATCCCCTTCGTGCACTGGGACACTCACGAGCGCGGCCACGAG
>CAMAVC010000058.1 GCA_945861585.1 Planctomicrobium piriforme
GATCGACGTGATCCTCGCACATGCCGCCACGAACCTCGCCCTCGGAATCTATGTCGTCGCTACCGGCTCCTGGTGGCTGTTGTAACGACACGCCTGCAGAACTGTCGGGAACCATGCCCCTCCGTGGCCGCCTCGCCCCGACGCCCACCGGCCTCCTCCACGTGGGGCATGCCCAGACATTCGCCCTGGCCACCGAGCGGGCGGCCGGCGCCGGCCTCGTGATGCGGATCGAAGACCTCGACCGCGAGCGCTGCCGCCCGGAGTTCACGGCTGCCGCGCTCGACGACCTGCGCTGGCTCGGTCTGGCGTGGACCGAAGGACCCGACGTGGGCGGGCCGCACGCGCCGTATGAGCAGAGCCACCGCAGCGCCTGGTTCCTCGACGTCTGGCGCCGTCTCGAAGCGGCGGGCATCATCTATCCGAGCCCACATTCCCGCCGCGACGTCGAAGAAGCTGCAGCGGCACCGCACGGCGCACCGCTGGAATCCGCGACAGCCTCGCCTGAACCGATCTTTCCCGTGGCGCTGCGGCCGACCACGCAGGATCGTGCATCATCTCCGGGCGGCGTGGCCTGGCGGTTTCGCGTGCCCGACGGCCGCGTGATTGAATTTCACGACGGCCGCCTGGGCCGAGTCACGCGCACAGCGGGCGTCGACTTCGGTGACTTCGTCGTCTGGCGGCGCGACGACCTCGCGGCCTACGAGCTGGCCGTGGTGGCCGACGACCACGCCATGGAGATTGCGGAGGTGGTGCGCGGCGAAGACCTGCTCACGAGCACGGCGCGACAACTCTTGCTCTATGAAGCCCTTGGCTGGCCGCCACCACGCTGGTTTCACACGCCGCTCGTCGTCGATGCCGAGGGGCGCCGGCTCGCGAAGCGCACCGGCGGTCTCGCGATCCGCGATCTGCGAGCTCGTGGGCTCTCACCGGCCGACGTGCTGCACTGGCCGAACATGTAGGACAGGCTTCAGCCTGTCACGCATACCGACAGGCTGAAGCCTGTCCTACTTCCGCACGAGCCACTCACGGCAGAAGAGGTTTTCGGCGAGCCGGCCCGTGGCCATGTCGAGGAGCTGCCGGGGCGTGTGGCGGCTGGTGAGCTCGATTCGGCTTGCGATCGCGCCCGCAGGTGCAGGCGCGGCGAAGGGCCGCACCACGACGACGAGATCATCGTCGCCGACATCCCCAGGCCCGTGCTCCTGGTCTTGCTCGGCATACCCGCGGATCACGGCCCCCGGCAGCAGAAATGTGTTTCGCTCTGCGGCCGCCCGGAAGTTTTGCGGCACGTGGACGATCCGGCCACGGGCCGCCGCGATTGCCTCCGGTGAATAGCCGCCGCGGGGCGGATCGAACGCCGTGAGAAAGCTGGAGATGGCAAGAAACGTGGCGAACACCGCCGGCAGGGCGCACGCCGCGAGCCACCGCCGATCGACAAGCGGCACCATGACGAGCCCGACCGCGCCGCCGAGGATCGCCCAGTGGAGCCACGTGAACATCTCCGACCCGAGGTCGCGCACGAGCAACACGGAGAGCCAGGCCACGAGGCCGATGACCACGCCCGCGGCGGCCACCGTGGTGGCAAACGCCGACGGCAGCAGACGGTGCCAGTGGAGGGCCATGATCACGGCAATGCCGGGCAGCGCTTCGAGCAGGTAGCGACCCGACCGCTGCGTGGGCAGCAGAAACACGAGGAACAACACGCCCGCCCAGATCCAGAGCAGCCGCTCGATCGCACCCGCCTCTCGCCTGTGTTGCGAGGCCCGAATCATGGTGCCCAAGAGCGGCAAGGCCAGCAGCCCGGCATCGAGAAACCAGGAGAGCGCATACCCCCACACGCTCATGCGTCCCCACAGCAGGGCGAGCAGGTAACTGGACCGGCCGGCCTTCATCTTGCCGAAATTTTCGCCCACCACGAACTCGCGCCAGATCGCGGCGGGATCGGGGTCGAGCAGAAACCAGAGCGCGAAGACCGCGAGCGCGACCACGGCCGTCCAGGCGAGGCCCGGGGCCGAGCGGAGGCACAGGCGCCGCCAGTCGGGGCCACCGTCAGGCCGCCGCACCTCGTGGAGGTGCCAGGCCACGAGCCCGGCCCCAATCGGCACGAGCTGCGCGAACGACTTGGCGAACAGCGCGACGCCGGCGCACAGGCCCACGATCGTCGGAACCACGAACCGCGATTCGAACGACCGCGGCCGCCACCAGAGCATGATGAAGAAGCAGGCGAACACCCAGAACGTCTCGGGCGGGTTCGTGAGGTAGGGCCGGCCGTAACGGTACGTCGAGAGAAACGCGAGATAGATCCCGGCCGCGAGCAGCCCCACATGCCGCAGGTTGCTCGCCCGCCACGCGAGCAGGCCCGCCATGGCCGCCGCCGCGAACGTCCACATGAGGCTCGGCCAGCGGAGCACCACGAGCGTCCAGTGCCGCCCCCAGTCGGTCGAGAGGATGCCCTGCCAGATGAGGAACGGCGGCTTCGTGTTCACCATGTCGGGCATCTCGGACCGAAGCGGCAGCCAGCGGCCGCTCGCCGCCGTCGCCCGGGCGATCTGCGCGTAGATCATCTCGTCGCCGTTGGCGAGGATGTGAAGCGACCCCAGCCCGTGAAGATAGGCCGCCGCCGCGAGGGCGAGCGTGGCGGCGGCGATCCGTGGCGAAATGTGCATGCTCTGAGAAGAGTCGCACACGCGGCGGCCGAGCGCCAACGTCAGCTCGCAGCCATGGCCAGAGCCTCGGGAGGCGGGGGGGTGCGGGTGCATCCGCAGATGACAGCCGCCAAGTGAGGCTGCTGGGACTCGAACCCAGGACCAACGGATTAAAAGTCCGATGCTCTACCGACTGAGCTACAGCCTCACCGTGTATCCTACCGCCGGTGTTCCGCCGGGCAACACGGCCTTGGAGACCTCGCGATGCGACTTCCCCCCACCTTTTGTCACGCCGCTGCCTGTCTCCTCGCGGTCGCCGCCGCTGCGCGAGCCGACGGGCCGTCGGCACCAGCCGTCACGGCGGATCGAGACGTTGAAGAAACCCGCCAAGACGACGACGGCCGGATCGTGCTCTCCGCCCGCACGGCCACCGTCGATGGCTCGACAGCGAAGCTCGAATCGGACCCCGGCGATCAGCGGATCGGGTTTTGGACGAACCCGGCCGACACCGTGTCGTGGACCTGGAAGCCCACCCGCTGGGGCGCCTATAAAGCCCGCCTCACGTACTCGTCGGCCGCGCCGTCGGGCAGCGAGATCGAGGTCACCGTCGGCGACACTCCGCTGACGTGCCGCCTCGAATCCACCGGCGACTGGCATCGCTACGCCTCGCTCCCGCTCGGCCGAGTCGTGATTCCCACCACCGGCGAAATCGTCGTCCGCGTGCGCTGCACGAAGCTCGTCGGCAACGCCGTGATGAACCTCAAGGCGATCACGCTCACGCCGACATGCGAAGGCACACCACCGCGGCAGGCCGCCGACGGCACGGTCACGCTCCACGGTCGCGACGCCACCGTCCGCGGCACGACGCTCCGCTGGGAGCCGGCCGAGAAGAAGCAGACGCTCGGCTTCTGGACCCGGCCGACCGACGCCGCCGAATGGACGTTCACGCTCGACGCGCCGGGCACGTTCGACGTGGAAGTGCTCCAGGGCTGCGGCACCGGCCAGGGGGGCAGCGAGATGGCGATCGACGTCGATCGCGACCGGCCAAACGGCTCCACCCTGGCGTTCACCGTCGAAGACACCGGCGGCTTTCAGGCGTTCAAGCCCCGCACCGTGGGCCGCGTGACGATCGACTCAACCGGCGATCACACGCTCCGCGTGCAGCCCACGAAGATCGCGAAGACGGCGGCCTGCGACATCCGCCAGATGCGGCTCGTGCCCGTCGAGAAATAACGCCGCTCTGACGACCGGGGAAGTGCCCGAGAGAGGACTTGAACCTCCACCCAGTTACCTGGACAAGAACCTGAATCTTGCGCGTCTGCCAATTCCGCCACTCGGGCGAGTGCGTGGCGATGATGGTAACACTCGCGGCGCGTGGGGCAAGCGTCCCGCTTGCCATGCGTCCCTCGCCGGTAACGCATGGAATAACCACCCGCATTCGGGTGCGCCGGCTCGGGGCAGCCCCGTACCGTCTCGCCGGACGTTCGCTGCGGCCCTCGTGGCCTCCGCTCACTCGGATGTGCCTGCGCTCCGGCATCCATGCCTGCGCTGGTCACATACGCCGTCTCAACGGTAGGGGCAGCCCCTCGCCTCCGCAACTCGTAGGCGCCAAGAACTTTCGGCGGAGTCGGTCGGTGGGCACGCGCAGACGCAGGGAGTCGTTGAGGACTATCGGCTCCTGAGCAAAACCCACGAGTCCTGTACTCTCAACACGACCGGAGTCGAGCATGCCTACCGCCGGCTCCGAATGCGGGCGGATATCGCCTGCCCTGCTGATGGAGCAGGGTATCCCAGGCTAAAGCCCGTCCTCACTCCACCGTCACGCTCTTGGCGAGATTCCGTGGCTTGTCGACGTCGCAGCCGCGGAGGACAGCGATGTGGTAGGCCAGCAACTGGAGCGGGATCGCCTCCACGATTGGCTGAAGAAAGTCCGGGGCGTCTGGCACCTCGATCACGTCGTCGGCCAGTTCGCGCACGCGCTCGTCGCCCGGGCTCGCGATCGCGATCACGGGTCCCTTGCGGGCCTTGATCTCCTCGAGATTCAGGATCACCTTGTCGTACACCGCGCCCTGCGGGATCAGGAACACGCTCGGCGTGAGCTGATCGACGAGCGCAATCGGCCCATGCTTCATCTCTGCGGCCGGATAGCCCTCGGCGTGGATGTAGCTGATCTCCTTGAGCTTGAGGGCGCCTTCGAGCGCGACGGGGAAGTTGTATTGGCGGCCGAGGTACAGGAACGTGCTGGCGTTGCGGTATTTCTCGGCGATCGTGCGGATGGCCGTGTCGGCTTCGAGCGCTTCCGTGACGAGGCCGGGCAGCCGCTCGAGGGCGGCGATGAACTCGAGACCCTTTTCGTAGCTCATGTGTCGCAGGCGGCCGAAGTAGAGCGCGAGCAGCGCGAGCACGACGCACTGGCTCGTGAAGGCCTTCGTGCTCGCCACGCCGATTTCCGGCCCGGCGTGCAGGTAGATGCCGCCGTCGGCCTCGTTGGCGATCGTGCTACCCACGACGTTGCAGATCGCGAGCGTGGGATGGCCTTTGCGCTTGACTTCGCGGAGGGCGGCGAGCGTGTCGGCCGTCTCGCCCGACTGCGTGATCGCGAACAGGAGCGTGCCTTCGTCGATCGGCGGATTGCGATAGCGAAGCTCACTGGCGTATTCCACCTCGACGGGGAGCCGGGCGAACTCCTCGATCAGGTATTCGCCGACGAGCGCCGCATGCCAGCTCGTGCCGCAGCCGGTGAGCACGATGCGGTTCACGTGCTGGAGCTGGGCGGGCGTGAGATTCAAGCCGCCGAACACGGCGGTGGCGTCGTCGCGCGAGAGGCGGCCGCGCATCGCCGCGCGAATCGTCTCCGGCTGCTCGTGGATCTCCTTGAGCATGAAGTGCGAGTAGCCGCCCATGCCCACGTCGGCGGCGGAGAGCTCCAGCGGCAGCACGGAGTGTTCGACGCGGCCGGAATCGCGGTGGATCACGCGGAGCGTATCGGGGGTGATCACGGCCACTTCGTGGTCGGCCAGATAGACGATCCGGTCGGCGTGGCCCGCGAGCGGGCTCGCGTCGCTGGCGATGAAATGCTCGCCGTCGCCCACACCCACCACGAGCGGGCTGCCGAGCCGGGCGGCCACGAGAAGATCGGGCCGGCCCGCGAACAGCACGAGCAGGCCGTAGGTGCCGCGCAGCTGCGCGATCGCTTCGCGCACGGCCACGACCCACGGCGAATCGGCAGGCTCGTCGGTGACCCGTGAGCCGGTTTCGAGGGCCTGCTTCAGGCAGCTGTCGACGAGATGGGCGATCACCTCGGAATCGGTCTCCGAGCGAAACACGTAGCCTTCGGCCTCGAGCCGCGTCTTCAGGCCGCGGTAGTTCTCGATCACGCCGTTGTGGACGATGGCGAGCGACTCGTGCACAACGCTGGAGTGGCCCGTGCCACAGCCCCCGAGATGCGGATGGGCATTGCCGTCGGTCGGGGCCCCGTGCGTGGCCCAACGGGTGTGCCCGATGCCGATCGAGGCCTCGGGCACTTGGTCTCTGACGAGCGATTCCAACCGCGCGAGCCGCCCTGCGGCCTTGCGAACGTCGATCCGCCCCTCGTCGTCGAGCACCGCGAGCCCGGCGGAATCGTAGCCTCGATACTCGAGCCGCCGCAGCCCCTCGACCACGAGGTCGGCGGCCCTCCGAAATCCGACGTAGCCCACGATGCCACACATGGTGAGAATTCCTCCGAGAGCGGCATCCTTTACCGCTTCAGGCAGTCTATCCGGAAGCGCCCCAGTGAACCCATCCCAAACCGCCGTCATCGTCATCCCCGCCCGGCTCTCGAGCCAGCGTCTCCCCCGCAAAATGCTGCTCGCGGAGACGGGGCGGACGCTCATCGAGCACACCTGGCGGGCTGCCAAAGCGTCGCGGCGGGCCGTGGACGTCCTCGTGGCCACCGACAGCGACGAGATCGCCGCGGCTGTGCGGGCCTTCGGCGGCGCCGCCGTGCTCACGTCGCCCGAGGCCCCGAGCGGCACGGCGCGGATCGTCGAGGCCTTGCCTCGCATCCCGGAGGCGAGCGTGATCGTGAACGTGCAGGGCGACGAGCCAGAACTCGCGGCCAGCGCCATCGACCGGGCGATCGAGCTGCTCGACCGCTGCCCCGAGGCCGGCGTGGCCACGCTCGTGACACCGCTGCGCGGCAGGGACGATCTCGCCGATCCGGCCGCCGTGAAGGCCGTGCTCACGCCTTGGCGTGGCGAACCGGCCGCCGATGACGCGATCGGCGCGGCCGTGCCCGACGCCTGGCGGGCGGTCTATTTCAGCCGCGCCCCGGTGCCGGCCGCCCGCGACTGGAGCGACTCGCTGCTCGCCGCGAAGCCGCCGCTTTATTGGCAACACGTCGGGCTCTACGCCTACCGCCGCAGCGTGCTGGAGGAGTGGAATGATCTCGCTGATTCCCGGCTCGCAGCGCTCGAGAGCCTGGAGCAACTGCGCGTGATCGAGGCCGGAATTCCGATCGTGGCCGGCGCGATCGACCACGCCGCCCGCGGCATCGACACCCCGAAGGACTACGCCGCCTTCGTGGCGCGGTATCGCGCCACGTAGGACGGCTCGGCTGGTCATTCCTGTGCCGCGAAAGCCGGCGCCCTGGGTCTGCGAACCAATCCCGCGTCAGGCCGTCTTCTCGACCGGCACGAGCAGCACGCTGGCGTGTGAGTGCACGATCACGGCCTCCGACGTGCTGCCGAGCAGCCAGCGCGAGAGCGCATCGGTGGGCGTGCGGCCGACGACGATCAGATCGTCTTCGTCGGCCTTCGCGGCGGCGATGATCTTCTCGGCCGGGTTTCCCTCGACGACGATCGGCGCCGCGTCATGAAAGGCCGGAGGCAGCGACCGCTTGAAGGCGTCGAGCCGGCTCGCGAGATCGCTCACCTCGGCGGCATGCTCCTGCTCCCAGGCCTTGGCAATCGCCGCCGTATCGGGATCGCGAGCCCGTTTTTCGAGCCAGGATGGCAATGGCCCGGCAAGCATCGACTCTGCGACGCCGATTACGTGGCCCCGTGTCGAGGCCGGCCAGTGCAGCATCCCGAGTGTCGTGGCGACAGAGGCCGCGCTCTTCTCGTGGTGGCAGGCGAGCACGTGGAGACCCCGTCCGGCGGGCGCCGGGCTCCGGACGACCAGCACCGGCAGGTGGGCGCCATGGAGCACCGCCCGCGAGACGCTGCCGAGCAGGAGCCGCTCGACGGTGCCCATGCCTCGGGCGCCCACGACCACGAGATCCGCATGCCACGATGCGGCGGCCTCGAGAATGCCCACGGCCGCGGGCTTCGAGCTGTGGATCGCCTGCGCGGGCGTGGCGACGCTCTCGGGCAGATGCCGCATGGCCTCCTCGATGATCGCCGCGGTCGCCCCCTCGACCATCGCCTTCGGGCTGCCCGGCAGTTTCTTCTCCAGTTCCAGCGGCGAGAAATAGATGGCCACTTCGTCGGTGGTTGGATGGACGAGCCGGCCGGCCAGTGCGACGGCATCGAGCGACGCGGCGGAACCATCGACGGCGATCAAGACTTTCATGGGTGCGCTCCGAGAACGTGGGGGCCTGGCAATCTTAGCCGATCCAGAGCTTGGCGGGCTCACCGGGCAGTTCCCGGGCGAGCCGCGGCACCGCGTAGCCGGGCAGCCGGCGCCGCAGGTCATCCATCAGCCGCAGCCCCTCCGCCTCGCCGACCTCGAAATGGGCGGTGCCCTGCACCCGGTCGAGCAGGTGAAGGTAGTAGGGCACGATTCCCAGGTCCACGAGGCGTTCGGACAGTGCGGCGAGCACGTCGGCCGAGTCGTTCACGCCGGCGAGCAAGACGGCCTGGTTGAGGAGGATCGCCCGCGTGTCGCTGAGCCGAGCGCTGGCCGCAGCCACGGCCTCGTCGAGCTCCGCCGGATGATTCGCATGCACCACGACCACACAGGCCAGCCGTGTCCGTCGCAGCATGCCGGCCAGTTCCTCAGTCACGCGCGATGGCAGCACGATCGGCAGCCGCGAGTGGATCCGCAGCCGGCGCACGTGGCGAATCGATTCGATGCGCAGCACCAGGGCGCCGAGCCGCTCGTCGTCGAGGAGGAGAGGATCGCCTCCCGACAGGATCACTTCGTGAATCGATTCATCCGCGGCGACGGCGGCGAGCGCCGCGTCGATCCCGGCGCGGCTTGCACCGCTCTCCGCGTAGGGGAACTCGCGCCGAAAACAGTAGCGGCAGTTCACGGCACAACCGGGCGCGACGAGCAGCAGGGCCCGGCCCCGGTACTTGTGCACGAGCCCGGGCGCCGCGAGCGCCTCGCGCTCGTGGAGCGGGTCGGCAGTGAATCCGTCGACCACGCGGTCTTCGGCGGGCGTCGGCAGCACCTGAAGCAGGAGCGGATCCCGCGGATTGCCGGGCTGCATGCGGGCGACGAACCCACGGGGCACGAGCGGCGGAAACCCGGCCGCAGCTGCCGGCAGGTCGGAGGCCGCCAGCCCGAGCAGACTGCACAGTTCATCGAGATCGCGCACCGCGGCGGCGAGTTCTCGCTGCCACGGTGCGGAGCGCTCGTGGCCGACCACTGGCAGGCTCGACTGCGGCACGAATGACCTTCCAACCGGGGAGACGGACGGCCTGCCGGTCCATGACGGGACGTTGACAGTTTGCCGCGGGGCGACCACTCTTGGGGGCCCGGCGAAACTCCGCCGGGCGTTTGGCAATCAAGGATACGGGAGGCAGCGGTGGCGGGCTACAACACGAGCGAATTCAAGAAGGGTCTCAAGGTCCAGATCGACGGCGACCCCTACATCATGATCGAGTGCAACTTCGTGAAGCCCGGCAAGGGTCAGGCGCTCTACAAGTGCAAACTCCGCAACCTGCTCCGGGGCACGGTCCTCGACCGCACGTACAAGAGCGGCGACTCGCTCGACGCGGCCGACATCTCCACGATTGAGGCCCAGTTTCTTTACAAGCAGGGCGAACAGTTCGTGTTCATGGACAACGAGAGCTACGAGCAATATGAGCTCTCCAAGGAACAGGTCGACGATGCCTGGAAGTGGATCAAGGAGGGCACCGTCTGCTCGATGCTGCTCTACAACGGCAACCCGATCTCGATGGAGCCGCCCAACCACATGGTGCTCTTGGTGGAATATGCCGAGCCCGCCATGCGGGGCAACACGGCGACGAACCTCACGAAGCCGGTGAAACTCGAAACGGGCGCCGACGTGATCGTGCCGGCGTTCATCGAGCAGGGCGACATGATCAAGGTCGACACCCGCACCGGCGAATACCTGGAACGAGTCCAGAAGTAGGACAGGCTTCAGCCTGTCTCTGCTTAACTCGCCCAAGCCGGCCTCGGGCTCCCCATGTCCCATCGCCGGACGTTCGCTGCGTTGAGCGCGCGCCGGCTCGTGACTGCCCAGACCCTCTCGCTTGACGTTCGCTTCGGGCCTCCAGCCCTCAGCTCTCTGCGTGTCCGCTGCGCTTTCGCCATCCATGGCTGCGCTTGCTCCCACAGCCCGCTCGAGGGCATGGGCAGCCCCGAGCCTCCTCACCTGGAAATGGGAGGCGAGGGGTTACCCCTGCCGTTGAGACGGCGTATGTGACCAGCGCAGGCAGGAAGCCGGAGCGCAGGCACATCCGAGCGAGTGAAGCCCAGGATGGGCGCAGCGAGCGTCCGGCGAAACGGTACGGGGTAACCCCGAGCCGGCGCGCGCTCCCCTACCACCACCAACGATCGGCGGGAATCTGAACGGCGGCGGCGTGGGCCTTGGCGACCGTGCCCGCCTCGTCCATGAGCAGGTTCGGCGACTCGAGCGCGATCGTGGGCTGCATCGTCACGCCGCCGCCGATCGGCGTGAGCAGGCGGTTTTGCCGCCACACGGCGTTGATCGCCGTCTCCACTTCGAGGGGCACGGCGTGCCGTTCGATGGCGTAGGACTTCTCGTCGAGAAGAGCTTCCGCGCCCCACTGCACGCGGCCGTAGGCGTCGTGCTCCTGCAGGTAGGCGGCCGCCACGGCCATGTCGACGAGATTTCGGAGCTGGGCGTAGACGGGGCTGCGGGCTGCGATCTCCGGATACTTCTTCGTGAAGGCATCGGTGAACATCTTGCTCGCGCGGTCGGCGCGGTCGGCCGACATCCGCCGGCCGTCGGGCAGCACGGCCTCGTCTGCCCCCACGAGCTTGACGCCGCGGCCGACGAGCTCGATGGCGAGGTCGTCTTCGGAGACCCGCACACACTGGTAGTCGGGCACGAAATACCAGCGCTGGAGGGCGTTGGCCGCCACAGAGCCGGCGCTCGCCAGTTCGATCCAGGTGGCCATCTTCACCGGCGGCCGCTCGAGGCCGATGCCGATGAGCTTCATGCGGTAGTCGGCCTCCACCATCACCTGCGCGAAGTGGGTGGAGGGCGACACGCCGTCGATCCGCACCACCTGCGTGCCGAGCGCCTGCCGCATGCCGGAGATGATCTCGTCGGCGCTCGACGCCTTGGGGTTGATGCGGCCGAGCTTGCGCAGATAGGTCTGCATCGCGGCGAGGCCTTCCTGCTTGGGATCGATCGAGCAACCGAGGGCTCGATCACGCGGCTGCCCCGGCGGAAACGCCCGGATCGCGACGGCGAGATCCTCGAGCAGAAGCGTGGGAGCGCCAGTCTCGATGCCGACGACGCGGCCGGTCGCGTCGGTCATCCAGCCTTCGGCCGGGCCCGCGATCACGATCTCACCTCGTTCGGAGCCTTCGCCTGGGTACACGAACACGTATTGAATGCGGGTCAGGCCGGCGAGTTTCTCGAATTCGTCGGGAATGCCCCGCCCCGTCGCGGCGGCCTTCGCCACTTCAGCCTCGAGCCGCGAGAGCGCCACCATGCGCAGCTTGGAGCTCTTCTGCAGGTCGCCGGGAAGCGTGGCCGCGGCCGCCTTGCGGCGTTCGAGCGACAGGCCAGCATCGGGCACGGCCATCGTCCGCAACACGCCCTGGGCATCGATCACGACGCCGGCCGCTCCGGCCGCACTGCCGAGGCCACCTCCACCACCGCCCATGCCACCCTGCTGGCCACCCATCCCGCCGCCACCCATGCCACCCTGCTGGCCACCCATACCACCGCCGCCCATACCGCCCATCTGTGCGAACGCAGGGGCACAGGCGAGCACGGCGGCCACACAGGCGCAGCTCAGACGTAGGGCGAATCGGAGCGTTTTCATGGGGTTTCCCGGGGACAGCCCAAACAACCTCATTGAGTATCGTCTGCGCAAGGGCCCGATCTCCACTCCGTGGTTCCCTACGTCGGTTTCGCTCTCGAGAAGAGGAGGCGAGGAGGGTCGGCGAACGCTCGAGGAGCCTTGGGCCGCCGCGGCCCACGCGACGAGACTTTTGCCGCCCTCCGAGCCGGCTCAGGCAAAGGCTTTCGGCCCCCGCCTGGCGGGCTCGGCATCCCGGCGTTTTTGCCCCATCGTCACAGCCGCCCGAACCGCTCCCGGCCCGAGCAGATCGGTCAACTCAGCCAACAGTCCGTATGACCAGGCCACCTTGGTGCGGTCGGCCTCCATCAGCACCCGCCGGCCGTCCGCCAGATCGATCACCAGCCGCACGGGCGTCTGGCCGGGGTGGCGGCCAAACACCGCCGCGAGCCGATCGAGCGTGTCGGGGCCGTGAATCGGCTCGGTGAGCTTCACGGTGACCGAACGCACCGGCCGGTTCCAAACATCGGCGATCGGCACGAGGTCATTCACGATCAGATTCGTCTCGTCGCTTCCGGCCCGCCGGTCGATCGAGCCGCTCACCACCACGACGGCGTCTCCCACGATCCATTCGCCGAGCCGGGCGTAGTCCTCGGGCCAGCAGATCGTGCGCACGAGCCCTTCCATGTCTTCCAGATCGAACATCCCGTAGCGCGTGTGCGTCGAACCCTGCCGGGGCTGCTTCACGTTCGACAGTTTGAGGGCGGCGACCAGTCCCCCGATCACCACGTCGCCCTTGGCCTTCACACCGCCGAGGCCCCCGGTGCCGTGCGAGCAGATCGCCTCGAGCACCGCGGCATGCTCGGCGAGCGGGTGGCTGTGCACGTAGTAGCCAAGCACTTCCTTCTCCCCCGACCGCATGTCGAGATCAGAGAGGGGCGGCACGTCGGGCAGGCTCGACGGCACGGGCGCCGTCGCCGCCGAGGCCGTGTCTTCGAAGGCGTCGAAGAGGTTCTTCTGGCCGCTCTTGCGATCCGCCACCCGGGCCGCACCGGCGGCCATCGCCTTCTCGACACCGGCGAGGATGGCACCGCGATGACCGCCCAGACGGTCGAGACCGCCCGCCTTGGCAAGGCTCTCGACGGCGGTCTTGTTCACCACCGAGGGATCGAGGCGGCCGCAGAAGTCGTCAAGGTCGCGATACGGGCCGTTCTTGATTCGCTCGGCGGCGATCGCCTCGGCAGCCTGGCCGCCGCACCCCTTGATCGCCGAAAGGCCGAAGAGAATCCGGCCGGCGGCCACGGTGAAGTCGGCCGCCGAGACATTCACGTCGGGGGGCGCCACCTCGATGTCCATCCGCCGGCAGTCTTCGATGTGCTCGACGAGCGCGTCCTTCTTCTTGAAGTTGCGGCCGGTGATGTCGCCGGAGAGCAGGGCGGCCATGAATTCGACCGGCCAGTGCGTCTTCAAATAGGCGGTCTGCCAGGCGAGAAGCGCGTAGGCCGTGGAGTGGCTCTTGTTGAAACCATACCCGGCGAACTTCTCGATCAGCGCGAAGACCTCCTGCGCCTGCTGCTTGCCGAGCCCTTTCGCCTGGGCTCCCGTCACGAACTGCTCCCGGAACGCGGCGATCGTCTCCAGTTTCTTCTTGCTGATCGCCTTGATGCAGGTGTAGGCACTGGAGAGCTCGATGCCGCCGAGCTGCTCGAGAATCCGCATCACCTGTTCCTGGTAGACCATCACACCGTGGGTCTCGGCGAGCACGTCCTTCATCACGGGATGGAGGAATTCGGCCCGCTTCCGGCCGTGCTTCACGTTGACGTATTCATCCACCATGCCGCCCTCGAGCGGCCCCGGCCGATAGAGGGCGTTGACCGCCACGATGTCGAGAAAGTGGTCGGGCTTCATCCGCTGAAGCAGGTCGCGGATACCGCCGCTTTCGAGCTGGAAGATGCCCTTCGTCTCGCCGCGGCAGAGCGTGGCAAACGTGGCCTGGTCGTCGAGCGGAAAGGCGAACGGATCGGGCCGTTCGCCGGTGGTGTCGGCGATGATGTCGAGCGTCTTGGCAACGACCGTGAGGTAGCGGAGGCCGAGAAAGTCCATCTTCATCAGCCCGGCCCGCTCGACGTCGCCCATCGCCCACTGGGTGATCACTTCTTCCTTGCCTGTCACCCGGCAGAGCGGCACGTATTCCACGAGCGGCCGATCGGCGATCACCACCGCCGCGGCGTGCGTGCCCACGTTGCGGGCGAGCCCCTCGATCTGCATCGCCAGGCCGACGAGCTCGCGCACCTCCGGATCGGCCTCGCAGGCCGCCGCGAGCTGCGAGCCCGGCGCCGCCGCATCCTCCAGCGAAATACCGAGCTGATCGGGCACCAGGGCCACGATCTGGTCGACCCGGGGGATCGCGAGGCCCATGGCTCGCCCCACGTCGCGAATTGCGGCCCGCGCGGCGAGCGTGCCGAACGTGCCGATCTGGGCGACGTTCGCCTCGCCGTATTTCTTCTTGACGTAGTCGATGACCTCCCCGCGCCGCTCCTTGCAGAAGTCGATGTCGATATCGGGCGCCTCCCGACGATTCACGTCGAGAAACCGCTCGAACAGCAGGTCGTACTCCAGGGGGCAGACGTGCGAAAGATAGAGCGAATAGGCCACGAGCGAGCCCACGCCCGAACCTCTCGCCGCCGCCGGAATGCCCCGCTCGCGGGCATGGCGCACGAAGTCCCAGACGATCAGGAAATAGCTCGCGAAGCCGAGGGTATCGATCACGCCGAGCTCACGGTCGAGCCGCTCGAGCACCCGGGCGTGCAGATCGGCCGCGGCGGGGTCGGCCGGCACGCCGCCCTCGGCCCAGCGCTTGGGCACCGCCGCATACCGCTCGCGAAGGCCGGCCAGGCAGAGCCCGCGGAGTTCCTCGGAGGCCGTCCGGCCCGCCGGCACTTCGAACCCGGGAAAATGTCGCTTGCCGAGATCGAGCTCGATCGAGACGGAGTCGGCGATCTCTTGGCTGCGGGCGGCCGCCTCGGCCACGAAGCTGCGATCGAGGCCGGCGAAGGCCTCGTGCATCTCCTGCGGACTCTTCAGATAAAACTCGCTCGAGTCCATCCGCATCCGCGACGGGTCGTTGCGGAAGCGGCCCGTGTTGACGCAGAGCAGGATGTCTTGCGCCACCGAGTCTTCACGGTTCACGTAGTGACAGTCGCACGTGGCAACGGGCGGAATGCCGAGCTCGCGAGAGATCTCCAGGGCCACGTCGGTCACCTGGTCTTGCGTCGCCAAACCGTTGTCCTGGATCTCGATGAAATAACGGTCGCCGAACAGCTTTTGAAACCAGCCGGCCACATCGCGAGCCTGGGCGAGCGAGTCGCGCTGTTCACGCGACGCCCCGATGAGCGACCGGCTGAACTCACCCGACAGGCAGCCCGACAGGCAGACAATCCCCTCGTGGTGGGCGGCGAGCAACTCGCGGTCGATCCGCGGCTTGAAATAGAAGCCCTCGAGATAGGCCCGCGTGGCCAGCTGCAGCAGGTTGGCGAAGCCGATGCGGTCGCGGGCCAGGAGCGTGAGGTGATAGCTCGAATCTTTCTGGTTGCCCGCATCCTTTTGAAACCGGCTGCCCGGGGCGATGTAGGCCTCGTACCCGATGATCGGATTGATGCCCGCCTTCTTGGCCACATCGTAGAACTCGAGCGCTCCGTGCAGATTGCCGTGGTCGGTGATCGCCAGGGCGTTCATGCCGAGCTCGGCGGTCCTGCCGACGAGCCGCTCGATGGAGCTCGCGCCGTCGAGCAGGCTGTAGTGGCTGTGGCAGTGAAGGTGGGTGAAACGTGGCGTGCTCATCCCTGACCTCCCGGCAGCGACGACTCCAGCGGCCAGGCCACACGACGGCCCGCCAGGCCGCTGGCGAACACCGCGGCGACCATCTCCACGGTCGTCCGCCCGGCATGCATGCCCGTCTCGGGCTCGCGGTCCTCGGCGATCGCGTCGAGCAGATCGGCGACGGCGAGCCGGCCCCATGCGGCCCGCTCAGCAGCCCGATCGACATCACTTGCGGGCGGTGGCGCATCGAGCCCCTGCGGCCCGATCGGCTTCCACGGAAAGTCTTTGTCGGTGCGCCACAGTGGCGCTTCGCGTAACCAGGCCTGCGGAACGTTGTCGGGGCGGATGTGGATCGCGCCTTTCGTGCCCGCGACCGTGAGCCCGAAGTTAGGCTGCTTTTGCCCGGCGTCGCGGGTGCTCGCGAAGTATCCGATCGGTCCGTCGGCGAGGCCGAACATCGCGGCGATCGAATCACCCGCGATCCGGCCGATGCCTTCGGGACCGTCGACGAAGTCGGCCGCCGTGATCGGCCGCCCACCCATCGAAACGCTCGCCTCGCACCACTGCGGCGCGCCGCCGAGATCGACCATCATGTCGAGCACGTGGCAGCCGAGCACGATGAGGTCCTCGCCACCCCCGCGCTGGTCTTCCTTGCCGCGGGCCCGCAATTCGAGCACCTTGCCGATCCGGCCGTCTTCGATGAGGTCGCGGACGGCCGCGTAGGACGGGGCGTGTCGGTTCACATAGGCCAGGCCGAGCTTCGCTCCAGCCTTCCGGCAGGCCGTGATCACGCTGTCGGCCTCGGCTCGCGTGCGCACGAACGGCTTCTCCATGAAGATGCCCTTGGCCCCCGCCTCCGCGGCGGCGATCGCCATCTCGGCATGGCAATCGACGTGCCGCATGCAGATGGCCACGAGGTCGGGCTTCACGTCGGCGAGCATCTTCCGCCAGTCGCGAAAGCCATGCGATTCCGCGAGGCCATGTCTGGCGAGGGCCTTGCCGAGCCCTTCCTCCGACTCATCGGCGACCGCCACCAGCTCCAGGCCGGGTGTCGCCGCCACGAGCTCGTCGATGGCATGCCCCCAGTCGCCCCGCCCCGTCCGTCCGATCGCCACCGTCTTGAGCGCCGTCATGTCGAGATTCTCCGTGTGGGTATGATCCTACCGCATGAGCCACGACCATGGACATCACGGGCACGGTGCCGGCCGACATGGGCACGCGCACGGCCTCGCACCGTCGCGGTTCGACCGGGCGATGCTCCTGGGCGTAGCGCTCAACAGTGTGTTCGTCGCGATCGAGCTCGCCTGCGGAATCGTCGGCAACTCGCTGGCCCTCGTGGCCGATGCCGGCCACAACGCCAGCGACGTGCTCGGGCTGCTCCTGGCCTGGGGCGCCTCGTGGCTCGCCCGGCTGCCACCCACGGCCCGCTACACCTGGGGCTTCCGCCGCACGACCATCTATGCCGCCCTCGGCAACGCCCTGCTCCTCCTCGTGGCCTGCGGCGTGATCCTCTGGGAGGCCTGGCATAGGCTCTCGGCACCGGCGGCGGTCGCGAGCTGGACGATGATCGTCGTGGCCGCGATCGGCGTCGTCATCAACACGCTCACCGCCCTGCTCTTCATGCGGGGCCATCGCGATGCGAACGTGCGCGGCGCGTTTCTGCACATGGCGGCCGATGCGGCGGTGTCGGCGGGCGTCGTGGCGGCTGGTGTCGCGATCCTCTTCACGGGGCTCGCCTGGATCGACCCGGCCGTGAGCATCGCGATCTCGCTGGTGATCGTCGTCGGCACGTGGGACCTCTTCCGTGAGAGCGTCGATCTCGCGCTCGACGCGGTACCCCGCGGCATCGACCCCGCGGCCGTCTCGGCCGGCCTCGCAGGCATCGACGGCGTAACGCACGTCCGCGACCTCAAGATCTGGGGCGCGAGCACGGCGGAAACCTCGCTCACAGCCCACCTTGTCGTGCCCGACGCCTCATTGCATCCGGCCGCGCTCGCCGCCGCCCGCCACCTGCTCCACGAGCGGTTTCACATCGACCACACCACGCTCGAGCTCGACGTGGCGGAGCAGCCCGTCAGGGATTGTCGACCTCGAAGGCCCGATCCATCAGCCGCGGATCACCCGTCTTGAGGCCGTAGAGAAACCAGCGCACCCGTTGCTCGCTCGACCCGTGCGTGAACGCATCGGGCACGACGTAGCCCTGCGACTGCCGCTGGATACGGTCATCTCCGATCGCCGCAGCGGCGTTCACGGCCTCGCGGATGTCGTCTTCGTCGATGGTGCCGGCGAATCGCGCGACGTGATGGGCCCACACGCCGGCGAGAAAATCGGCCTGCAATTCCATCCGCACCGAGAGTTTGTTGTAGTCGCGGTCGGAGAGCCGCGGTCGCATCGACTGCACCTTGGTGGAGATGCCAAGCTGATTTTGCACGTGGTGGCCGATCTCGTGGGCGATCACATAGGCCTGGGCGAAGTCTCCGGGAGCGCCGAACCGCCGCTTGAGCTCGTCGTAAAACGCGAGGTCGATGTACACCTTCTTGTCGAGCGGGCAGTAAAAGGGGCCGGCCGCCGCGCTTGCCATGCCGCAGGCGCTGCGCACCTGGCCGGTGAAGAGCACGAGCGTGGGCGGTGCGTAGCGGCCGCTGAAGTTCGGCGGAAAGAGCCGGCTCCAGACATCCTCGTTGTCGGCCAGCACGACCCGCACGAACTGCGAAAGCTCGTCGTTCTGCGGCTTCGCAGGGGCCTTCTGCGGGGCCGGCGCCGCGATCTCGGGGGCCATCCTGGCGACCTGCATCGGATCGACTCCGAGGAACATCAGCGCGATCATGAGGATCAGCGTGAGCAGCCCGCCCCCCACCATCATGGGCGCCGCGCCCTGGCTCCGACGATCCTCGACGTTCTGACTCTGCCGACGGCCTTCCCAACGCATGGACGACGTTCCTCCGGTGAATGATGAAACCGACCCCGGCAATGTACCGCCCATCCAGCGGGATTGCATCTCGGCGGGCAGGGGCACGCTGGGCGGCACTTTGGAGGGCGTATCTTATCGCCGAACGTCAGGGCATGTGATCACAACCCGCATTCGGAGCCGGCGGTACGCTGCGCCATCGCCGAGGGCGATCGCTAGTCCACTCTCAACTGTGATGGTGCGCCCTGAGTAAGCCGCGTATCTGCCCATCGGCTCTTCCGCATCGCACCGACCGTCTCCGCCGGAAGCTCCCCGCGCGTACGAGTTGGGGGAGGATCGGGGTTGTCCCCTATCAATGAGACGGCGTATTTGACCAGCGAAGCCATGGATGGCGCAGCGCAGGCAAATCCGAGCGAGCCGTAGCCTGGAGGGCGAAGGCGAGCGTCCGGCGAGATGGTAGGGGCGACCCCGAGCCGGATTGGGCGCGTCGAGGCGTGGAAGCGAACACAGTGACAGGCTGAAGCCTGTCCTACGTCACTCCGGCAGCGGGCGGCCCTTCGTTTCGGGCAGGAAGGGCAGCACGGCGAGGCCGAGGAGAAACGCCGCGCACATCGCGATGCCGGCTGGCCGCATCGGCTCGCGCATCCATTCCGGGCTCTGGATTCCCGAGAACACGCTGCTCGAGAGCTGGCCCAGGAGAAACGGCCCGCTCGCAGCCACGAATCGGCCGACGTTGTAGCAGAAGCTCGTGCCGGTGCTGCGCAGTCGCGTCGGGAAGAGCTCCGGGAAATAGATCGCGTAGCCCGCGAACAGCGAAAGCTGGCAGAAGCCCATCAAGGGGAGCATCCACCAGATGTCGCTGATGTCGTCGAGATAGCGGAACACGATCGCCGTCGACACGAGCGCGGAGGTGAATGCCAGCGCGAAGAACGGTTTGCGGCCGATCCGCTGGCAGATGCGGGCGGCGAGCATCATGCTCGTGAACGCCCCCACCTGGATCATCATCATCGCCACGCCGGTCCAGATCGTGAGCCGGCCGGCCAACTCCTGCCCGGAGAGCCCCTGGGCCTTGAACGTCTTCTCGAACACGCTGCGCTGGAGGTCGATCGAGAAGAAGCCGATGCCCCACAGGCCGATCACGCCCGAGCAGGCGAGGAGCATCCCGAGGATCGCGTTTTTGCGCCAGCGCGGGTCGGCGAAGAGCGCACCGTAGCCACCGAGTTTCTCGCCCGTCTCGGCGGCGCGGGCCTTCATCTGCTGCCACTTTTCAGGCTCCTTGAGCCCGGCGCGGATCACGAGTGCGAGCACCGCCGGCAGGGCCCCGATCACGAACTTCCACCGCCAGGGCTCCCAGCCGTAGAGCTTGCTGCCCATGTGGAGCTGCGCCTGCCCGAGGCCGATGCCGATCAGAGCCGCGGCGAAGTTGCCGACCGCGGAGAGCGCCTGCAAGAGCCCGAGCGCGTAGGGCCGGGCCCGATCGGGCATCACCTCGGCCACGAGGGCGACTCCCACGGCGAACTCGCCGCCGACGCCGAGGCCGGTGATGAAGCGGTAGAAGGCGAAGTCCCAGAATCCATACGACAGCGCCGAGAGCCCCGTGCACAGCGAATAGATGACGATCGT
This sequence comes from Planctomicrobium piriforme, assembly GCA_945861585.1. GTDB lineage: Bacteria > Planctomycetota > Planctomycetia > Pirellulales > UBA1268 > RGVT01. Next base: position 20,163 of record CAMAVC010000058.1, read on the forward strand.
GATCATCATCGTCTTCGCGCGGCCCAGTCGATCGCCGACCACGCCGAAGATCAGGCCGCCGGTGGCCCAGCCGAGCATGAAGATGCAGGTCGAGAGACCGCCATAGAAGTTCACCGCCTTGGGGTCGATGCTCCCGTCGGCCGCGGCGAGGAGCGTTTCCATGGCCGGCTTGCGGGCCAGGTTGAAGAGCTGCTGGTCGAGGCAGTCGAAGAGCCAGCCGAGCGCCGCGACGGTGAGCACGAACCAGTGATACCGCGTCATGCCGCGATACCACGGGCCATCCGCAGGCGACGACGGACCGGAGCTCGATGCAAAATGGGGCAGGTCGGCCATGACGTTGATTCCCTGGAGGTGATGCGGGGTCAGGACACGTGTGCCGCCCGCCCGGTGCGGGCCGAGCGGTAGCAGGCCTCGATGATCGCCACGGCCTTGCGGCCCTCGAGCCCGTCGAGTTCGGGACGGTGGCCGCCACGGACAGCAGCCAGAAACGACTCAAAATTTCGGGTGTGACAGGCGTAGTTGATCGCCATCGGGTCGGCCGCACCGCCGCTGGTGCCGCTGGTGCCGCCGAAGCAGTCGCGGGTGGCGGCATCGTCGGCCGCCTCGGTGCGAAATCGCCAGGCCACGAGCTGCTCTTCGAGGATTTCGGCCGTGCCATCACGGCCGCCGAAGAGGAAGCGGCGGAGCTGCCCGGGAAACAGGCTCGTGGCGGCGAGCAACTGGCCGAGCGCGCCGTTCTTGAACCGCAGAATCGCCACGCAGGTGTCTTCCACCTCGAGCCGCTCGGCATCGTGGGCCCGCACGGCCGTGAGCGCCTGCACGCTTTCGACGGGGTTTTCACCACGCGTGAGCCCGGGCATCGTAGCGCCGACGATCCACTGCAAGGCATCGACGCCATGGATCGACTGATTCATCAGCGCGCCGCCGCCATCGAGGGCCTTCGTGCCCTGCCAGCGGCCGGGGCCGTAGTACGCGTCGTCGCGCCACCAGGGCACGTAGCTGGCCGCCACGGCGAGGGTGCCAAACCGGCCCGCGGCGGCAGCCTCATGCACCGTGGCCACGACGGGGTTGAACCGCTGCGGGAAGATCGCCCCGAACGTGATGCCCGCCTTCTCGACGGCGGCCAGCATGCGATCGATTCGCTTGAGTGTGATCTCGAGCGGCTTCTCGCAGATCACGTGCACGCCCCGCCGCGCGGCTGCCGTCACCGCTTCCAGATGAGCCCCCGAGGGCGTGGCCACCGTCACGAAATCGGGCTTTTCACGGCGGAGCATCTTCGCGGTGTCGGCGTGCCAGGCGCAGCCGAACTCCTCCGCGAACGCCCGGCCCTTCGCCTCGGTGCGGCAGGTGGCCGCCACGAGTTCCACGCCGGGAATGTCGGCGAGGGCCCTGGCGTGCAGCCGCGCGATCGCACCGATCCCGATGATTGCCGCCCGCACGTCGCCGCTCCCTTCGCTCCAAAAAGCAGAGAGCCTAGCACGTCACTTCCACTTGTAGAAATGATCGAAGAATCGATCGTGCAGCCGGTGATACCAAGCACACACGCCGTGGTGCGGCGTGCCGGTGCGCGGCGCGCATGGGCCTCCGTAGATTGGCCCCCCCGAGGGGCATCCGGGCATGCCCACGAGGTCGTACGGCTGTGGCGGCGCGCTGGGGTGGCACGGCGGCGGCGGCACACACGGCGGCAGGGCCCGCGGCTCGCATGGCTGGTGGAGCGGTTCGACCGGCGCGTACCAGTCATACGGTGTATCGCTGCGGCCCGGCAGCAGGGTCGCCAGCACCTGCAGCGCGTCCTCGCCAGTGGTCTCCGGCTTGATGGCCGGCGTGCCCCGCAGCGGATCGGGGAGCGTGTCGGCAGACGCCAGGGCGATCACGCGCGGCACGCGGCGGGGCACGGTGATCGGCAGCGTGACACTCGGCACGTGCTCGAAGGGAGCGGGCTCCTCGGCCCACGCAATCCCCGCGGTGGTGCAGAGAATCGCCAGACAGACAAACCCGTTCACGCGCCGCGATATCATGGTGAGGTCCTCCCACCGATCCATCGGCACCCATGCACCGGCTGCTGGAGCGGCACTCGAGCCTGCCGTGCAGGAGCTGGCAAGCCGCGTAGGATCGGTGAACCGGGGCGAACCGACCGCATCCAGCTCGCCGGCAGGGTCGACCACAACCTCCCGCTTCCCCAGCACCATGCAGACAACGAATCCGGCCGACCTGATCGCGGCGCTCTCGGCTGCGGGAGCGCGGGTCGTCGTCGTCTCGACCGGCGGCGGGGCTCGTGCCATCGCTCGGCTCGTGACCACGCCGGGTTCGAGCGCGGTCGTGCTCGAAGGGCTCGTGCCCTATGCCCGCACGGCGGTCGACACCTTGCTCGGCGGCCATCAGGAGTCGTATTGCTCGCCGCGAACGGCACGGCGGCTGTCTATGAAGGCCTGGCAACGCTGCGTGGACTACGGCACCCCGCCCAATCAGGCGATCGGGGCGGCAGTGGTCGCCAGCCTGCGCACGCTCACGCCGAAGCGCGGCCCCCATCGGATCATCGTCGCCGTGCAGACGCTGGCGGCCACGACGGTGGCCACGCTCGAACTCGAGAAGGCCGCCCGCAGCCGCGACGAAGAGGAAGACCTGGCCTCAGCGCTCGTGCTCGCGCGGCTCGCCGCGACAGCCTTCCCGGCGCGGCCCCCCGCGACCCTCGCAGGGCTGCAGCCGGGCGAGCGCGTCGAGACCGCGACCACGCTGGCCCCGCCGGAATGGCAACGGCTCCTGGCCGGCGCGACGCCCGCCCTGTGCATCGCGGCAGGCCACACCACGGAGAGCGACACCGGCTCGGCCGCAGCCGACCGGCTGCTCTTTCCCGGGTCGTTCGATCCGCTCCACGACGGCCATCGCACGATGACCAGCATCGCCGAGGAAATCGCCGAACGGCCGGTCGACTATGAACTCTCGATCGTCAACGTCGACAAGCCGCTGCTCGACTATCACGAAATCGAAAGCCGTGTCGCCCAGTTCGCCGACCGCACACTGTGGCTCACACGGGCGGCGACATTCCTCGAAAAGATCGCCCTCTTTCCGCAGAGCACGTTCGTACTCGGGGCCGACACGTACGTGCGCCTCTCCGACCCGCGCTACTACTGCGGCTCGGGGGAGGCTGCCGCGGCGGCCGTGCACGCGATTGCCGCACAGGCCAGGGGGCTGATCGTGTTCGGCCGCGTCCGCGACGGCGCGTTCACCGACCCGACAAAGCTCGACGTGCCCCAACCGCTCCGCGACATCACGTACTTCGTGTCGCAGCGCGAGTTTCGCATGGACGTGTCGAGCACGGCTCTGCGCCAGGAGCATCTGCCGTGCGACGCATCCTGACCATCCTGGCCTCGTTGAGCGTGTGTGTCGCCGCGAGCGCGCCGGCCGACGACACGGCCGAGGGCCTCGGACCCCGGCTCGCTCCGCACGTCGGGGCCGTGATCGATCTCGTCGAACTCGGCAGCGGCAAGCGGTTTGTGCGGCCGACGCTCGCGGGCGTGACGGAGCGGAAGGGCGCCGTCGCGGCCCTGCGGCTCACGGCCGAAGGGGAAGCCCGGACGGTGAGCGTGCCGCTCGCCGGCATCGCCAAGATCGTGGCCGGCCGCGAAACAATCTTCGCGAAGAACGGCCCCGGCGGCGGCGCTCCCGGCCTCCGCGGCGCGCGTGCCCGTGATGCCGCCGAAAAGCGGCGCCAGGAGTCAGCCGAGCGGATGCAGGCCAACGGGATCGAACCCTGGCCCGGGCTCGCGGCCGAC
>CAMAVC010000059.1 GCA_945861585.1 Planctomicrobium piriforme
CGAAGCCTCCCGTTCCGTTTGAGGAGGCTCGGGGTTACCCCTGCCGTTGAGACGGCGTATTTGACCAGCGGAGCCATCTTCACGCGAACACCCGGCATCGTGCCGCTGTTCGCTTGGCGGGCCTCCGCCCGCTGGTGTTCACCCGGGCCTCCGGCCCTGACGTTCGCGTGTGGGAGCCGAGCTTTGCTCGGCGACCGTAAGCCGGTGCCGACGCCGGGACGGTGGCGACGGCGCGACATTCGCCAGGCGCAGCGCAGGCAAATCCGAGTGAGCGGAGGCCTGGAGGGCCGGAGTGAACGTCCGGCGAAACGGTACGGGGTAACCCCGAGCCGGCGCAGCCACGCGGACGTTGACGTGGCTGAAAAAAACGACGTCATTCCTCCTCGAGGCCGTGCTCGAGGAGCTTTTTGCGGAGTGTGTTGCGGTTGATGCCGAGGCGGGCGGCGGCTTTCAATTGCACGCCATCGCAGGCGGCGAGCATCTGCGAGATCAGCTCGCGCTCCACGCGGCTTACGATCCGGTCGAAGAGATTTTCGTCGTCGGGCGGGGCTGTCGTCAGGCCCTGTTCCACGAGGTCGCGGGCCAGGCTGTCGAGGTCGCCGCCGCGGCCGGGCATCGACACCGACGGCTTGTCGCCCCGCATCGCCGGCGGCAGGAGGTCGAGCGTGAGCTCGTCGCCGGTGGCCATCACGATGCAGCGCTCGACGACGTTTTGCAGCTCGCGGACGTTGCCCGGCCAGTGGTAGTGGGTGAGGGCCTCCAGCGCACTTTTTTGGATGTGAACGACGTAACGGTCGTTGGCCTCGTTGTAGAGTTCGAGGAAGTGGCTCACGAGCTGCGGGATGTCTTCGCGTCGAGCGCGGAGCGGCGGCAGGTAGATTGGCACCACGTTGAGCCGGTAGTAGAGATCCTCGCGAAACGTTTCCTTCGCCACCTCGTCGAGCAGTTCGCGGTTGCTCGCGGCGATCACGCGGGTGTCGACCCGGATCGTCTCGGTGTCGCCCACCCGCTCGAATTCCCGCTCCTGGAGCACTCGGAGGAGCTTGACCTGAAGCTTGGGTGTCGTGGAGTTGATCTCGTCGAGGAAGATCGTGCCGGTGTGGGCCGCCTCGAAGCGGCCGGTGCGGTTGGCGATCGCGCCCGTGAACGAGCCGCGGACGTGGCCGAAGAGTTCGCTTTCGAGGAGGCTCTCCGAGAGGGCGCCGCAGTTGACCCGCACGAACGGCCCGCTGCCGCGGGGTGAAAGCTGGTGGATCGCCTTCGCCACGAGTTCCTTGCCCGTGCCAGTCTCACCGACGAGCAGCACCGAAGCGTTCGATGCCGCCACACGGCGGGTCATCGCGTAGACCTCCGCCATGGCGGGGCCGGAGCCGATCAGCCCCTTGATCGGAGAGGTGGAGTCGTCACCGGGTTGGCTCGGAGAGCGCAGCATCAGCGGGAGCGGGCGGCGGGGGCGTGAACGCGGGGTGATTGTACTCCGCCGGGCCGCGGCGTGCCGCCGCGAGGCCCAGCCGGCTGCAGACGTCGGGCGGAAGCTCCCATTCGCGCCGGTGGAGGATCGCCAGCAGCGTCGCCGCCTGCCGCCCCCGGTCGAGCCGGCGAGCCGCGCGGGTGGAGCGGCCATCGGCCGAGGCGGCCACCGCACCGGCCACGTCTTCGAGCGCCTGCGGGAATCGCGCTGGAGCCAGCTCGGCCCCGGTGGTGGCATCGATCGTGGGGTTGAAGAAACTCTCCATCCGGTCGACGAGCGCGACGCACGGCACCCGCGAAAACTTGAGGATCGACTTCGTGAGAAACCGGCCCCGGGCGTAGTCGTCGAAGGGGTCGATGACGACGAGCACGGGGGGGATGTCGCCGTATGGTTGCTCCTGGATGAACTGCACCGTCTCGAACGCCGACGGCTTCACGATCCGCGCCCCGAGGATCACGAGCACCGTGTCGGCGTGGTCGCGCGCCGCGAGCACCGCCGCGCGGCCGGTCGAGACGATCGCGGGCCGGTAGCCGAAGCGTGACACGCCCGCCGCGAGCTCGTGGGCGATATCGGCATCGTGATGGGCGACGACGACACGGTCGCTCCCCGTGGCGGTGGCCGCACGCGCGAGCACGGCGACGACGCGGCTCGACCCCGGCCACGGGGGCGGGCCGGCGGCGAGCGCAAGCGTGCGGGCCGCCGCGAACTGGAGCTCGGCATCGGGCACGGCCAGCCCCCGCACGAGCGCCTGCCGCACTGCCGGCGGCAGGGGCGCGTGCAGAGCGTCGAGCGGGCGATCGGGGGGCAGCACGGCCTCTTCGATCCCGCGGGCCGCGGCGGCTGCGGCGGCGAACAGGCCGCGCGAGGCGGCCAGGTCGAGGACGTCGGCCACCGCTTCGATATCGAGCCCGTCGGGCCCGGTGAGCACCGCCGTGAGCTGCCCCGGCTCGAATTCCGACGACACCGGCCCCGGCGCCGGGCCGCGAAGCGCCTCGAGCCGCGTGAGGAGCACCAGCCGCACAGCATCGGGCTCGGTGGCTCCGAGGGCCATGAGGTCGCGGGCAAGATGCAGCGCCTCACGAACCCGCACCGCATCCGCACGCGTCGGCTCGTGGTCGAATGGAGCAGCCTTCGGCATCGCGAGCACGCCGTCGAGCCGGCGGGTGATCCGGGCCACGGCCTCGCCGCGGGTCGGCGGCTGCCAGGATTCCCTTGGCCCCGCACAGCGATCATGCACATGCCGCAGGGCCGCAAGCGCGAGGTCGCGAATCTCAGGCGGCGTGTCGGGCACCACCGCCGGCGCGAGGAGAAACTCCGTGACATCGTCTGCGCCGAGAGCGTCGAGCGCGGCGATGGCGGCGGGCCACGAGGCCAGGTTCGCCGAGCCGAGTTGGGCGAGCAGCGACTGCTTCGTATCGGCTGCCGCCGAGCCCGCGCACGGCATGGCGGCCAGTGTGCACAGGAATGCGGCCGCGGTCAGTCGCAGCCGTCGCGATGTCAGGCCAGGCGGTTCTGCCATACGGCAATCTGGTCGGCCACGCGGGCAGGTGCGGTCGAGCCGAAGCTCGTCATCCGCTCAACTGCCCTCGAGGCCCCCAGCGCCCCGCGGAATGCGGCCGTCCAGCCTGCCCATTCTCGCGAAAACTCCTCGTCGGAAAGCTCAGCCAGCGACACGCCCTTTGTCATTGCCCGCCGCACGAGGTGCCCGACGGTCTCATGGGCCGTCCGCTGCGGCACGCCCGCCGTGATGAGCGCCTCCATCAGGCTCGTGGCATCGAGGTGGCCCCTTTCCAGCGTGCCTGCGATCTTCGCGTGGTCAAACGACGTACCCGCAACGAGCGGCGCCGCCACGCCGAGCACCGCCTCGAGCGTGTCGATCGAGTCGAAAATCGTTTCCTTGTCTTCCTGGAGGTCGCGGTTGTAGGCGGTGGGCAAGCCTTTCAGGAGCACGAGGAGGGCCTGGACGTTGCCGATCGTCCGCGCGCTCTTGCCGCGCACGAGCTCCAGCACGTCGGGGTTGATCTTCTGCGGCATGATCGAGCTGCCGGTGCAGAAGCCCTCGGGAAGCTTCAGAAAGCCGAATTCCTGCGTGCTGTAGAGAATCCACTCCTCGGCCCACTGCGAGAGGTGGGTCATCGTGAGCGCGATCACGAAGGCGAGTTCGCAGACGAAGTCGCGGTCGCTCGCGCCGTCGAGGCTGTTGGCCACCACGCCCTCGAAGCCGAGCGCCGCCGCGACGTGGTCGCGGTTGATCGGCAGGCTCGACCCGGCGAGGGCTCCCGACCCGAGCGGCAGGACGTTCGTCCGCCGCCGGCAGTCGGCGAGCCGGTCGCGGTCGCGCTGGAATTTCTCGCACCAGCCGAGCACCTGATGGCTCGCGAGCACCGGCTGGGCCCGGCGCATGTGCGTGTAGCCCGGGATCACGAGCCCCTGCTCGCGCACCGCGAGGCCGAGGAACGCGCGCTGGAGTTCGAGCAGGCCCTCGTCGAGCCGGTCGATCGCCCGCCGGCAGTAGAGCCTGAGGTCGGTGGCCACCTGGTCGTTGCGGCTGCGGGCCGTATGCAGCTTGCGGCCGATGTCACCGAGCCGGGCCGTCAGTGCCGACTCGATGTGGAGATGGATGTCTTCCTTCGCGGCGGTGAACTCGAACAGGCCCCCGTGGATCTCGCTCCGAATCTCCTCGAGCCCCCGGGAGATCGCATCGGCCTCCGGCACGGGAATAAGGCCGCAGGCGGCAAGCATTCGCGCGTGGGCGATCGAGGCGTCGATGTCGTCGTCGGCGAGCCGTTTGTCGAACGACACGCTTTCCGAAAACGCCTCGACCCGCTTGTCGGTCGGCTCGCGAAACACGCCGCCCCATGCTTTTGACGATTTCTGGCCTTCGGAAGAGTGGGGCACAGGCGCGGTCCTCGAGGCAGGTGGCGAACAAACTACTTGTACTTCCGACTGCCCGAAAATCCATCCCGGCCGGGTAGACTGCACTCTCTCATGACTTCGCCCGACGATTTTCTCGCGCCCGGTGGCAGGCTCGCGGCGCGGCTGACGGGCTGGGAGTCGCGGCCGCAGCAACTGGAGATGGCACGGCTGGTCGCCCAGGCGATCGCCGAGCGGCGGCACGCCGTGATCGAGGCCGGCACGGGCGTGGGCAAGAGCCTCGCGTATCTCGTGCCTGCCGTGCTCGCGGCGACAGCCGACCAGGCGGACGACGGGTCCCCGAGTTCCGTGCCGCCGCCGGTTGCGGACTGGGACGACGATGGAGACGGGCCCGTCGCGTCGCCCGGCCGCCGACCCCGGCGCGTCGTGATCTCCACACACACGATCGCGCTCCAGGAGCAGCTCGTCACGAAAGACATCCCGCTCGTGGCGGCGGTGATGCCGCGCGAGTTTTCGGCGGTGCTCGTGAAGGGCCGCGGCAACTACGTGAGTCTGCGGCGGCTGGCGCTCGCGCTCGAACGCGCCGGCAGCCTCTTCAAGGACGACGAAGAACTTGCCGAACTTCGCGACCTCGGTTCCTGGGCACGCCGCACGGGCGACGGTTCGCTCGCCGACCTGCCGAGCATGCCCACGGCCGCGGTGTGGGAGGAGATCGAGAGCGACTCGGGCAACTGCATGGGGAGGGCCTGCCCGACCTACCAGCAGTGTTTCTACTACGCCGCCCGGCGGCGGATGCACCATGCCCAGGTGCTCGTCGTCAACCACGCGCTCTTTTTCTCCGATCTCGCCCTGAGGCGTGCCGGGGCGAGCCTCCTGCCCGACTACGACGTCGTGGTGTTCGACGAGGCCCATACGCTCGAGAGCGTGGCGGGCGACCATCTCGGCGTGGGACTTTCAAGTGGCACGGTCGACCGCATCCTCTCCAAGCTCTTCAACGAGCGCACGCACCGCGGGCTGCTCGTCCACTACAAGATGCACGACCTCGAGCCCGACGTGCTCCGCTGCCGCCGGGCCGCCGAGGATTTCTTCGCGGCGGTGCGGCACGCGGTGACTGGCACTGGCGACGGCCCGTGGCGGGTGCGCCGCCCGCGGCTCGTGCCCGACTCGCTCGGCGACGTATGCCTCGGCCTGGTGCGCAAGCTCAAGGCGGCGGCCGACGGCCTCGCGAACGACGCCGAGCGGCACGACTTCCACGCGCTCGCCGACCGGCTCGCGCTCGTGGCGGGTTCCGTGCGCACCTGGCTCGAGCAGAGCGAGCCGGGCGCGGTGTGGTGGGTCGAGGCCCAGCGCACACGCCGGGGCCGGGAGCGCATTCGCCTGGCCGGCGCACCTGTCGACGTGGGCGCGACGCTCCATCGCGAGCTCTTCAGCCGCGTGGGCACCGTCGTGCTCACGAGCGCCACGCTCGCCGTCGGGGCGGCGCAGGCTGACGACGCCATGGCAGACGACCGCCCCCAGGCTGATCCGTTCGCATTCTTCCGCAAGCGGATCGGGCTCGGAGTTGCCGCGACTCGGATCGCGTCGGAATCGGAAGCGGTCGATCGCAGTGTCATCACCCGGCGGCTCGGCAGCCCGTTCAACTACGAGCAGCAGGCCACGCTCGTGCTCGTCGATCGGCTGCCGAATCCTGAGGAACGCGAGGCCTACGACCGGGCGTGCGCACGAATGATTCGTCGCTATGTCGAACGGAGCGATGGCCGGGCCATGGTGCTCTTCACGAGCACCGCCGCGCTCGCCGCCGCCTCGGCCGATCTCGCCGGCTGGTGCGCCCGGAGAAACTACCGCCTCGTGAGCCAGGCCGACGGCTTCACGCGCACGCAGATGCTCGCCGACTTCCGGGCCGGGCAGGCGAGCGTGCTCCTCGGCACCGACGGCTTCTGGCAGGGAATCGACCTGCCGGGCGACTGCCTCGTGACGGTGATCATCACGCGGCTGCCATTCGCGGTGCCCGACCGGCCGCTCGTCGCCGCGCGGATCGAGGCCCTCCGCGAAGCCGGCGGCAATCCGTTCATGGAGTATCAACTGCCCGAGGCCGTGCTCAAGCTCAAACAGGGCTTCGGGCGGCTGATCCGCTCGCACGCGGACCGGGGCACCGTGGTGATTTTGGACCCGCGCGTGCTCACGAAGCACTACGGTCGCGTGTTTCTCGACAGCCTCCCGCCGGCCCGCGTCGAGATCGAGCCCTTCGACGACGAATGACGCGCAAGGGGCAAGCGTTTCGCTTGTCACGCTCAACGAGCCCAAGCCGGCGAGGGGCTGCCCATACTCCATCGCCGGACGTTCGCTGCGCCCCTCCTGGGCTCCGCTCACTCGGACTCACTGGCGCTGCGCCATCCTGGCTTCGCTGGTGAGTAACGCCGGCTCCCGGAGTACGGGCAGCCCCTCGCCTCCCCGTTTGAAAGCCCGAGGCGTGAGCCGAAGGGAATACGCGTCGTGTTTCGCCACTGAGGCATCCTCTCGGCTTACGCCTCGGGCTTCCGTTGAGGAGGCTTTGGGCTCCCCGTGTCCCGCTCGCCGGCGTATTTGACCAGCGGAGCCATGGATGGCGCAGCGAATGCGCTCCAGGCAGCGCAGGCAAATCCGAGTGAGCCGAAGCCTGGAGGGCGAAGGCGAACGTCCGGCGACGGGATATCGGGAGCCCGAAGCCGGCGCGCGCTCTACTGTGACACAAGCTCGAGTTCGGCCCAGGTCGTGGGGTCGCCATCCCACGGGTATTCGGGCGGGGCACAGAAGGGCACGCGGCCGAGCTTGCGGTCGACGAGCGCGGCGCAGAATCCGAGCCTGGGAATCTCGGCGGGATCCCAGCCGGGGAGCGCGGCTTCTGACACAAAAGCCTCGATCTGCCAGCCGTCGGCCGTGAGCTTGCCGGCGATGGAGACGGCGCCGGGTGGGAGCTCGGCAGGGACCTCGCTCGTGCGCGGGATCGCGGCGGCCACGGCCACGGCCTGGTCGGCCATGCGGCCGCCACCGGTGGGCAGGAGCGCGAGCCGACGGCAGTAGCGGCCCGCGCGGTGGCTGTCGCCCGTGGGCCGGGTGGCGATCCAGAGGTGGAGGCCATCGCTGTCTTCCGGCCGCGTCGGCTGGCACCAGCGCGATGCGCCCACGCCCCGGGCGATCGCCCGCACGCCGAGGCCGGCATCGTTCCAGGCGATCCAGAGATCGAGCACGTCGGGCACGTTGGCGAGCGGGGCGAGCGCCGGGAGCCGGCAGGCGTCGTCGAGCTGTGTGGGTGTGCGTGGCCAGAGCGTCGCCCGCCGCGGGCAGACGAGGCGAAAGCGGAAGGGCGCGGCGGGATTGACGAGTGGCGACATGGCGATGCGGAGCATCTTATACTTGACCGACAGGCCCGCGGAGCGGCCGTCGCGATCTCCCGGTGGAAGCCCAGCCGATGCGCGTGCTCATGGTGGCGAGCGAGGCGGTGCCATTCGCAAAGACCGGCGGGCTTGCCGACGTGGCCGGCGCTCTGCCTGGCGCACTCGAGCGGCTCGGGTGCGATGTGACGCTCGTGATGCCCGCCTATCGCGATGTGTTCACGAAGGGGCTGCCGATCGAGGAGACGGGGCTTTCGTTCGAGGTGCCGCTCGGAGCTCGCCGGGCGACGGCGCGGATTCTTCGCGGCCGGCTGCCGGGGTCGGACGTCACGCCGTTTTTCATCGCCAACGACGCCTGCTTTGATCGGCCGACGCTCTACGGCGGCGCCGAAGACTACGCCGACAATGCTGAGCGATTCATCTTCTTCGCCCGCGCGGCGCTGGAGTTCGCTGGCCGGCAAGACCGCCCCTTCGACATCCTCCACTGCCACGACTGGCAGGCGGGGCTCGTGCCCGCGTATCAGAAGCTCGCGTACCGCGCCTGGCCGATGCTCTCGCAGGCCCGCGCGGTGATGACGATCCACAACATGGCCTACCAGGGACTGTTCTGGCACTGGGACATGCTGCTCACGGGCTTCGACTGGAAATACTTCAACTGGCAGCAAATGGAGTTTTTCGGGCAGCTGAGTTTTTTGAAGACGGGCCTCGTGTTCGCCGACGCGATCAGCACCGTGAGCCCGACCTACGCCAAGGAGATCCAGCACGCTCCCGGAGGCTGCGGCCTGGAGGGCGTGCTCGCAGCGCGGAGCGACGCGCTCGTGGGGATTGTCAACGGGATCGACACGACCGTGTGGAACCCGGCCGTCGATCGGCACATTCCGCGCGGCTACGGGCCCGATACCGTCGCCGAGGGCAAGGATGCCGCCCGCATCGCGCTCGCCGCCCGGCTCGGCCATGCGGCCCCCGATCCGCGGCCGCTCGTGGCCTTGGTCGGCCGGCTCGTCGAGCAGAAGGGGATCGATCTCGTGATCGAGATGCTCGGGCGGATGGCGGGCGGCGGCAGGGCGCACTTCGTGATTCTCGGCACGGGCTCGGCCGACACGGAGGATGCGCTGCGGCACGCGGCCGCGGCGTATCCCGGCACGATCGACGTGGTGATCGGGTTCGACGAGGAGTTCGCGCACCTCGTGTTCGCGGCAGCCGACATCGCGCTCGTGCCGAGCCGCTACGAGCCATGCGGTCTCACGCAGCTCTACGCGCTCCGCTACGGCACGATCCCCGTGGTGCGGGCGACGGGCGGGCTCGTCGATACGGTGGTCGATGCCACGCCAGAGACTCTGGCGAGCGGCCGTGCGAGTGGGTTTGTGTTCGAGGCCTTCGATTCGCTCGCGCTCGAGCATGCCCTTGACCGCGCACTTCTGGCCCATGCCGACCGCACTCTGTGGAGCGGGCTCGTGCGGCACGTGATGGACCAAGACTGGTCGTGGGATGCGAGCGCCCGGGAATACGTGCGGCTCTTCGAGCGCGTCCGCGCCGCCCCGCCCGTGGCGGTCTCATAGACGACTTGAAGTGGGGCAAGCGGGCCCTGGTGGCAACCGAGACGGTCGCCCCACGCGAGGGCAAGCCAGGCAATTTGCATGCGGTCGTTCCATCCCCCCAGCGTGTGACGCCGGCATGAGTTCTGCACGACCGATACGACTGGCATGAAATACGCATGCGTTCTTGGAGTGGTGATCGGCGGGCTCCTCGGTTCCGTGGCGTCGGCGGGCGAGGCGTTTCGCTGCCGAACCTGCGGGCCGAGTGTCGCGGGGATGGAGACGCCTTATGGCGACACCGGCTGCGGCCCGCGCTACTGCGGCGCAAAGCACGAGCCGAGTCGCTGCGACCCGTGCGATGCCTGCAATCGCTGGCGGGGCTGCAACGGCGTGACGCAGGGGCCAGACATGCTCGCCCCGTGGCAACTGCCGCCGGGTCGCGGATTCATGACTGCTGAGCAACTCGGCTACGCCACGTGGGCCGGCTGCCGCACGTGCAAGTAGACGGACAGTTTCACGGGACGGCTCGGCGTCGTGCCGACCGTCCCTTGGCGGGCCTCCGCCCGCTGGTGGTTACCCGGCCCTCCCGGGCCTGACGCTACGGGTTCGTGCTGCGCACCGCATACGTTGCGGCGAACGTGATCTCGTCGCCGCGGTCGCGACATGCCCGCCGAAGCATGTCGAGTGCATCGCCCACCACCGCCATCTCCACGAGCGACGGCAGCATGCCGCTCGTCTGCACGACGCTCGGCATCCCGCCGTCGGCCGGCCGCTCGAGCACGGCGTGGAGGGCTTCGGCCGGCCGGCCCAGCCGCCAGAGCAGAAGCGCGAGGATGTCGGCGGGCAGCGTGCCCGCTTCGTCGAGCCGGGCAGTGGCCGCGGCAGCCCGGAAGAATTTCACAGCGGCTTCCACGTCGCGGCCGAGCAGCGCCGCATAGAACAGCCGTGATGCGTCCCCCACGTTCTCGAACGGCGGCTCGCCTGGATACGTCACCTCGGCCGGCAGGCGCGAGGCATAGGAGGCGAGTTCCCACGCCTGCTCGATCACGGTGCGATCGGTTACCACCCGCGCGATCCGGAGCACCGATTGCAGGTGCGACACGTCCACGTGCACGCTCGGATCGTCGGCAAGACCGCCAGCCCCTGCAAGCAGCTCCACGATCGAGGCACGTGCAGCACCAGGCTTCACGAGCCCGCGGCGTTCGAGGTCGGCCGCCAGATTTGTGAGTACCTCGCGATGGAGGTGCGCCACGAGCACGGCCGCGGCGGCCTGCTGCCGTGCGGCCGGGAGCCGCGACACCGCCTGCTCGTAAGCCGTGATCGCGTTACAGGTGCCCTGAGCCTCGAGAACGAGCTCGAGGCCGAGGGCCGGATCGATCCCTTCCCAGAGGGCGACGTGCACGATCTCGCCGTGGACAGCCTCGGCAGCCTCGCCGTCGGTGGGCAGGCAGGCCGCGAGGTCGCGCAGTTTCGAGGCCAACTCGGCAGGCTCGGCCGCGGCGCGGAGATACATCCATCCCGCAGCGACCGATCCCTCTGCGAGGAGCGGCCAGCCCACCTCGCGGCAGGCGGCGAGTGACCGCTCGTCGAGCGCGTCGCGGACCGTGGCCTCGAGAGGCCCGAGATCCCCGGTGAGCGGTAGCCCGAGCGCGGCTCGGGCTTCCAGCAGCCTCAGATCGAAGAGCGCGTGCCAACGCTTCCGCTCGATGAGCGAGGCGGCGAGCATGGCGAACAGATCGGCCGGGCCGCGAGCGGCCTCAGCGGCGAGCGTGTCGAAGAGGTCGGTCATGGGGAAAGTTGGCGGAGTGCTTCGTAGGCGAGGACGGCTGCCGTGGCGGAGACGTTGAGACTGTCGGCGATGCCGTGCATCGGCAGCCGGATGGTATCGAACGTGATGGCGCCGGAGTCGGCCGCCCGCTGCCAGTCGGAGGAGAGGCCGGCAGCTTCGCTGCCGAGCACGATCGCGCTGGTGCCGGAGAGCGCTGCCTCATGCCAGAGCCGTGCGCCTGTCGGCAGGCTGGCGATGACCCGCCGGCATTCGCTGCCGCACCAGGCGATCGCGTCGGCAGTCGTGGCGACGGCCAGCGGCAATGCGAACACGGTGCCGAGGCTCGCGCGGATCGCCGCGGGATTCGCCGGATCGGTGCCGCTGCCGCACGCGATCACGCCGGCGATGCCTGCCGCATCGCACGTGCGCAGGATCGCACCCAGGTTGCCCGGCTTCTCGACCCCTTCGACGACGAACACCGGTCGATCGGCGGCGACGGCAAAGTTCTCCAGGCCACGGGCCCTGAATCGGGCCACGGCCACGAGGCCCTCGTTGCGGCTGCCAAACGCCACCTTCTCGAACGGCCGGCGGGCAAGGGGAGTGATGAGGGTGCCTCGCGCCTCGAGCCGCGCCACGATCCCGTCACGAGCGGCGTCTCCAGCGGCCTCGGTGTCGAGGAATGCTTCCGGGATCTCGACGCCCGACACGACCGCGCGGTCGATCTCGCGCAGGCCGTCCACGAGCGTGAGGCCCGTCGTGCGCCGTGCGTCGGCCTCGCGCAGGCGGGCCGCCTCTTGCACGCGGGGATTGGCCGGACTCGTGATCATGTCGTGGCGGGTCATGCGGCGGGACCTGAGCGGGCAAAATCACCGAGTGAAAGTTGGCGGCCTGAGGCGTCGCTGCACGCGAGCCGGCCAGACTCGATCGTGGTGCCGATCGTCTCGGCCAGTGTGTCGTGGAGACGGCGGTGATGCCAGCGGGGCGAGTGGCACGTGAGCAGGAGGGGGGCTGTGAAGCCGCGGCCGCCGAGCACGGCCAGATCGGCGAGCAGGGGCTCGAGGTCGCGGTCGATCGAGAAGGCCTGCCCCTTCGGACCGTGGCCCCACGACGGCGGGTCGAGGACGAGGCCGTCGTAGCGTGCGCCGCGCCGCACTTCCCTGGCGACGAATGCGCGGGCATCTTCGCAGAGCCAGCGAATCGGCGCCGACTCCAGGTTCGATGCCACGGCATTCCGTCGGGCGAGCGCCGTCGCCTGCTTCGAGGCATCGACGTGTGTCACCTCGGCCCCGGCTGCGGCAAGCGCCAGCGTCGCTGCGCCCGAGTGGGCGAAGAGCGAGAGCATGCGGGCGCCACGCGGCGTGGCGGCATGCAGCCACTGCCACTGCTCGATCTGCTCGAGGAACACGCTGAGCTGCCCCGATGGCGCGGGCCGCACTTCGAGGGCGAGCGCGGCCGAATCGAGCCCGGAGAGCGGCAGGTGCACGAGCCACGGATCGGGGAGCGGGGCGGAGAAGTGCCACGAGCCTGCGCGGCCCGGGGTCGTCGTGAACGTCGCCGTGGCGGCCTGCCAGGCGTGTGGCAGTCGCCGGGGTGGGAGGTCAGGCAGGGGGAGCGGCCTGTCCACGAACACGCCCCCGAGCAACTCCAGCCGTCGGCCGGTCCCGCAATCGACGAGCGATGGGTCGCGAAACTTTTCGGTTGCTGGGGCGTTCATTTCCTGACCAGCGTACGACATCGAACCTCGTCGCGATCATTTTCAAAGCGTTCAGGAGACTCGTCATGACAAGCCTGTGGAAGTGGGTGGGAGTGGCGGCGTGCGGAATCGGCCTCGCCGTGACAGCCAGCCGGATGGGGGCCGTGAGGGCCGCCGAGGATCTGCCGGCCTACGAGCGGGCCGGGGAGTCGAGCGACCGGCTCGATCGGATCGCCGACAAGCTCGACCGGCTGCTCGAGCGGATGGAAGGCCGGATGGGGCCAGGTGGGCCAGGTGGACCGCCGCGCGGCGAGCGGCGTGGTCCGCCCCATGACGGGCCGCCCCATGACGGGCCACGAGGCGAGCAGCGCGAGTGGGGCGGCGGCCCCCGGATGTCACGAGAGATGTCGCCCGAGATGCGGGAGATGCTCGAGAAGCGGATGCACGAGGGCCGCGAGCGGATGGAGAAGGCCCGCGAGGACATCAAGGAGCGGATGGAAAAGGCGAAGGAAAAGTTTCAGCAGCTCGAGGAGCGGGTGAAGGCCCTCGAGGCCGAGGTTGAGCGGCTGAAGACTGCGAAATAGCGTCTCAAAATCCAACGCGATTCGGCAGGAAATCGACGCATGAGCCCCGGGGCGACCGGTTTGGTGGCCCCGGGGCTCCGTGCTACAGTTTGAGTGTTCCCGCCGATCGATCCGAGCCCGGTGTTCGGATCCGCGTTTGACGGCCGGCCCCTCGGCAAGAGCGGCCGCCAAACGGCGACGCGGGTGTTGCCCTTGGAGCCGTTCATGGGACGCACCACCGCGCACGGCGGCGTGATCGTCGTTGCGATCTCTGCCCTGCTGAGTGCTTCGTCGGCTCTGGCAGCCGAGGTCGGCCTCGACTTCAACCGCGACGTGCGGCCGATTCTCTCGGATCGGTGTTTTTCCTGCCACGGCCCGGATGCCGAAGACAGGCAGGCGGGTCTGCGGCTCGACGTGCGTGACGCTGCGATCGCCGAGCTCGACAGCGGCACGACGGCTGTCGTGCCGGGTGATCCAGCGAAGAGCGAGATCATCGCGCGGATCACGAGCACCGATCCCGACGTGGTGATGCCGCCGCCGCGGGTGAACAAGCCGATCACGCCGCGGGAGGCGGAGATCTTGCGGCGGTGGATCACGGAAGGCGCCGAATATCGCGGCCATTGGGCCTTCGAGCGGGTGGAGCGGCCTGAGGCGCCGGACGTGCAGGATGCCGGATGGGCGAAGACCCCGATTGATCGCTTCATTCTCGCGCGGCTCGAGCAGGAGGGGATGCATCCGAATCCCGAGGCCGACAAGGTAACGCTGGCCCGCCGACTCGCCCTCGACCTCACGGGCCTGCCGCCAGCGCCCGCCGACGTCGATGCCTTCGTGACGGATACTTCGCCCGATGCGTACGAACATTACGTCGATCGCCTTCTGGCAAGCCCCCATTACGGCGAACGGATGGCGATCGAGTGGCTCGATGCGGCGAGGTATGCCGACTCCAGCGGCTATCAGACCGATTCGAGCCGGCAGAATTGGCCATGGCGCGACTGGCTGATCAAGGCCTACAACGACAACATGCCGTTCGATCGCTTTACGATCGACCAGATCGCCGGCGACATGCTCGAGAAACCTGTCCGCGACCAGATCGTGGCCACGGGCTTCAATCGCAACCACCGTCTCAATGGCGAAGGGGGCATCATCGCCGAAGAGTGGCGGGTGGAGACGGTAATCGACAGGGTGGAGACGACAGCGCAGACATGGATGGCGCTCTCGGCCGGCTGCGCCCGCTGCCACGACCACAAGTACGATCCGCTTTCGCAGAAGGAGTTTTATTCGCTCTTCGCCCTCTTCAATAATGTGCCGGAGACTGGCACGAACCAGGGTTCCCAGCACCGTGGCGGTGGCAACATCGACCCCGTGCACCTGCTGCCCTCGCCGGAGCAGGAGCGGGAGCTGGTGCGGTTGAACCAGGTCGTGGCCGATGCCGAAGCTGCCGTCAAGGCCGAGGCGGCGAACATCGACGCACTCGTGGCCGACTGGGAGCGATCGATCCAGCCCGCCCTCGCCGCGCCGCAGGAGGCATGGGAGCCGTTCGAGCCGTTGGAGTTGCGCAGTGCCGGCGGGGCGAGTTTCCGCCGGAGCGAGGATGGCACGTGGTTCGTGGAGGGCAAGCTGCCGCCGAGGGACACGTATGAATTCGAGACGCTCGTGCCGGCCGACAGGCTGGGCGGCCTGCGGATTGAAGTGCTGTCCGACGAGACGCTGGCGGGCAACGGCGGCTTCGGCCGCAGCGGCAACGGCAATGTCGTGATCACGAAGATCGAGGCGGAGATCGAGCCGCCCGGCGACGCGAAGGTGATCCCGGTGGAGCTCGTGCGGGCCGAGGCAAGCTACGAGCAGGAGGGCTGGCCTGCGGCAAGTGTGCTCCAGCTCAAGGGCGAGAAGGGCAAGGGTTGGGCGATCGACGGCCACATCCTCGAGAAGCGCGAGCCCCGGCAGATCGCCGTGTTTCCCGCGAAGCCGGTGACGCTGCCGGAGAATGCACGGCTGGTGGTGCGGATTCGCCAGGAGGCGTTCGATGGCCATGCGATCGGCCGGTTTCGGCTCGCTTTTTCTGCCGACGAGCCGGGGATGCTCGGCGTCGCGGGCTCGAAACTGCCGCAACTGGTCAAGGACGCCCTCGCGGTGGAGCGTGACAAACGCTCGCCGGCACAGCGGACTGAGATCGCGAAGTTCTATCGGGCGAATGTCGATGGCCCGATCCGTCGGGCCGAGGCGGCCCGCGACGCCGCCACGAAGAGCGTCGAATCGTTCACGGGGTCGCTCGCGAGCGTGATGGTGATGAAGGAGGGGCCGCCACGCGACGCATTCGTGCTCCTGCGGGGCGAGTACGACAAGCGCGGCGACAAGGTGGAGGCTGCGCTGCCCGCGTTCCTGCCGAAGCTGCCTGAAGGCACGAAGGTCGATCGTCTGGCGCTCGCAAAGTGGCTCGTGTCGCGTGATCACCCACTCACGGCGCGGGTCTGGGTGAACCGGATGTGGGAACGGTTGTTCGGCACGGGGCTCGTGAAGACGAGCGAAAACCTCGGCAATCAAGCGGAGTATCCGAGCCACCCCGAACTGCTCGATTGGATGGCGGCCGAGTTCATGGAGACTGGCTGGGACATGAAACGGTTTGTGAAGCTCGTGGTGACGAGCGCCGTCTACAAGCAGCAGGCCGTGGTCACACCGGAAAAGCTCGCTCGGGACCCGGCCAACCGGCTCCTGGCCCGGGCCCCGCGCATCCGGCTGCCAGGCGAGGCCGTCCGGGATGCCGCCCTCGCCGCGTCGGGCCTCCTTGTGCCGACCATCGGCGGGCCGAGCGTGCGGCCCTGGATGCCGGACGGCGTGTGGGACGAGACGAGCAAATACGGCGATCTTCGCGGCTACAAGCCCGACAGCGGGCCGGGCCGGTATCGCCGCACGATGTACACCGTGTGGAAGCGGACCGCCGGCCCGCCGACGATGCTGCTCTTCGACGCCCCGGGCCGCGAGACCTGCGTGGTGAAGCGCTCGCGCACGAACACGCCGCTGCAGGCGCTCGCGCTCTTGAACGAGACGACGTTCGTCGAGGTGGCCCACGGCCTGGCCAAGCGGATGATCTCCGAAGGGGGACAGACGCCGGGCGAGCGGATCGCCCACGGCTTCCGGCTGGCGATCGGCCGCAGTCCCACGTCCGATGAACTGGCCACGCTGCTGGGCGGCTTCGAGGCGGACCGGGCGAAGTACACGGCCGTCCCCGAGGCTGCGGAGCGGTATGCAGCCGTCGGCCTCGTGAACAAGCCCGAGCAGGTTCCTGCCGCTGAGTTTGCCGCCTATTCGCTGGCCGCCAACGTGATCATCAACCTCGACGAATTTGTGATGCGGGAGTGACGGCCGATGCCGGCGGGAAGCCCGAGGCGTGAGCCGAGTGGATGCTGCGACTGAAAAGGAGATTCTGACATGCCCGGACCATCCCCCATTCACCTGCAAGACGCCCTCAATCGCCGTGTCTTCCTCGGAGGCAGCGGCGGTGCGCTCGGCTACGCCGCTCTCGCGAGCCTGATGCAGCCGTCGATGGCCCGTGCCGCGGCCGTGACGGGTCCCGTGCCCGCGTCATTTCCCAATCATCCGCCGAAAGCGAAGCGGATCATCTATCTCTTCCAGTCCGGTGCGCCGTCGCAGATGGATCTCTTCGATCCCAAGCCCGAGATGGCACAGCGGCGGGGCGAGGATCTGCCTGAGTCGATCCGCCAGGGCCAGCGGCTCACCACGATGACCAGCGGTCAGAAGAACTTTCCCGTCGCTCCCTCGATCTTCAACTTCGCGCAGCATGGCGAGAGCGGCATGTGGTTCAGCGAGCTCGTGCCCAACATGGCCCGCCACGCCGACCGGTGGTGCATGGTGCGCTCGATGTATACCGAGCAGATCAATCATGATCCCGCAATTACGTTTTTTCAGACGGGGCATCAGCTGGCCGGGCGGCCGAGCATCGGCTCGTGGGTGAGCTACGGACTCGGCAGCGAGAATGCCGATCTTCCTGCCTACATTGTGCTCACGAGCTTCGGATCGGGCCGCAAGGACGACCAGCCGCTCTACGATCGCCTGTGGGGCGCCGGCTTTTTGCCCACGAAGCACCAGGGCGTGCGGTTTCGCAACACCGGCGACCCGGTGCTCTATCTCGCCGATCCGGCCGGAGTCGATCGGCAGACTCGCCGCGACACGCTTGACCGCATCGCGACGCTCAACGCCGCCCGCTCGAGCGTGATCGGCGATCCCGAGATCGCGGCCCGCACCGCCCAATACGAAATGGCCTTCCGGATGCAGGCGAGCGTCCCCGAGATCATCGACTTCAAGGACGAGCCCAAGCACGTGCTCGACGCCTACGGTCCCGACGTCCATCGGCCGGGCAGCTATGCCTTCAACTGCCTGCTCGCGCGCCGGCTCTCGGAGAAGGGCGTACGGTTCGTGCAGCTCTTCCACATGGGCTGGGACCACCACGGCGGCCTGCCGGCGGCGATCAAGGGGCAGGTGCAAGACACCGATCAGGCCACGGCGGCGCTCCTCGACGATCTGCACACCCGCGGCATGCTCGACGACACGCTCGTCGTGTGGGGCGGCGAGTTCGGCCGCACGATCTACTCGCAGGGCGCGCTCACCGAGACGAACTACGGCCGCGACCACCATCCGCGCTGCTTCACGATGCTCATGGCGGGCGCGGGAATCCAGCCGGGGCTCACCTATGGCGCGACG
Source organism: Planctomicrobium piriforme (assembly GCA_945861585.1). Lineage (GTDB taxonomy): Bacteria > Planctomycetota > Planctomycetia > Pirellulales > UBA1268 > RGVT01. Next base: position 17,992 of record CAMAVC010000059.1, read on the forward strand.
GACGACTACTCCTACAACATCGTCACGCCGGAGCAGAAGGTGCACGTGCACGACCTGAACGCAACGATCCTCCATCTCATGGGGATCGACCACCTGCGGCTGACATTCCCCTACCAGGGCCGCGACTTCCGGCTCACCGACGTGCACGGGCACGTGGTGAAGGACTTGCTCGCCTGACGAGGGCAGGGTTCAGGCTGCGTGTGGCGAGCGTTGCCATAAGGCAGGGCAATCGATAACCACCCGCATTCGGAGCCGGCGGTAGGCATGCTCGCCTCCGGTCGTGTTGAGAGTACAAGACTCGTGGGTTTTGATCGGACGCCGATAGTCCTCAACGACTCCCTTCGTCTGCGCGTGCCCACCGACCGACTCCGCCGAACGTTCTTGGCGCCTACGAGTTGAGGAGGCTCGGGGTTACCCCTACCGTTGAGCCGGCGTATGTGACCAGCGGAGCCATGGATGGCGGAGCGCAGGCAAATCCGAGTGAGCCGTAGCCTGGAGGGCGGAGGCGAACGTCCGGCGAGACGGTACGGGGTAACCCGGAGCCGGCGCGTATTCTGGAGAGCGAACGTTCAGCGAGAGGGTTTGGGCAGTCACGAGCCGGACTGGGCGGGCTGGGCGCACGACAGGCTGAAGCCTGTCCTACTTGTGGCGTTTCTTCCTGGCTTTTGCCGTGGGCTTGTCGTCCGCCGGCGGCTCGCCCGGCAGCTTCTGCGGCACGATGATGCAGTTGTCGCCGAGCTCGAGTTCTTCCTCCTCCTCGATCGGCCGGCCGCGGTCGTCGAGCTTCACGTCGGCTTCGGCCGTCTTCTTCTTGGCCACGGCGAGCAGTTGCTCGTAGAGCTTGTCCCGATCCACGCCATTGATCACGGCCACGGCCGTGGCCACTTCGCCGAGGTAGCGGAGGAAGATGCTGCGGCGCTGGCCTTCCTGGGCCACCCGCAGCCGCCGTCGCATGTACATGCCGAGCTTGCGGCCCACGGCCTGAAGGGCGAGGCGAATCTCCTTTTGGATTTCTGGATAGGAGGCGATCGCCTCTTTCGATTCACTCGTGAACGGCACCCATACACTCGCCACGTGCACCATTGCCGTGACTGGCCCGTTGGGAAGCCCGCCGCGCGACTGCGACAGGCCGTATGACCGCCAGTTGGTCGAAGTAATCGTCTGCGTCACGGCGCAGGCTGCCGGCTGGAACTGGAGCGGCACGCGATTGGCATACCGCAGCACGTTCATGCTCTGGCCTTCGTCGACGCTCACGTTTTGCATGGCGCCATGGAGCGCGTCGAGCTGCTGCTTCTTGAGCTTCGACGGGCTCTGCCGCGGGGCGAGCTCGGCCTCGGTGAGGATCTTGTCGGCCGCCTCGCTGCCCAAGCCCGAGAACGTGGTCGTGAGAAACTGCCGCAGGCTGCGGGCATCGCTCTCGCTCGCCAGCTCGGCGAGGCCCTCGCGGGTGATCTTCTGCGCAGCCACGCCGCCGCCGTAGGCGAGGGCGGCTTCGATCACGAACGGATTGCCCCGATAGACCGATGGCGGCCGCGTGGCCGCGGTGAAAAACTCGCCGGGCACGACCTGCCGCAAGCCGGCCAGCAGCCGCTGCTCGCCGATCGGCACCACACAGTCGGTGGCCGGCGGCGGGATTTTGGTGTCTTGGATCGATGTGAAGAGCGCGTCGGCCTCACCGCGGCCGAGCTTGCCGGTGGTCACCCGCGAGGAGAGCTTCGCCGAGTCGCAGATCTTCTTGGCCGTGCCGTGCGACACCCTCGAGAACGACTGCGTGAGGAACTGCGCGAGCGTGAGCTTGGGCTGCTCCTGCAGCATGGTCACCAGCCGGCCGAGTTCCACGCCGTAGGGGTGCGGCTTGATCTCCTTGGGCTCGGGCGGCAATTCGTCGTTGGCCCGATCGATGATCCGCTCCTGACCGTCGGGCCCCAGGAAGTGGATCCGGGCGTGCGGGTTGGCGATCGCCGTCTGCTCGAGATACTCCTCGACGCTCCCGCGGCCGCGCTGAAACTTCGCCTCCATCTCGATCGTCACGCGGGTGCCGTGCTCGATCGCGTCGTCCTGGTCGTTGACCGCCACCCATTCGATGGCGTGCTTCTTCATGAGTTCGTCGCCGCTCTTGCCGGCGGGGATCTCCACGCCCTCGCCCTTGCCGTTCAAGATCTCTGGCTGGTTGGTCTTCGTGTCGATCCGCAGCTCGTAGTAGTGGGCCCGATCCTTGGGGCCAGTCTTGGAGATGATCTTCACCGGCTTGCCCGTGGTGAGCACGCCATACATGCCCGCCGCCGAGATGCCGATCCCCTGCTGGCCACGGCTCATCCGCAGCCGGTGAAACTTCGAGCCGTAGAGCAACTTGCCGAAGATGAGCGGGATCTGTTTGCGGACGATTCCGGGGCCGTTGTCCTGCACGCCCATGCGATAGCGGGTGCCCGCCTCGCCCACCTGCTCGATGTGCACCCAGATCTCGGGGAGGATGCCGGCCTCTTCACAGGCGTCGAGAGAATTGTCGACGGCTTCCTTGACACTCGTGAGCAGCGCCTTGCGCGGCGAATCGAAGCCGAGGAGGTGGCGGTTTTTGGCGAAGAACTCGCTGACGGAAATGTCGCGTTGTCCGGCGGCGAGGGCCTGGGCCGTGGCGCGCCGTTTCGTCTCCTTCGGCTTGCCGTTGGGCGACGGCTCGGCGACCGGAGTGGTCTCCAGAGGCGCGGCAGCCGTGGCCGGTTTGGAAGGCTTCTTGGCGGGGGATTTCGACTTGGAGCGGGTTTTTGTGGCCATCGTTCAAGACTGTGACTGGCCGCGGCCTGTCTGGCAAGAGGGGCAAAGTCTGCCGGTTGTAGGGGGGCGGGGTTCGGGGCCTGGCTGGCGTGTCTGCACCTGCCGACCTTGCCTCCTGGGCAGGGCCGGCACACGCCCTGGAGCGGGAGTCATTCGTGCAATCGGCGCGTGCCGAAGACTTCCGCGTGGGGCGGCGGGCCGCGGGAACCCGGAGGAGGCGAGCAGATGATTCGTTCGAGCCTGTCGATGATTGCGGCCGGCATCGTGGCCCTGGTGGCGACCGCTGCACAGGCCATACCCATCAACGGCGGTGTCGAGGCTCCGACGCCCGACGTCTTCTACAACTTTTACGTGCCACCTGTGCCCGCCGGCCAGGCACCCGGTTTCGGTGCGCAGCTCTACGTGGCCCCGCGTCCGGTGCCGCCACGGGTGGGGCACACGTGGTACACCTACCCGCCCTTCATGCCCCACGAATTTCTCTACAAGCACCGCCGCCACTATGTCCGCCCCGCCGGGGCGATGGGGATGCGGACCGACGTGCGGGCCTATTGGTGGTGAGCGAGGAGTATTGCATGACGTTGCTCGAAGGGGCTCGAATTCGGCGCGGCACCGGAATCGCACTCTGTGCGGTGGTCGCTGCCATGATCACGGCAGCGAGCCTGCAGGCGGGAGGCCATCACCGGCAGCATCGGGGGCATCACGGGTGCACCGAATGCGAGGCCTGTGGCCAGCACTGCTGCCGCGACGGCCTCTGCGGTCATTGCGGTCATCTGGGGCACGGCCACCACTTCCTCAAGCACGACACGATCGAAAAGCGGTACTTCCTGCGGAGCCAGGGCAAGAGCTGGCACAGCACCTGGTACGACCCGTCGATCGGCCGCCCGATGGCCCTCGTCGTGCCACCGACGGCGGAGTTCACCAGTGAATATGGTTGGGGCGTGCCGAGTTCGCGCGTGATGCCGATCTACCACCAGTTCCGCCGGCCGTATCCGGGCCCGGGCGCCGTGCCGGGGTCCGGCGGCGCGATGCTGCCGACGCCGAACCAACCGAGCGACACCGTGCAATTCGGCGTGCACCCCGTGCGCGGCCCCTGGGGCGCGTACTAACGCACGCCTCGCTAGCCGTCGAGTTGCTCGCGGGCGAGTTTGGCCCACGGGCTCGCGGGGGCGAGGGCGAGGAACGTGCGCAAATGCCGTTCTGCGTCGTCGTGCCGACCGATATCGGTGAGCACGCCCGCCATGTGCCAGTGGGCGTCGGCATAGTCGGGCTGTTGCCTGAGCACGCCTTCGAGGGCGGCGAGTGCCAGCTCATGGTCACCCAGTTCGGCCAGCACGCAGCCGAGGCTCGCCCGGGCCTCGAGATGATCGGCGTCGAGTTCGACCGCCGCGTAATACCGCTCGCGGGCGGCGGTCAGATCGCCGGTCCGGTAGAGCAATTCCGCCAGCATGAACACGACCTGCGCGGTCGGCCGATCCGCCTGAAGCACCGCCCGCAGCGCTTCGGCAGCCTCGGCGTGTTCGCCGGAGGCTTCAAGATCGGCGGCCAGGTCGAGCAGCTCGGCTGCGGAGCCAGGTTCGTCGTCGAGGGCGATGTCGACCGAGGAGTCGCGGCTCGGCATTCCAGTGGTTGCGGGCGTGAGCGGCATCGCCACGGTGTCGTCGTCGTCGCGCGGGTGCTCGGCATAAAACGCCAGCTGCATTTGTCCGCCGGCCCCGAGGAGACGATTTTCACGGCGAATGCTCAGCCGGCGGCCATCGACCACGATCCGCCCCGCGGCCCGGGCGGCCGCAGCGGCGCCTGCGGAGGAGAGCCCTGCGAGCTTGGCGTCGATTTCCCGGAGTGAGAAACCGGCAGCCAGGAGCCGGGCCAGCTGGCGGCCGACGACGAGCTGCTGAAAGTCGAACCACTCGAGCGCTCCGGCACTCCGTGTCGGCTCCAGGAGTCCGCCGCGTTGCCAGTGCCGCACTGCAGCCATGGGCACGCCCAGCACATCGGCCATCATCCGAACGGTGTACAAGCGACGGATTGGCCCATCGAATGCCGCCACGCTGTCGCGGGGAGCAGACCGCTTCGTGCGGACGGGCTTCCGCACGGTGGCCTCGAGGACGACGCGGTCGTCCACGTGGTGGGGCGGTGTCGAGCGGTCGTCCGTGACCTTGCCGGGCATGGGTCTCTCCGAGATGCCGCAGACTCTACCCCACCGGCACCGACGCAATCCAGCCCTCGAGCGGGTCGAGGCCGCGCGGCAGGCCGTAGCGGGGCAGAGTGGCGGCATGAGCCGCCTGCAGGGCACAGATGACCGCGTCGAGCAGATCGCCGCTGCCGTCGGCGACCAGTCGTCGACGCCACTGCGACGTGATCACGAGCGCGGGGGCGAGGCCTGCCGTGCCGCGCTCGAGCGCCGCGACGATGAGGCTTCGATTGCGGCGTCGGTCGGCGGTCTGCTTGCTCGGCGTGTCGCTCTTGTACGACTTCGCGCAGACCTGCCGAGCGGTGAACGCCGGATACGCCTCGAGTGCGACACGCCGGCTCAAGGCCTTTCCGCGCAGGCCGTGTCGATGTGCCGGAAAGGCGAGCCCGGCATTCAACATCCTGCCGATGCCGGCGTGCATCATCCAGGCCACCGGCGGATTGGTCCAGCGCATGGCCGGGCTCGAGCCGGCCGGCTTGTCGGCCCGGCGCCAGGCGAACTTGTCGCCCACGGGGCGGGCGTCACACCAGCGCTTGAAGACGCAGCGCAGCAGCGGCCTCGGCTGGGCGCAGTAGAACTCCACGAACTCGGGCCAGTCGATCGGCCAGCCCTCGTGCTCGATGAGCGTACGAG
>CAMAVC010000060.1 GCA_945861585.1 Planctomicrobium piriforme
ATCGAGTAGGGGAAATCGCTCTCGAAAAGGTTGTCGTACCGAGTCAAGAGCCGCTTAAGAACCGCCGCGAGATCGTCCTGCTCGTCGGCGGTGAGGTCGATGAGCCTGGGCACGTGACGCGCATGTGGGATGAGGAGTATCTCGTAGGGCCACACCGCCCACCAGGGAACGACTGCGGTCCAGCTCTTGTTTTGTACGACCACGCGGTCGCCGCACTCGGCCTCGGTGCGGGCATAGTCGAGGAGGAGCACGCCGCCGTCTGATTCCGTCCAGCGTTTCTGGGCGGCGTCTTCCTTCGCGGCCTCGTTGGGAATGAAGTCGCCGGCCCAGATCTGGCCGTGGGGATGGGGATTCGAGCAGCCCATGATCTCCCCCTTGTTCTCGAAGATCTGCACCCAGGCAAACCGCGAGCGGAGGGCGCGGCTCTCTCGCAGCCACGTGTCGACGACGCCCCGGATCGCCTCGACGGGCATCCGCGCGAGCGTCAGATCGTGCCGCGGTGAAAAACAGATCACGCGGCACTCTCCCCGGACGGGCTGGCTCACGAGCAACTGCGGTAGTTCCGCCGCAGGTTCGCGCTCCGCGCCGCCCGGGCCCGCGGGCAGGAGGGCCGCAAAATCGTTGGTGAACACGTGCGTCTCTGTGTAGGTCGGGTTTCGCTCCCCGCCGGCCCGCTCGTTTCCGGCGCACAGATAGCAGAGCGGATCGTGCGGAGGGCGGGCTTCGCCGGCGGCACGTTCTACTTTCCCCTGCCACGGCCGCTCGGATCGGTGGGGCGAGACCAGCACCCAGTCTTCCGAGAGGCGGTTGAAGCGGCGGTGCGGATGGTTCATTCGCGTCACCAGTAAACGGCGTACAAGGCGGCCAAGACGCCCATGATCAGCACCGATCCCGCGATGAACGCCCCGCCGGGCCGGAAGTCCTCGCGATCCCAGCGCATGGCCTTCACCTCGTCGCCGGGCTGCGGGGCCGCCAGGCTGATGAGCACCATGCACACGGTCAAGATCAGGGTTACGTAGCCCATGCGGTTGAGGAACGGCATGCCGGGAGTCAGGTACTTGAAGGCGGCCGAGAGCGGAATCGTCGCGAGCGCCACCGCCAGGGCGGCCGCTCCCGTGGCCCGCGGCCAAAAGAAGCCGAGCAGGAAGATCACGCACACGCCCGGGCTAATGAAGCCGGTGTACTCCTGGATGTATTGGATGGCCTGGTCGAACCTGCCGAGTTGCGGTGCGAGGAACATGGCGATTCCCGACGACACCAGAATGGCATAGCGGCCGACGCGGATGAGCGTCTCCTCGCGGGCCAGCGGATCGACGTACCGCTTGTAGAGGTCAAGCGTGAAGATGGTCGCGATGCTGTTCGCCTTCCCGGCGAGCGAGGCGACGATGGCGGCCGTCAGAGCCGCGAACGACAGCCCCTTGAGGCCGGTGGGAAGGAGGTTGATGAGCGCGGAATAGCTCTTGTCGGGCTTGACCGCGCCGGTGGCATCGAGCATTTCGGCCTGGAAGAGGCCCTTCTGGTGGAGCACGTAGACGGCGATCCCGGGCAGCACCACGATGAGGGGCATGAGCACCTTGAGCGCGGCCGCAAACAGGATGCCGGCGCGGGCCGTCGTGAGCTTCGCGCCCAGGGCCCGCTGGGTGATGTATTGGTTGCAGCCCCAGTAGCTGATATTGGCGATCCACATTCCCCCGAGCACCGCGCCCAGACCGGGCAGATCTTGGTAATGGGGGTTCGACCGGTCGAGGATCATGTGGAAATGGCCGGGAGCCTGCTGCTGCAGGAGCAGAAACCCGGCCAGGGCACCGCTCTGCCCGAACTGCTTCGCCACGAGGTCGAGCGCCAGCACTGTAGTCGCTATTCCGCCGAGCGCAAGCACGACCACCTGGATGACGTCGGTGTAGCCGATGACCTTCATGCCCCCCATGGTGATCACGATCGCGAACGCCGCGAGAAACACGACGCAGGCCATGAACGGGAACCCCGAGAGGTTTTCCACGGTCAGTGCGCCGAGATAGAGGATGCTCGTGAGGTTGATGAAGACGTACACCAGAAGCCAGAAGATCGCCATGATCGTCGCCACGAGCTGCCCATAGCGCTGCTTCAAGAACTGCGGCATCGTGTAGATGCGGTTTTTCAGATAGCCGGGAATGAGAAACAGCGCCACGAGAATCAGCGTGGCGGCCCCGATCCACTCATACCCCGAGATGGCCAGCCCGATGGCGAACCCCGCGCCGCTCATGCCGATAAACTGCTCAGCCGAGATGTTGGAGGCGATGATCGACGACCCGATCGCCCACCAGGTCAGCGATCCTTCAGCGAGAAAGAACTCGTCGGCGGAAGCGGCCTCGCCCCGCTTGCGGCGGTAGATCCACAGACCGTAGCCCGCGACGAGCGTGAAGTACGCGAGAAAGACGAGAAAATCGGCGAGATGCATCGGCGTTCGTGCTCGGACGGAATGCGGCCTAGGGGAGCAGGGCGACGCCGGGGGCGGCCCGCGTCACGAACATCGTCGGTGCGATGCCGGTGCGATCGTGGTAGCGGGTGCGGACTTCGGCCTGAATCCGCCCCGTCTGCCCGGCATCGACGAGTGCCACTGCACATCCCCCGAAACCGCCACCGGTAAGGCGACAGCCGAAGACGCCGTCGATCCGCCTTGAGATCTCGACGATCTCGTCAAGCTCCGGGCACGACACCTCGTAGTCGTCCCGTAGCGAGGCGTGGCTGCCGTACATGCATTCGCCGGCGGCCTGCCAGTCGCGCGCTTCGAGGGCATTCACGAAAGCGAGGGTCCGCTCATGCTCTGTGACCACGTGCATCGCTCGACGCCGCTCGACGTCGGGCAGTGACGGCGCCCGAGCGTGCCACTCGGGCGGGCCCACGTCGCGCAGCGATGCCACCCCGAGCAGCCTTGCGGCCGACTGGCACTCGGCCCGCCGTCGCGCGTACTCGCCGTCCGCCAGGCTGTGCCTGACGCCGCTGTGGATCACGAGCACCTCCACCGCCTCGGCGGCCAGCGGCACGTGCCGCATCGAACGGGAACGACAGTCGAGCAGGAGAGCGTTGTCCGCCATGCCGAAGGTCACGGCGAACTGATCCATGATCCCGCAGGGAACACCCGCGAATTCGTGTTCGGCCCGCTGGCAGAGCAGCGCCTTCTCCTCGAGGCTCAGCGTGCTGCCGGTGAGGGCCTCCACCGCCGTCGCCATCCCCACCTCCAGGGCGGCGCTGCTGCTGAGCCCGGCTCCCGCGGGGAGCGTCGCCGATATCCGCGCGTTGAAGCCCGGAATGTCCCAGCCCAGCACTTTGAGCCCCGCCACCACCCCGCAGGGATAGGCCGCCCACGAACCGGCGTAGTCATCGGGTGTGAGCGGCTGATCCAAATCGACCCGCACCACCGGCTGCCCGCCCCAAGTGGTGGCGAGCACCATCAACTTGTCGGAGCGGGCCGTGACCTCCAACGTGAGGTGCGGCTCGATCGCCATCGGAAGCACGAGCCCGTCGTTGTAGTCGGTGTGCTCACCGATCAGATTGACCCGCCCCGGGGCGACGACGGAAAACCGGGACCGGCCGCTTCGGGGTCCCCACCGGCGCCGGGTCCGATCCTCGGGCCATTTGGAACGAACGTCTTTGCCGAAATACGCCATTGCCATCGATTTTTCAAGCAATTCGTTCTATTCGAACAGGTATTGAACTTAATTAAACCTACTTTCTTTTGTCCTGTCAACGCGTCGTCGCAGCGCCGGCCTCGGCCGTCACTGCCCCGATGGGTCGGCAGCGGCCATTGGGCCATCCTCGCGTTCAAAGAAGAGTAATCGTCCGAGCGGCACCTCGAAGGTCCGCCGGGCAGGGCCGGAAATCACCTGGCCGTCGTCGGCCTTCCAGCGGCCGGCAGGAATCAGCACGGGGCGTGACGTGCCCTTGGTCACCATCGGGGCCACGAGCAGGTCGTCGCCCATAAGAAATTGATCCTTGACGCCTTCGTAGCCCCCGTCGGGAAACACATACGCGAGCGGGCGCAGGATCGGCTCACCAGTGGCGGCGCTGGCCGTCGCGAGTTCGAGGATGCGGGGCGTGAACCGCTGCCGCAGCGCCACGGCCTCTTTGACCGCGGCCAGATGGGCGGCGTCGAGCACGCGCCATGGCGCGACGGAGAACTGCATCATCGGCGTGAGGGCATGGACCTGCGCGGAACGCACGATGAGATCCTGGTCGATCGTCGCCTGATCGAGGAATGAAGTGAACTCCCCTCCGCCGATCATGTCCGGACAGACGAACGTGTATCCCAGCAGTCCTGCCGCGATCATGTCGGGGATGAGCATCGCAAGGTCCCCCCAGTCGTGCCGTTTGTCGCGCAGCCGCTGCACGAGCGGCCGGCCCGCGAGCTTCCATGTCGCCCGGTATTCGTTGAGGGGAAACGCCAGTCCGATCTCCCCGAACAGGCGGGCGTGCTCGTTGACGTCGAGCGGTCGGTGGGCGAGATACGTCGCCTTGTAGAACGGCGTGTCGCCGGCATCCAGCTTGAAGCCGTCCACGCCGTAGTCCGTCTGCAGCCGCGACAGTTCTCCGGTGAACCACTCGTTGGCCGCCGGACTCGAGAAGTCGAGCATGGCGCTCTTGCCGTTCCACCAGGTGACGATCGCCGGGTCGCCAGGCTGCTCCATGAAGAATGCGTTTTTCTTCGCCAGCGTTCGATACACGTCGCAGTCCGGGCTCACGAACGGGCACACCCAGACCATCACTTTGAAGCCGAGGCCGTGCAGCTCCCGCATCATGGCCTGCGGGTCGGGAAAGCGGCCGGGATGAAAGGTCCACTTGCCGTAGTCCTCCTGCCAATTGTCGTCGATCATCAGCACGCCAGGCGGCAGGCCGTTGTCCACGATGGCATGCGCGTAGGCCAGGAGATCTCGCTGGTTCTGGTCGTACATCAGCTCGATCCAGCTGTTGTATTGCGGTGCTGCGAACAGCGCAGAATCGGGTAGCTTCCCGTCGGTTGGAAAGAAGCTCGCGGAGACGTGCCGAAACGCGTCTCGCAGGCTGCGCCCCGCCCGGCCGGAGTGGATGTCGTTGCCTGGCGACGTGACCCGCAGTGTCCCCGCCTGAAACGTGAACCGAAACGCCTTCTCACACCAGACGTACCGCCCCTTCGAGGAGAGCAGAAGCGGAGCGGCCTGATTGCCGCGGTTGTCTCCATTCAGATCGATGTCGATCGGCGTTGCGCCGAACGGCATGGTGGAGCCCAGGGTGACGGCACCACCCCACCAGCCCTCCTCCGGTAGAACCTCGAGCGACAGATCTGACCGAACGACGTCATCGGCGAACGGTGCGGATCCGTAGCCCGCTTGGCCGAAAAGGATTAGTGCAACAAGCAACCGCAGCAGCATGGTCGAAGTCCCTCAAAAACCCCAAAACATTTGGAAACGACGTTAACTTAGGTTGCCTCGCAGGCTTGTCAAGCATGCCGAGATCCACCAGCGACGAGTGTCCCGCACGCCGTTGTTGGGCCGCGGGTAGCAAATACAGGACCCTGTCGGGCCGCTCCGAGCAGTTCACTCGCCTGTTTCCTCAGGTCATTTATGAACCCTGGTATGCAGGGAGCTATACTCGTGGATTCATGCTTGTTTCGTTATCCGTAAATCATCAGCGTTGCGATGAAATCTGAACGGGCGGAGCCCGCCCTGCTGCGGCGGATCAACCAACGCTCTCTTCTCGAGGTGATTCGCAGGAGCGGCCCGTCGTCGCGAGCCGCACTGGCCCGCATGTCGGGGCTCACGCCGCCCACCGTTTCAAAGGTCGTTGAATCGCTGCTGCTGCAGGGCATTGTCGAAGAATTTGAGCAGGACAGGCCGCTCCTCGGCAGGCCCCACAAACTGGTCAAGATGGCGACGACCTCGGCCGTCGTCCTGGGAGTCGTCATCGATGCCGGCAGCTCGTGCGTGACCCAAACGGGGCTCGACGGCCAGGTCAACGAGGAGCAGACCCTTCGTTTTCAGACGCCCGACACCTACGAGAGGCTGCTCGACGAACTGGAGCAGCGGTGCAGAACCCTGCTCTCCCGCACCAACGCCAAGCCCCGGGGTGTGGGAGTCAGCGTTCCGGGCCTCGTCAGTGAGCGGCTGGAGCAGGTCGTTTTCTGCCCGAATTTGCATCTGCTCGATCACCGGAATCCGGCAGGCGATCTGGAAACACGGCTGGGCATCGAGTGCCTGCTCCTGCACGAGCCCCAGGCGCTCTGCCTTGCGGAGCGGATGTATGGCATTGCCCGCGACCTCGACAACTTCGCGATGCTCGACGTGACGCAGGGGCTCGGGCTGGGCGTCGTCGTGGGGGGCATGATCCTCACGGGCAACAGTGGGATGGCTGGCGAAATCGGCCACATCACCGCCGATCCGACCGGCATCCGCTGCGGCTGCGGGAATCGCGGCTGCCTGGAGACGCTGGCGACGGACGCAGCCCTGATGCGGATGATGCAGGATCGCATAAAAGCGCCCCTCACGTTGGCCAGGGCGGCCTCATTGCTTGACGAGCAAGGCGACGACTTTGAGAGCGAGATTCAGGCGGTGGCCGGTTACCTGGCGATCGCGATCGCCGCAGTGATCAACACGTTCAATCCGACGACGGTCTTCGTCCATGGAAAACTCCTCGTGGAAAACAAGGATCGCTTCGATCGGGTGGTCGACGGCGTGCGCCAGCGGACACTGATGCCGCTCCTCGCGGAATGCACCATCGTTCCGACTCGATCGAGCAAGCGGCAGGGGGCGATCGCCGGAATCATGCACTGGCTCACCGAGGGCCGGACGCCGGGGCTCGGCATCCGCCGCCAACTCTGACTCCATCGACGCGGAGTCGCATACCCAGGCGGATCCGCCCCCGCAACTGCTGTTGCTCAGGCCAACACGTCTTTGATGACGTGTCCGTGCACATTGGTGAGCCTGCGCTCGATACCGTTGTGATAAAACGTCAACCGTTCGTGATCCAGCCCCATGAGGTGCAAGATGGTGGCGTTGAAGTCATAGACAGACGTCTCATTGACCGCCGCCTTGAAGCCAAACTCGTCGCTCTCGCCGTAGCTGAAACCCTTCTTCACGCCGGCTCCGGCGAGAAAGCAGGTAAACGCACCCGGGTTGTGATCACGGCCGGTTCCGTTGCCTTGCAAGAACGGCATTCGGCCGAACTCAGTGCACCACACGACGAGGGTATCGTCGAGGAGGCCACGCTGCTTCATGTCTCGAATGAGCGCGGCGGTGGGCTGGTCCATGATTTCCGCCTGCATGGCATGGGTGTCCTGAATGTCGCTGTGCGAGTCCCAATTGGTGATGCCGTTGCCGCCGCTGGGATCGCTCCCGTTGAACAGCTGCACGACGCGCACGCCCTTCTCGAGGAGACGACGGGCCAAGATGCAATTCCTGGCATACTCGCGCTTCAGATTACTGCCGGTGTCGGTGCCGTATTCCCTATGAATCGATTCGGGCTCCTCGGAGATGTCCATGATGTCGGGCACCGATGTTTGCATGCGGCCCGCAAGTTCATAGCTGGCGATGCGTGCGGCGAGGTTGGTGTCGCCCGGAAACTGCTCGAGGTGCTTGCTGTTCAAACGTGCGAGCAGATCGTTCGTGACCTGATCGTCTGCTGCGGAGTAGTGAGCGGGACGATTAAGATTTGCGGGCGGAGCCTTGGCGGTAAAGTCGGTGCCCTGGAAAGCGGCGGGCAGAAATCCGCTGCCGAAGTTGTTCTTGCCCGACCTTGCCATGCCACGCGGATCATTGATGGCGACGAACGCGGGCAGCTCGGAGCACTCGGACCCGAGCGCATAGGTGGTCCACGCGCCAAATGAAGGGAAGCCTTCCATCACAAAACCGGTGTGGAGGAAATTCTCTCCCTGCGGGTGCGCGCTGGTTTGCGTGCTCAGCGCATGAAGAAAGCAGAACTCATCGGTGAGTTCCGCCAGATGCGGCAACAAATCCGACACCATCTTGCCGCTCTGGCCGCGTGGCTTGAAGCCCCAGAAGGGTTTGGCGATGTTGCCGGACGGGCCTTCGAACGTCACTGCGGGCATGTGCGGAGGCTTCTGACCATGCAACTTTGCGAGCATCGGCTTGTAGTCGAACGTGTCGACATGGCTGACCGCCCCCGGGCAGAAGACGACCAGCACCCTCTTCGCGGGCATCGGGAAGTGCGCAGGGCGCGGTGCATAGGGACGATCGGGATCGATCCGGGGACGGATGCTCGCCTTGCCCGTGAGGTCAGCCGCGGATTCGGAGGCCAGCAGGTGCGCGAGACCCAGGCCGCCGAAGGCTCCTCCGGTGGTCCTCAGGAAGCCGCGGCGGTCGAGCAGGTGTCGCGCCTGGATTCGTTCGGCTTGGTTCATGGCAGGAATGCGAATTCGTTTGAGTTGATGATGCTTCGGACGACGAGCGCAAGTCTGGTTCCCTCACACGCAGCGACCTCTTCGGCAGTCGGTGCTCTGGTGAGCAGCAACTCGAACGCCTGGCTCACCGATTGAGCCCGCTGGGCTATGAACTCGCTCTGCTCGACCACGAACTCACTGTTCATCAAATTCAGAGCCTGCAGCGGAGTCGTGGACACCGGCCGTTTGGGGCTGACTTGTCCGCAGTCGGGAAAATCGAATGCGGTGAAAATGCGATCGTCAACTCGGCGCATGCGTTCTTGATAAATCATTCGCCGCCACGTCTCGGGGCCATGGTTGTCGGTCACCTGCCACTGCGCGTAGGTGTTCTTCACGCCGTGAATGCGGTAGCTGCGGCCACCTGGCGTTGGATCAAGCTTGCCGGACGCCTGCAACACACTGTCACGAATGACCTCGGCTTCGACTCGCTGTGGCGAGAACCGCCACAGCAACGAATTATTGGCATCGGCGCGAATTGCGTCCTGGCGCGGAACGCTCGATTGCCGGAAGGCGTCGGTCATTACGATGCGGCGGATGAGGTCCTTGGTACTCCAGGGCTTGGCGTTGTGGTCCTGAGGATGCACGAATTCGGCGGCGAGCCAGTCGAGCAGTTCGGGATGGCTCGGCGGTGCGCCCGCTTTGCCAAAATCGGAGGTCGTTGCGACGATGCCCGCGCCGAAGAGATGGTGCCACACGCGGTTCACATAGACTCTTGCCGTAAGCGGATGCTCTGGGCTGGAAACCCAATCAGCGAATCGCTTTCGTCGCTCGGCATCAGGCGTGCTCGAGTTCAGGTCAAGATCGCCATCGAGGATGGCGAAACCAGCCGGCATGACTTCACCCGCCGGATTCTCAGGGCTCCCGCGGCTGAATACACGGGTGACAACCGGATCCTGAAAACGACCGATGAAACTGTGGCGAGGACCGTCCTCGCTGAGCGTTTGGATGAGTTCGTGCAGCCTCGCCGCGGCCTGCTCCAGCGCGGGAGTCTCGTGAAGTCCAGTCCGTGCCACCCGGTTGCTGGCAATCTCTCTCCACGTGCCATCGGTGTGTTGCGCCGAGACACGATAGCCCGGAAACTGATACGTCCCGCCGTCTGCGATGTAGTCGGTCTCAAAATAGGATTCGCGATTGCTCGAGAGGCGTAGGCGGCTGACCTCCTGTACTCGAGGAAAGCGAATCTCGACCCATGGCCTGTCAGCACTGTCCTCTGCCGAGCGTGCCCTCCACGTCTGCGTGCCGTACTCGCCGTCGTTGGCGTTCCTCAAATCACCGCGCGGCTCGGTCATTCGCTCATCCGCGGTGAGCTGCGTTCCGCTGGAAGCGAGCGCCAGATTCTTCTTGACGTCCCCAGGGCCGAACAATTCGAGTTCATCGACTGCAACGTACGAGGCGTCGAATTCGATGCGCAGCGCGCTGGTCTTGGTTGCTGGGAAATGCAGCTCTTTGAATCCTCCCCAATCCTCCTCCCACACGCCTCCGTCTCTCGACAATACCGAACGGTATTCGGACACTCTTCGAAGCAACTCGTTTGCCCGTAGCGTGCGAGGGTGGTCGTCGCTCAACTCAGGCAAACGTCCGCCGAACTCTACTCCCTGAAACACTGCGGTGAGCGAGTAGTAGTCCTGGATCGTGATCGGATCGAACTTGTGATTGTGACAGCGTGCGCAACTGACCGTCATGCCGAGAAGCGAAGAGCCCACGGTTTGCATGATTTCATCCATACGATCTGCGCGGGCTTGGCGAATCGCCGTGGGCTCCTGCCCCACCGTGGCCGCCGGCACATGCGGTCCGGCAACGAGAAAGCCTGTTGCGTCGCCCATGCCATAGTGATCGCCTGCGATCTGATCACGCACGAACTGATCGTACGGACGATCTTCATTGAAAGCGGCGATGACGTAGTCGCGATAGACCCATGCGTTCTTCCGATAGAGATTTGCCTCCGAGCCATTCGACTCCGCCCAGCGAATCACATCGAGCCAGTGTTGGGCCCAACGCTCACCAAAGCTCGGTGAGGCGAGTAACTCATCGACTAGCCCGGCATACGCCGCCTCGTCGTCTCCTTTCGAATCCTCGATAAAACGTGAGACACGCTCTGGCGTAGGCATCAAGCCTGTGAGCACGACAGAAGCGCGACGAATGAGGGACCGTGCCGCGACAGCATCGCCATACGTAAGCTGTTTTTCACCCAACTTCTCCAGAAGAAAAGCATCGATGGCGGTCCTTGCGTGAGCGATCACCGGAACCTCGGGGCGGACTACCGGCTGGAGTGACCAGAGGTCCGAGGTGAGTTCCAACTCAGCATCCATCTGCCCCGGCACCACGGCACCTTCGGCAATCCACTGCTCAAACAACACGATCTGCTCTCGGGAGAGCGACTCACCGTTCGGCGGCATCCTTTCGTCCTCGTCATTGGACTTCAGCACCGCAATCAAATGGCTCTTCGCCACATCGCCGGGAACGACGGCTGGCATGCCCGAGTCGCCCCCTCGAAGCATGATTGGCCTCTGGTCTAAGCGGAAGCCGGAACTTTGGTCCTTGTCGCCGTGACAATCCAGACACCGCGCCGCGAGGATCGGTTGGATATCTCTGTCGAAATCAATCGTGCTGGCGGACGCACGCACAGGCGCACAGGCGCAGAGGAGAATCAGAAAGAGGGTTTGAATTCCTTTCACGCAGCACATGAGACGGCGATGGCCGCGGAGCGGCACACGTCCTACCCTGGACAACTCTCGAGCAGCGTCAGGCGCACGGTTTCCATGTCTGGAAGGGCATGCCCGTCGCTTGCAACTCCTTGCCATGTTTAATGTGCTTCAGCCATGCGGAGCTATGCCCGCACCGCGTGTGCGGGAATTGGAATCGAGCGGGCGCGAGGGCGGCTCAGGCCGTGAGGCGGTAGCGGCGGCGGACGAGGCGGACGCCAAGCAAGGCTACGCCGGCGCTGAGAAGGGCCAGCGCCGCGGGCTCGGGCACGATCACGAGCTGCCCCGTTGCCGAAGAGAACTCGAGTGACTGCCCGCCGGTCGTGTTCGACGATTTCCACACCGCACCGGCCTGACTCCACGTCAGCCCGGTGTAGAACGCCCCCGTGACGGTGACGCCGGTGAAATTCTGAACCAGCGTCGAGCCTCCGAGCGTGCTGAAGAGGTCAAAGGTCGTGTCGTCGGCAAACTCCTGGTTCAAATCAAGCTGGAGAATGCCGCCGAAGTTGAGCATCGTGGAGTTGGTGACGTCCACAGCGTCGTAGCCAGGATTCGCCCCGCGGGCCGTGCCCCAGATCTCCATGAGTGTCGTGCCGGCCAGGTTCACCGTGCCGCCGCCGCCCTGGCTGTCCAACGTGATGACGCCCGGACTGTTCCCCGGCGAGAGCGTGCCGTCGATCGTGAGCGTGTCACCGTTGCCGAGCCGGACGGTGCCGATTCCCGTGAGCATCTGACTTCCGCCGATCGCGAATGACGTCTTCTCAGAGAGGTCCAGAACCGCTCCTGAAGAGCCGGTATCGCCCACCACGATGGTCTGGCTGCTGTTGATGCTGCCTGCCACGCCAAGCTTGAGCGTGCCGGCCTTGATCGTCGTGGAACCGTTGTAGGTGTTCACGCCTGAGAGCGTTTGCGTGCCCGTGCCCAGCTTGGTGAGGCCGCTGGTGCCGGTGCCGCTGATGACGCCCGCGTAGGAGGTGCTGCCGTTGTTGCCGCCGGTGGTCAGCGTGGCGTTGGCACCCAGCGTCACATTGCCGCCGGTGGATCCGCCGCCCGCGAGCGAGCCGATGGTTTGACTGAAGCCATTGAGATCCAGGCTGACGCCAGCCACGTCGGCCAAGGCGACGGCCGACCCATTGCCGAAGGCTTGCCCGCCGGCCGCCGCACCGGCCCGGAGCGTGCCGGCACTGACGGTGGTCGGGCCGGTGTAGGTGCTCGTGCCGGAGAGGATCCAGGTCCCGGGGTTGTCGATCTTTGTGATGCCGCCGGCGCCGGAGATCACACCGCTGATGGTGCCGGTGCCGCGACCGCGGACGAAGAGCGTGTAGTTATCGAGACCGAAGCTACCGGAGAGGGTGACCGTATCGCTCGACGGTGTGCTGCCATCCGCGTCGCCTGCGGCGATGGTGGCATTGCCGCTGAGGGTGAAGTTGTTGGACTGGGTGGTGTTGTTAGAGAAGACGAAGGCGGTCGGCTTGCCGCTGAACCCAGAGACCCAGGTGTTTTGATTTCCCCCCTGGATCGTGACATTTCCGGAGCCGAGTGCGCCGCTGGCGGTCACTGAAAGTCTTTGCCACGCACCAGAGGTGCCCGTGTTGGATGTCCACTGCGTCCCGCCCGAATAGCTGTTCGCTGCGTTGGCCAGAAGAAGCTCGCCGCCTCCGGCGGTCGGGTCAGAGATGATCTTGCCCGGTCCGCTGACTTGCCCGTAGAGGTTGGTGCCCCACGTCGATGAGCGGAAACTGAGACTCGTGCCATCCACCAGCACGGCTGAGTTTACGTTCAGTAGGCCTACATAGTTTGCGTCAAAGATGGCTTGCGTGCCGCCATCGGCGACAAAGCGAATCGTGCCGGATGTTGCGCCAACGCTGCCGCTGCCGATGGTGCTGGTCACCTGACTGCCGGAGTTGTCCCAATCGATCCGGTTCAGGGTGAGAACGGAGCCGGTGCCCAGGTTCAGAGTGGGCGCTGTGCCGCTTACGACTGCGGCAGTCACATTCCGGATCGTCTCGCTCTGGCCGTTCAGGTTCCAGGTTCCGGCGTTGATGTCCAGGGTGGCATTGTCCGCGATCTGGTTGGCGGTGAGATGCTTTAGAGTAGCGCCGGCGTTGACCTGTGCGTCGACGGTCCCGGCCGTGCCATCCCCCGCGATCGCGTTGACCCCGGCGGTTTTGCTCAGTTCCAACGTGCCGCCGGTGACGGTGGTGAGGCCGGTGAAGGTGTTTGAGGTGGACCCGCTGAGGGTGAGGGCGCCCGTGCCCTGCTTGGCGAGGGCGAGCGCGTTCGTGAACCGGCCGTCGTAGGTGGTGTTCGTGCTTTGGTTCACTGTGAGGGTGGCGGTGCCGCTGCTGTTGGTGACGTTGCGCGTGCCTTCCGTCACGGAAGCCGTGGTGCGGATGCCGCCGATGGTCTGGCTGAAGCCGGCGAGATCGAGGGTTCCCGTTCCCGCGTTCGCCGCGTTCGCTCCACCGGCGGATACGCCGAGGGAAAGGATGCTGCTGGAGGGCAGCACGTTGGCCGCCCCCGCCTTCAAGGTCCCCTGCCAGGCCGGGGTCACCGTTCCGAAAGAACTACCAGCGACCCCGAGGGTGACGGTGCCGGTTTCGAAGATGGAGAGCGTATTGGCGTTCAGCGTTAACGCGGTGGTCGTGATTTGGATCGCTCCCCCTGCCCCAGGCCTCAGCGCCAGCGAACTGCCGCCGGTACTGGATACGCCACCAGTGAGGTTCAGCGTGGTGTTGTTATTCGACCCGATCCTTGCGCCGCCGGCCGGGTCCACGGTGATGAGCCCGCTGTAGGTGTTCGTTCCGACGGCGTTGAATAGGGCTCCGGTAAAATTTGAGCCGTCGCCCCGGATGGTCAGCGGCTCGGCCACGGTGAGGCCGGTTGCGTCTAGTTGGAGCACGGCGTTATTGCTCACTGTCGTGCCGTTGCCGCCGCCGGTAGCGCCGAGGGCGTTGTTGCTCGTAATGGCAAGGATGCCCGTGCTGATGCTGGTGGTCCCGGAGTAGGTGTTGACGCCGGAAAGCGTGAGCGTGCCACTCCCAGACTTGGTCAGGCCTGCTGTACCTTCGATGATCGCGCTGATGGTGGCGGTTTTTCCCGACCCCAGGGCATTCACCGTCACGGTAGGAGTAACGCCAGCGAGGATGAGGTTGTTGGTGGCGGTGCCATTGTTGTCCAGAACCCACCCAGCAGCCGTAGTGGTGTTGGTATCGCCGAAGATCAGGCCGGTCAGGGTGCGGTCGGAATCGAGTCTGACGGTGTTGTCGGCGGTGAGATTGAGCGTGTTGAAGTTGGCTGTGGAGCCGAGGCCGTCAGCAACAATGCCGCCGGACCAGTTCCCGGTCGTACTCCAAGAACCGCCTGAGACGGTTTGAGTCCACGTGCCATCCGCCGCGCGGGCGTCCAATCCGAAGAGTGACAACGTAGCCACTGCCGCAAGACTGCAGGCGATCCAGGGCTGGAACCGCCGACGAATCCGCGCGACCCAACACAACGCTGCGTCGAACTCCATCGCGACAAGGTTCGCAACGCATTTGCGGCTGATCATGGGCATCCCCCAAACTGACTGTCGTTTAGAAACTAAGGTTACGACCACCAAATCCTAAGTCGTCAATGACACGTCCGCAAGCCTTCGGTACTCAAAGTTTTTGGACCTCACCGCTGGCCGGCTCCCCCGCGACCCACTGGACCCGCAGAACAGGTGCAGAACGGCCGTTTTCCGCGGGACTAAGCGACCTGGAATAGAGGCGTTTCCCGGGGTAAACGACAGGCCGATAAGGATCGATAAAAAGGATAGCCCGGCCAGTGGCACCTTTGCCAGCATTGCCAGGCTGTTGAGCGGCTCGTGATTTCCCGGAAAGCCTGCCTTCCCCCCAGAGGTGGCGTTTTTCTGACGCCGGCGCAAACTCCCTCTGAGTCCGGCCTCATCTCAACGCACTGGGCGTGCCGGAATCATGGGTCACGCCTGAGGCCGTCAGCAGGAACCGCGCGATCTCGGCAAGGAAGATCTCGCCCCGGTGAGGTAAGCGTCTCGCTTGCCGTAACTTTAATTGGCCCGCGCCGGCTTCGGGCTCCCCGTCTGGAAGCCCGAGGCGTGAGCCGAAGGGAATACGTGGAGTGTTTCGCCACCGGGGCATCCTCTCGGCTTACGCCTCGGGCTTTCGTTGAGGAGGCTCGGGCTGCCCGTGCCCTCGAGCGGGCTGTGGGAGCGAGCGCAGGCACGGATGCCGAAAGCGAAGCGGGCACGCAGAGAGCCGAGGCCGGGAGGGCCGACGCCGGGAGAGCCGAGGCCGGGAAGCCCGAGGCGAACGTCAAGCGCGAGGGTACGGGCAGTCACGAGCCGACGCGTCTGTGTTGAGGCATGACAGGCTGAAGCCTGTCCTACAACTGGGCGAGTCAGCGGTCGATCTCGCCCATCACGATGTCGAGGCTGCCCACGATCGCCGGGACGTCGGCGATCAGGCAGCCGCGGCAGAGTTCGTGCACGACCGACAGGTTCGAGAACGAGCTCGAGCGGGCTCGGACTCGCCACGGGATCGGTGAGCCGTCGCCGACGAGATAGAAGCCCATTTGGCCCTTCGGGCATTCGGTTTCGAGATAGGCATCGCCGGCCGGGATCTTCTCGGCGAGCTTGAGCGGCTCGCCGAGCGGGCCCTTGCAGGCGGAGTAGCGGTCGATCGCCTGCCGGACCAGATCCATCGACTGCACCACTTCGAGCATGCGCACGAAGAACCGGTGCCAGCAGTCGCCGAGCACTGCGTCGGCCGGCACGGCAGGATAGGTGTGGTCGCGGGGGTAGTGGCCGTCTTTCTGCACGGCCACCTCGAAGGCATAGCCGTCGTACATCGCCGTGTAGATGCTCTCGCCGTCGCGACGCATGTCCTGATCGACCCCGCTGCCGCGGAGCACAGGGCCGGAGCAGCCGTAGTCGATCGCCATTTCGCGCGAGAGCACGCCGATGCCGGCAGTGCGCTTCACGAAGATGGCATTGGTCGTGAGGAGCGCGTGATACTCCTGGATCACGGGCTCGAATTGCTCGAGGAAGGCCTCGCACTTGTCGACCCAGCCGGGGGGCAGGTCGGCCGTCAGGCCGCCGACGGTGATGTAGCTGTAGGTGAGACGGGCGCCGCACGCCTCCTCGAAAAGGTCGAGGATCTTCTCCCGCTCGCGAAAGGCATACAAGAAAGGGCTGAAGGTGCCGAGGTCGAGGCCGTAGGCTCCCATGCCGACCAAGTGGCTGGCGATCCGGCACAGTTCCGCGATCAACACGCGCAGGTGCCGGGCCTTCTCGCTGACCTCGTACTTCATGAGTTTCTCGACGGCCAGGGCCCAGCCGAGGTTCATGTTCATCGCGGCCAGATAGTCCATCCGGTCGGTGTACGGGATCCACTGCCGGGCCGAGAGGTTCTCGCCGATTTTTTCCGCGCAGCGGTGCAGGTAGCCGATGTGGGGTTCCACCTGCGACACGATCTCGCCGTCGGTCCGAAGCACCAGTCGCAGCACACCGTGCGTGCTCGGGTGCTGCGGACCCATGTTGACGAGCATTTCGTCGGTGCGAACGTCGAATTCGATGATCCGCGGATCGTCGTCGATGAGTTGAGCCATGTGCTTGTCCTTGTCGCCGCGGCGGGTTACCGGGCCCTGATGCCGTGGTAGTCGAGGGGCATCTCGTAGTCCTTCCGGAGCGGATACCCTTCCCAGTCTTCCGGGCAGAGGATCCGTCGGAGGTCGGGATGGCCGATGAAGTTCACGCCCGACATGTCGTAGACCTCGCGCTCGTGCCAATCGGCCGTGCGCCACACGCCGGCCACGCTCGGAATCTCGGGGATCTCGCCGGGCGTGTCGTTCTTCCACCGCGGCAGACACGTCTTCACGACGAGGCTCACCCGGGCGCCTGTGCTCCAGAGGTGATAGACCAATTCGATGCGCGGCTGCCACGCAACCTTGGCTGCCTTCTTGGGATCGGGCTCACACCAATCGACGGCCGTGACACACTCGAGCGAATCGAACCGTGGGTCGGATGATTCCTTCAGCCACCGCGACACCTCGGCGATGCGCTCGGGGGTCACTTCGATCCAGGGATCGATCGCTTCGAGATTGCGGCCTGTCACGGCACCGGGCAGCGCCGCCTCGAGTTTTTCCAGAAATGCCGGACCACGCATGGTGTTACCCTCGCCGTATCCCGTTGATCGCCCTTACCGTCGGCCTGCCCACCGCATCAACCGGCCGCTGCACGGTCGGCCGACACCGCCCGCACCCAGTCGAGGTCGCCTCGGCTCCACACGTAGGCAAAACCGACGAGCAGCACGGCAAAAAATCCGGCCATGTCGACAACCGCCGTCCGAGCGAGCAGGGATCCTGCCCGCGACACCGCCCACTCCGCCTCCGCCTGCTGCAGGCTTTTGTCACCCCGCGTGGCCTCGAGACGGCTCTTCACGGCGTCGCTCGGCGTGAATGTGGGGACCACAGGCACCGCCATGCCCAACTCCTCGAGCAGGCCCGCCGCCGCGGGAGCAAGTTCTGCGCCATCGGCTTGCACGGTCACGAGCGCCGGATCGGACAGCTGCGTGGCCTTGCCGAAGACGGTCGCCCACGGGAAGAACAGTGCCACTTCGACGTCGAAGATGATGAACAGGAGAGCCACCACGTAAAACCGCAGGTCGAACTGCACGAAGCTCGAACCGATCGCCGGCTCACCGCACTCGTAGACCTCGAGTTTCTCGGTGTTCGGCACCCGCGGCCGCACGAGCCAGCCCACGAGCAGGTTGACGCACAGGAACGCTCCGCCAAGCGCCACGAACAGCGCGACGTAGCCGGCGATCAGCGCTGGATGGGTGGGGCTCATGAAACGCTTACTGGTTTGGACCGCCGTGCACCGGTTCGACGATCACCTTGGAGGCGGCGACCGCCGTGGGATTGATCGTGGCTCGCCCCCAGGCGACGTCCACCGGCAGACGGGCGAAATCCACGATCGTGCCATCGCGGCTGTAGCAACTCAGGTCGAGCGTCGAACCCATGAAGATGCAGTCCACCGGGCAGGGCTCGACGCACAGCGCGCAAAACATGCATTTCGAATAGTCGATGGTGAAGCCCGTCACTTGGAAGCCCTTGCCGCCGCTGACTCGCTCCTTCCCGATGTAGATGCAATCAACAGGGCAGGCCTTCGCGCACTGGTCGCAGGCAATGCAGGTGGTGAGGTCATACCGATGAAAGCCACGGTAGCGGGCGGCAACCGGCGCGGGCAGTTCCGGGTACTCGAAGTGTTCCGTGAACGTCCGCCGCTTCTGATCGTAGGTGCTGCTGAACACCCGCAGCGTGACGAGCATGCCCTCCAGCACGGTGCCGATTGCGGAAAACAGGTTGCGAAACCAGGCTTGCATGGTTTGCAGGCGGAGGGCGGAGCGAAAACCGAGACGTGGCTGAGTATAGGAACCGTCGCCGCACCAACAAGGCTCTGCACGGAAACGCCTGGGCATCAAGACCTTGCAGCAAGGGGCCTGGGGCGGCGCGAGTGTCCGATCCACCGCCGGCACCGGCCGCCGACGCCCGCCGACGCCAAAAAATGCATTTTCCGCCCAAATACTGCGGTCTTTGCACTCCGCCCCGTTCCCGCAAAATGCTTGACTCTCGGCCGGAAACCTTTACAGTTAAGAGGTTTGAGTCGAGTGCGATCGGCGTCGCCTCGGGTCGCGAACGTGCCAAGGAATGGTCCATGCTGGTTTTGTCGCGCAAAAAAGACGAGAGCATCGTCATCAACAACGACATCACGATCGTCGTTGTGGAGATCCGTGGCGACAAGGTTCGGCTCGGCGTCGAGGCCCCGAAAGAAGTGCCCGTGCACCGCCGCGAGGTGTTCGAGGCCATCGCCCGCGGCGAGCCCTTGGATGCCGGCTCGCTCGCTGCGCCCGACTCCGACCAAGAATCGACCGAACCGCGGCCACCGGCCACCGACGCCATTCCCTGACGGCGTTGGCTGCGGTACAACGACTGGTCACCCGTTGGCCCCATCGTCTAGCGGTTAGGACACGGCCCTTTCAAGGCTGGAACCGGGGTTCGATTCCCCGTGGGGTCATTCTCTTCGTCGACAACCCTCCATGAGTGACGGACTTTACGACGCAGTGCTGCTGGTGTCGTTCGGCGGGCCGGATGGGCCCGACGACGTTATGCCATTCTTGGAGAACGTGCTGCGCGGCCGCAATGTGCCTCGCGAACGAATGCTCGAAGTCGCCGAGCACTACCATCATTTCGGCGGCAAAAGCCCGATCAACGAGCAAAACCGTGCGCTGCTCACGGCCCTGCGGCAGGAACTCGACGCCCGCGGTCCCCATCTGCCGGTCTACTGGGGCAATCGCAACTGGCACCCCCTGCTCGCCGACACGCTGCGCGAGATGGCCGATGCGGGTGTGAAACGAGCCCTGGCGTTCGTCACGAGCGCCTACAGCAGCTATTCGGGCTGTCGGCAGTATCGCGAGAATATCGCCGCGGCATGCAATGCACTTGGCGACCAGGCGCTGCAGGTGGACAAGATTCGGGTGTTCTTCAATCACCCGGGCTTCGTGGGGCCGATGGCGGCCCGCGTGCGTGCGTCCCTGACACGGTTTCCGGAGTCGGTCCGGCGCGACGTTCCCGTGTTGTTCACGGCCCACAGCATCCCCATGTCGATGGCCGAGGGGTGCCGCTACGTGAAGCAACTGACGGAGGCCTCGCGGCTCGTCGCCGAACAGGCTGGCGTGGAACGCTGGGAGCTTGTCTATCAGAGCCGGAGCGGACCGCCGACGCAGCCCTGGCTCGACCCCGACGTGTGCGATCGGATTCGCCAATTGCATGCCGCCGGGGCACGGCAACTCGTGATCGCGCCGATCGGGTTCATTTCCGACCACATGGAAGTGCTGTACGACCTCGACACCGAGGCTGCGGACCTATGCCGTGAACTCGGCATCGAGATGGTTCGCGCGGATACGGTCGGCACCGATCCCTCTTTCGTGGCGATGGTGCGCGATCTGATCGCGGAGCGGCATTTTGCGGAGCCGGAGCGGGCCGCGATCGGCGGCCTACCGGCCAGCCACGACGTGTGCCCGCTCGACTGCTGCCCGGCCCCGGCGATGCGGCGGCCATGAGCCCGCCGGGTGGCTCGGCGACCGTGGCCTTGGTGCACGGCTACCTCGCCAACCGATTCATGCTCGCCCTGCTCGCCGCGCGGCTGCGCGGGCACGGCTTTGAGCCGGCGCCTTGGGGCTACTGGAACATGCGCTGCTCACTGCTCGTGCATGCCGACAGATTCGCCCGGCAGCTGATGACCCTCGACGCCGACGCATCGGTCCACACGCTGCACGTCGTCACGCACAGCATGGGGGGCATCATCGCCCGGGCCGCTCTCGATCGCTACCGTCCGGCGAAGCTCGGCCGCTTCGTGATGCTCGCACCGCCCAACAAGGGCTCGTTCGTGGCCACTCGAGCGGCTGGCACGTTTGGCCGGGTGCTGGAGCCGGTCCGGGAGCTCTCCACGGCGGCCGACAGTCTCGTCAATTCGCTGCCGGTTCCACACGACGTGGAAATCGGCGTGATCGCGGCCGAGTGGGATGCGCTCGTCGCCGAAGAAAGCACGCATCCCGACGCGCCGCATGCCCACACGATCTTGCCGACGTTCCACTCCGGGCTGCTGTTCCGCCGCGATGCCGCCGACTTCGTCGCGTCATTCCTCTCGACAGGCCGGTTCCCTGCCGCAGCGAGTGCAACGCCATGAACCGTGCAGCCCGTCCCCTCGGACATTCGGGCGTATCCGTCGGGCCGCTCGGCCTCGGCTGCTGGCCGCTTGCGGGCATGACCCGCGAGGGCGTGACCGCCCAGGCTGCGGAGGCGACTGTTCTCGCGGCCCTGGATCACGGGATCATGCACCTCGACACGGCCTTCTGCTACGGCGAGCGTGGCGAAAGCGAGCGTGCAATCGCGGCGGCGATCCGCGGCCGGCGCGATCGGGTCGTGATCGCCGGCAAATGCGGCATCCACTGGGAGCCCGACGCCGCTGCGACGCCGCCCCGCAGGCAGGTGACCGATGGCCGGCCGGAACGGATCCGAGCCGAAGTCGCGGAGAGCCTGCGGCGGCTGGGCACCGACCACCTCGACCTGCTCTATCTCCACGCGCCCGACCCGCAGGTGCCGCTGGCCGAATCGGCCGGCGAGCTCGCGAGGCTGCTGGCCGCCGGCACGACGAAGGCCGTCGGCGTGTCGAACGTGTCGCTCGCCCAGCTCGAAGTCTTTGCCGCAGCCTGCCCCCTGGCTGCCTGCCAGATGCACTTCAACATGCTGCAGCGCGAGATCGAACGGGAGATCCTCCCGTGGTGCCGAAGCCGGGAGGTCGCGATGATCGTCTACTGGCCACTCATGAAGGGCCTCCTGGCAGGCACGATGCAACGCGGCCACGTGTTCCCGCAGACCGACAGCCGGCACAAATATCCGATGTTCAACGGCGCCGAATTCGATAAGAACCTCGACTTCGTCGATCGCGTGCGGCCCATCGCCGCCCGCCTCGGCTGCAGCCTTCCCGACCTCGTGCTCGCCTGGACGGCCGAGCAGCCGGGGATCACGAGCGTGCTCTTCGGAGCGACGTCTCCCGAGCAGGTGCAAATCAACTCCCAGGCGCTCGCGGTCGATCTCGACGACGAGGCTCGCCGCGACATCGCCGCCGCGATCCAAGCCCGCGGCCCGGTGCTCGGCCGCCGTGCCGTGTAGGGGCGTTGACCACGCGCCGGCTCGTGACTGCCCAGACCCTCTCGCTTGACGTTCGCCTCGGCCCTCCCGGCCTCGGCTCTCTGCGTGTCCGCTGCGCTTTCGCCATCCATGGCTGCGCTTGCTCCCACAGCCCGCTCGAGGGCATGGGCAGCCCCAAGCCTCCCCAACTGAAAAGGGAAGGCGACGGGTTGCCCCTACCGTCGAGACGGCGTATGTGACCAGCGCAGGCAGGATGCCGGAGCGCAGGCACATCCGAGCGAACGGAAGCCAGGATGGCTGAAGTGAGCGTCCGGCGAGATGGTACGGGGCAACCCCGAGCCGGATTGGGCGAGTGGAGCAATGAAAGGCCGAAGCCTGCGCTCGGCGCTCACGCGGAGCGGACCGCCGCAACGCTCACGTACGACTGGCGGACCTTCAGGCATGTCTGCCGAAACGGCTCAGGCCGGCTCACGCCCGGTAGCCGCAGCGTCTCGATCGCTCCGCGGCGAAACACGAGGTCGCCGCAGTCATACCATTCCTGCCCCGGCTGCACGACGAGATCGATCGCGTCGAAGCGGTCGAGATCCACATACTGCTCCACCTGCGGGCTGACTCCACGCTCGACGGTCACTCGCCTGTTCGTCAGCCGGTAGCGGCGAATCGACCACGGCAACCGCAGCGACAAATAGAGCATCATGCCGAGCGGGATCGTCGCGAGCAGCGCGAGCCGCCCCACCGAGATCGGACCCAGCCCGCTCTTGATGCGATACAGCCGGCCGAGCGCGCGGCCGAGCCCGGTCGAGCCCACGGACGGCCACACCGTCATCACCGTCGCCTCTGCAACGGCCGGCGGCACCACTCCCGAAATGATTTGTGTCGTCATGCGGCATATCGTAATGGGCCGCGAAAATAAAAAAACCCGCCAGGGCTCGGCCGAGCCCTGGCGGGTCCAATTCAATGATTTTCCGGCAGTTTTGCCTTGCCGACGGTTGCCCGTCAGGCTTGGCAGATCTCTTTCGACGGCGCCTTTCGTGCGGCCTTGCGGCCAGCACGAAAGCACGATCATGTCTCCACAATCTTTTGAGACCACTGGACCTCCCGAACCAGCAGAGCGTGCCGAGGCACGTTGCCAGATGTTCATTCCAGTGGCTGCCTCCGCGGACCCGAAGGTCCGGTTTGGCGGTTTCCTTTAGAAAGGAGGTGATCCAGCCGCAGGTTCCCCTACGGCTACCTTGTTACGACTTAGTCCCAATCGCAGAGTTCATCTTAGGCGCCTGGCTCCTTGCGGTTACCTCAGCGACTTCGGATGCCCCCCA
>CAMAVC010000061.1 GCA_945861585.1 Planctomicrobium piriforme
CACTCGGATTTGCCTGCGCTGCGCCATCCATGGCTCCGCTGGTCAAATACGCCGGCTCCCGGGACACGGGGAGCCCGAAGCCTCCTCAACGAAAGCCCGAGGCGTAAGCCGAGAGGATGCCCCGGTGGCGAAACACGACACGTATTCCCTTCGGCTCACGCCTCGGGCTTCCAGACGGGAGGATCGGGGTTGTCCCCTACCATTGAGACGGCGTATGTGACCAGCGCAGGCAGGATGCCGGAGCGCAGGCACATCCGAGCGAGTGAAGCCCAGGATGGGCGCAGCGAGCGTCCGGCGAGATGGTATGGGGCAACCCCGAGCCGGCGCGCGCGACTCGAGACTACAATCCGCGTCCATGACCACCCACCGACATCCGCCGTTCACTGACGAGCGTGAGGCGGCGCGGTGGTGGCTGGCGAACGTCTATGCAGGCGATGACGCGGTGCAGCTCTCACCGCGGGCCGTGGTCACCGGGATGGTGATCGGCGGCGTGATGTCGATCTCGAATCTCTACGTCGGCCTCAAAACGGGCTGGGGCCTCGGCGTCACGATCACAGCCTGCATCATCGCCTTCGCCGTGTTTCGGTTTCTCGAGTCGGTCGTGCCCGCCTGGCGGGATCGGCCGTTCACGATCCTCGAAAACTACACGATGAGCAGTGCCGCCAGCGCCGCGGGCTACATGAGCAGTGCCGGGCTCGTATCGGCGATTCCCGCGCTCTACCTCACCACGGGGCGGATGCTCGCCTGGTGGGAGATCGGCCTCTGGCTCGCGGCCCTTTCGATGCTCGGCGTGTTCATGGCGATTCCGCTCAAGCGGCAGCTGATCAACATCGACCAGCTCCCCTTCCCCTCCGGCATCGCCACGGCCGAGACGCTCGAGAGCATGCACAGCGACGGGGCCGAATCGGTGGCCAAGGCTCGGTCGCTGTTCGGGGCCGGGCTCGCAGGCGCGATCGTCGCTGTGTGGCGCGACCTCGTGCCGCAGTTCAAGGCCGTCGCGTCGTGGGCGTTTCCGGCGGAGATCCCCTTCTGGCCCTCGGCCGCAGCCCGCGACCTGCTCACGAAATACACGCTCGGCATCGAGGGCTCGCTGATCATGGTGGCCGCCGGGGCGATCATGGGGATGCGGGTGGCGGCGTCGATGCTCGTGGGGTCGATCGTGTTCTATGGTTTGATTGGGCCGATCCTCGTCGAGCGCGGGATCGCCCAGCCGGGCTATCGGGGCATCGTTTCGTGGGTGCTCTGGCCGGCGACGGCGATGATGGTCGCCTCGGGGCTGTTATCGTTCGCCTTCAAGTGGCGCACGGTCGTCCGCGCCTTCGGCGGGCTCTCACAGCTCGTGGGCGGCACGGCGGACAAGCCCGACGACCCGCTCGCGCACGTGGAGGTGCCGTCGTCGTGGTTCGTGACGGGCACGCTCGTGTCGGGAGCGGCCTGCGTGTTCCTCGGCCACTGGCTGTTCGACATCACCTGGTGGATGGGCATCCTCGCCGTACTCGTCACGTTTCTGCTCTCGATCGTGGCCGCGCGGGCCACCGGCGAGACCGACATCACCCCGATCGGCGCCCTGGGCAAGATCACCCAGCTCATCTACGGCGTGGTCGCGCCCACGAACATCACGACGAACCTGATGACGGCCTCGATCACGTCGGGGGCCGCCTCGCATGCGGCCGACCTGCTCACCGATCTGAAGAGTGGCTACCTGCTCGGCGGCAATCCCCGCAGCCAGACGATCTCGCAGCTCTTCGGAGTGCTCGCCGGCACGATCGCGAGCGTGCCGGCGTATCTGTTCGTGGTGCAGCGGAATCCCGAGCGGCTCGGCTCCGAGTCGCTGCCCGCCCCGTCGGCCAAGGTGTGGGCGGGCGTGGCTGAACTGCTGGCCAAGGGCATCCACGCCCTTCCCGAAGGCGCGCTCGAGGCGATCGTGGTGGGCGCCGTGCTCGGAGTCGTCCTCACGCTCCTCGAAACGTTCGGGCCAGAGCGTCTGCGGCCGTGGCTCCCATCGACCACGGGCCTCGGCATCGCCGGCGTGATCCCCGCCTTCAATTCGATCGCCATGTTTGCCGGCGCTCTCGTCGCCTGGAGTGTCGCGCGGGCGAATCCGCAGGCCGCCGAACGCTTCGTCGTGCCAGTCTCGAGCGGCCTGATCGCCGGAGAGTCGCTGATGGGGGTGGCGATCATCCTCGGGCTCGAGATCGCGAAGCTCCTGGGCGGCGGCTAGTAGCCACTACGCCGTCACGAGTCCGCAGAGGATCCGGGCGGCCTCGTCCACCTCGTCGAGGTCGATCCATTCGTCGGCCGTGTGGGCCTGGGCGATCGAGCCCGGGCCGAAGACGACGCTCGGCACGCCGGCTGCGGCGAAGATGCTGGCGTTGGTGCCGTAGCGGGCCGCGGTGCGGCGGCACTCGATGCCGATCGCGCGGCCGGCCAGTTCGATCGCTTCGGCACACCCGCCGCCGATCGCCTCCGGCAGCCCGGCACTCTCCACGAACGGCAGTTCGTGCTCGATCCGCGCGCCCGGTACGGCGGTGGCGATCCGCCGGATCAATTCCTCGCGGGCGTCGTGGGGCGATTCTCCGGGAACCAGTCGCCTGTCGATCTCGAGCACGACGAGATCGGGCACGAGATTCACGCCCGTGCCGCCCCGGATCGTGCCTACGCTCAGGGTCGGCGGTCCGCACGGCTGATCCGGCCGGCGGCGGAGGAGCTCGCGGGCCAGTTCTTCGATCGCCAGCACGGCGCGGCCTGCCGGATAGATCGCATTGTCGCCGCGCTCCGGAAACGCGCTGTGGCAGGCACGGCCGTGGATCTTGATCCGCCAGCGCACGGCTCCCTTGTGCTGGGTGACGATGTCGAGCTCGGTCGGCTCGGCCACGATCCCTGCAGCGGGCCGGCCGCCTACGAGCTCACGGGCCGCGGTGTCGGTCGGCAGGTGCTCCGCCACCGGCTGAGTCCAGAGCCGCACGAGCGCCTTCGCCCCGGAAAATCCAAACTCCTCGTTGACGGTCGCCGAAAAAATCACGGTCTTCGTCCGCACGGTGCCCGCGGCCTGCAGCCGTGCGAGCGCCGCGAGCATCGCCGCCATGCCCCCCTTCACGTCGCATGCCCCACGGCCGTATAGCCGGCCATCACGCACGAGCGGCGCGAACGGATCGATGGTCATGCCGTCGGCCGGCACGGTGTCTTGATGGGCATCCCAGAGGATGACCGGTGCATCGGGCACCGTCGCCTCCAGACGCGCGATCACGTTGTCGCGGCCCGGCGCCACGGGCTGCCGTGCCCACGCCAGCCCGGCCGCCGAAAAACGCTGCACGAGGTGGTCGGTGACCCGGCCCTCGAGATACTCCGGGCCCGCCACCTCGCGGCCCATCGGATTGACGCTGGGGCGCCGGACGAGATCAGCGAGCGTGGCGACGTGGTCTGTCATGCGAGATTCACCGTACCAAACCGGGCCGTTTCTTTCCTGCTCCGCCGGCCGCGTGATACGATTTCTAGGGCGTGTGCCCACCACCGACAGTTTTTCCAGGTGCCTCATGACCCGTGTCGCGTCTTCTGCCGTCGTCGCCACCCTGCTCGTCGCCACGGCCGGGATCGTGCGGGCCCAGTCGTCGGAAGACGAGAAGGCGATCCGTGCTGCCGGCAGTGCCTATCAAGAAGCGCTCGCCCGCGGCGACGGCAAGGCCCTCGCAGCCCTGTGGACGGCCGACGGCGACATCGTCGACGACCATGGCATGGTCACGAAAGGCCGCGACACGATGGCCCTCACCACGCCCCCCGCGCCCGGCGCAACGCCGCCGGCGTTCCGGATCCACGACACGAACCTGCGGTTTCTCACGCCCGACGTGGCCCTCGAAGACGGGATGATCGACGTCCTCGTGCCGGGGAGCGGGGCGCCGCTGGCCGGCCGGTTCTCCGCCACCTGGGTGCGGCAGGGGGGCGCATGGAAGCTTGCGAGCCTGCGCGAGGGCCAACTTCCTACGGCGACGGGCGCCGCCCAGTTGGCCGATCTCGACTGGATGGTGGGCGACTGGAGCGTTGTCGACAACGCTCCGGCCGATGCAAAGACGGCCCGGCCGACGATCGACGTGTCGGTCCGTTGGAATGCCGGCCGCACGTTTCTCCTCCGCGACATGAAGATCACACCCCCGGCGACGAGCGGCGTTGAGCCCCTGGCCCCGATGCACGTCACCCAGCGGATCGGGTGGGACCCGCTCTCGCGGCAGATCCGCTCGTGGGTGTTCAGCGCCGACGGAGGCCACGGCGACGCCTTCTGGAGCCGCGACGGCGGTTCGTGGATCGCCCGCACGACAGCCGTGCTCCCCGACGGCAGCCAGACCGCGTCGCTCAACGTCTACACGTATGACGGCAAGGACCGCTGCACGTGGCAGTCGTTCCACACGCACACCGGCGGTGAGCATCTGCCGCCGGTCAACATGACGATGATCCGCAAGCCGGGGAGTGCCGCGAAATGAACACGCTTCTTCCATGCATCGTGCTCCGCCTGCCGACGGTGGCCGCGCTGCTGCTGGCCCTCACGGCGATCACGCCCGAAGCCCTCGCCCAGGCGCCCGCTCCGCAGACCGCTCCCGCTCCTGACGCCGCCGCCGCACCGCAGGACGACATCGCGAAGAAGGCCGAGATCCTCCGCAGCTCCCGCTGGCGCCGGGCCGTGTTCGAGCTCGGCGACTGGCTCGACACGCAGGAGATCTACCCGCCCAAGCAGGTGCAGAAGATCAAGAGCGACTTCAACCATCGCGTCGCGAAGATGTCGTCGTACGAACTCGAATATCTCCTCGAGGACCTCGAGCAGAAGTTCAAGGTGATGGACTCGCCCGAGGCGAAAGACGCCCGCGCCTGGGTGGGGCAGTATCTCTCGGCGATGTCGGACCGGAAGCGCGACGAGGTGCTCAAGGACATTCCGAACGTCGTGAGCATGTCGGCCGGCGAGCTTTCCCAGGAGATCCAGAAGATCGAGACGAAGCGCCAGTCGCTGCAGCGGCAGCAGGCCGCCTTCGACCAGGGCCGGCAGGAGCTCGTGCAGCAGGCTCAGGCCTCGCGGCAGCTCACGGCTCAGGCTGCGGCGGCCGCGGCCGCCCAGGCCAACAGCGCCCCGGCCTACTCGCCGTATCGCAGTCAGGGCGGCGGCAAGCCCCCGTTCTCCGACAGTAAGGGCAGTGGCATGTCGGTCGGCGTCGGCCCGTTTGGCGCCTACTGCAGCTTTTCCGTGGGAAATTTCTAGCTTCACGCAAAACGAGCCATCCTGGCCTCGTTTTGCTTGCCGGCCTCCGGCCGGAAGTGGGCCGGGCCTCCAGCCCGGCAGCACATGGCGCGATCGGCGAGGCGAGGGGTTGCCCCTACCATTGAGCCGGCGTATGTGAGCCGCTTCACGGGAAACATGGCATCGTGCCATTTTCCCTTGGCCGACCGCCGTCGGCCGGTATTCACCCGGGCCTCCGGCCCTGACGCCGTAGGCGTGGGAGCCGGGCTGTGCCTGGCGACCGTAAGCCGGAGACGACGCCGGGACGGCGGCGACGGCGCGACAGCAAACTCGCAGTGAGCGTCCGGCGAGATGGTATGGGGCAACCGCGAGCCGGCGTTTCCACCAAGGAAGTCGCCTGCCTTAAAAGTAGCCCTCTCGCTTCTTCTTCTCCATCGAGCCGGCTTCGTCCTTGTCGATGAGCCGGCCCTGCCGCTCGCTCGTCTTCGTGAGCAGCATTTCCTCGATCACCTGCGGCACCGTCACGGCCGACGACTCGTGTGCCGCGGTGAGCGGGTAGTCGCCCATCGTGCGAAACCGCACCCGCTTCACCATCGGCACCTCGCCGGGCGCGAGCCGGAAGCGGTCGTCGTCGACCATGATCAGGAGCCCTTCCCGCTCGACCACCGGCCGCTCAGCGGCGAAGTAGAGCGGCACGAGCGGAATCTTCTCGCGGTGGATGTATTGCCAGATATCGAGCTCGGTCCAGTTGGAGAGCGGGAACACGCGGATGTTCTCGCCACGGCTGATCCGCGTGTTGGAGAGATCCCAGAGCTCCGGCCGCTGGTTTTTCGGGTTCCACTGATGATTGGCATCGCGAAACGAAAACACGCGTTCCTTGGCCCGCGACTTCTCCTCGTCGCGCCGGCCGCCGCCGAGAGCGGCGTCGAAGCGGTAGGTGTCGAGGGCGTCGATGAGGGCATGCGTGTTCATCGTCGGCGTGTAGACGCTGCTCGGATAGTCGAACGGGTTCATGCCGGCCGCGAGCGCCTTCTCGTTGACGTGCACGATCAGCTTGAAGCCGTGCTCGGCGCAATAGCGGTCGCGAAACTCGATCATCTCGCGAAAGTTCCAGGTCGTGTCGATGTGCAGAAGCGCGAACGGCACCGGCCCGGGCGCGAAGGCCTTGCGGGCCACGTGCAGCATGCACATCGAGTCCTTGCCGATCGAATAGAGCAGCACGGGATTTTCGAAGGCGGCGGCGACCTCACGGATCGTGTGGATCGCCTCGGCTTCGAGGGCGTCGAGATTGCGGAGAGAGTAGGACACGGGACGGAACGTGCTGCCGGAGTGAACCGATGGAATAGCCAACCAGACCCGTCCCTGTCGAGTTCTTTCGGGGCCGAACGGGCCCTTCTCGTCGGCGGCGGGCTAGGACTGTATAACTTTGTGGGTTGTGACGGCTCGGCCGGTGGGCGTGGCCCACCGGCCTTTTGCAGGCCGGACTTTGTGACAGATTTCACGAAGTCCGTTCCTACGGCCGATTTTCACACGTGCGTGGTCTCCCGGAGCCGTTCCCGGGTGGTCACGGACGCCCTCCGATCGAGGTTCGAGCCCGCCATGGACGCCATCCTGCCGGTCTTGCTGTTCGTCGCGATCGCGGCCGCCGTTTCGGTGGGCCTGCTCGTGTTCGCGCAGCTCGTCGGGCCGCGGCGGTCGGGAGCGGTCAAGGAGATGCCGTATGAGAGCGGCATGGACCCCGTCCACGACACCCGCCGCCGGTTCGACGTGCGGTTTCACCTCGTGGCGATCACGTTTCTCGTGTTCGACGTCGAACTCCTGTTTCTCTATCCGTGGGCCGTGGCGAGCCGCTCCCGAGCCGGGATCGACGCCGCCGTGGCCGACGGCCTGGTTTCCTCCCGCGGGCTCGTGTTCACGGGGGCGATGCTCTTCATCGCGCTCGTGATCGTGGGCTTCGCCTACGACTGGCGCAAGGGGGTGTTCCGATGGCGGTAGACAATGGTCCGAAGCTCGAACTTCCCGAAAACGTATTCGTCAGCAAGCTCGACGAACTGGCCAGTTGGTGCCGGAAAAACAGCCTCTGGCCGATGCCGTTCGCCACGGCCTGCTGCGGCATCGAACTGATGGCCACCGGCGCGGCGAAGCACGACCTGGCCCGCTTCGGGGCCGAGGTCTTCCGCTTCAGCCCCCGGCAGTGCGATCTCATGATCGTGGCCGGCCGCGTGGTGATGAAGATGCTGCCGGTGCTCCAGCGGATTTGGCAGCAGATGCACGAGCCCAAGTGGTGCATCTCGATGGGCGCCTGCGCGAGCACCGGCGGCGTGTTCGACACCTACGCCGTCGTGCAGGGAATCGACCGCTTCATTCCCGTCGACATGTACGTGCCCGGCTGCCCGCCGCGGCCTGAGCAGCTCATCCAGGCGATCATCGACCTGCAGGACAAGATCCAGCGCGAAGGCACGATCACCGGCCGCGAGTTCGACACGGCTGGCCGTCAGGCCCGCAAGCGGGCGCTCGTGGAGATCGCCTCGCCGCTTTCGCTCGACGCCTCCCGCAATCCCGTGCTGCAGCGGGAGCTTGCCGCTGCCGCCGAACCCGCCGTTCGTTCCTGATTCCCGCTCATTCTTCCGCCCACCTCATGCCCCACACGCCCCCCGCAGTCGATGACATCCTCACCGCGCTCGTCGAGCGGTTCGGCCCCGTCGAATCGTCGGTCTATCGCGGGCAGACGCGGGTGGTGATCGCGGCGGAACCCGCCTTCGAGGCGTTCTCGCTGCTCCACAGCCGGGGCTTCGATCTGCTCGTCGACGTCTCGTGCGTGGACTATCTGGAATACAAGGGGGCGAAGCAGCGCTACGGCCTCGTCTATCTGCTTGCGAACACGGCCACGAACCAGCGGCTCACCGTCCGGGTGTTCGTCGACGACCCCGAGCCGGCGGTGCCGAGCGTCGTGCCGCTCTGGGAGGGCGCCAACTGGCTCGAGCGCGAGGTCTGGGATCTGTTCGGCATCCGCTTCGAGGGCCACCCCGATCTCCGCCGCCTCGTGATGCCTGAGGAATTCACCGCCCACCCGCTCCGCAAAGACTATCCGCTCCAGGGCCGCGGCGAACGCCACAACTTCCCCGTCATCACCCGGGACCACAGTTAACCCATGTCCATTGCCCCAGCCGAATTCGACGCGACCAGCCGCGACGCCGCCGCCCGCGACGAAGACTATCTCTGGACGCTCAACTTCGGCCCGCAACACCCGGCCACGCACACGACGCTCCGGCTCGTCCTCAAGCTCGAAGGCGAGCGGGTGGTCGATGCGATGCCGGAGATGGGGTATCTCCATTCCGGCTTCGAGAAGATCGGCGAGCACCTCACGTTCAACCAATACGTGACGGTCACCGATCGGATGAACTACATCTCGCCGATCGCCAACAACGTGGCCTGGCACCATGCCGTCGAGGCCCTGCTCGGCCTGGAGCTCACGCCGCGGTGCAAATACATTCGCACGATCGTGGCCGAGCTCGCGCGGATCAGCGACCACCTGCTCTCCAACGGAGCCGTCGGCCTCGACACGGGGGCCTTCACCTTCTTCCTCTACGCCTTCTACCAGCGTGAGGTGATTTACGACATCTTCGAGACGCTCTGCGGCGCCCGGTTCACGAATTCCTACACGCGCGTCGGCGGCGTGTCGCAGGATTTCACGCCGCTGGTGATCGAGAAGATCCGGACCTTCGTGAAGACCTTCCCGAAAACGCTCGACGACATGGAGCGGCTGCTCACCCGCAACCGGATCTTCGTCGATCGCACGAAGGGCGTGGGCGTGCTCACCAAAGACGAGGCGATCAATCGCAGTGCCTCCGGCCCCGTGGCCCGGGCCAGCGGCGTGACCCGCGACCTGCGCAAAGATGAGCCCTACCTCGCCTACGGCGACCTCGACTTCAAGATCGCATGCGCGAGCGCCGGCGACTGCTACGCCCGGTATCTCGTGCGGATGCAGGAGATGCGGGAGAGCCTGAAGATCGTGGCTCAGGCCCTGGAACACCTGCCGAGCGGCCCGGTGAACGTGGGCAGCGACCAGCGGACGGCTCTGCCGACCAAGCAGCAGGTCTACTCGTCGATCGAGGGCACCATCTCGCACTTCGAGCTCTCGATGGCCAACCGCGGCTTCGAAGTGCCGTTCGAGGAGTCGTACGCCGCGATCGAGGCGCCCAACGGCGAGCTCGGCTTCTACATCGTGGGCGACGGCGACGACACGGCCTACCGGGCCCGCTGCCGGCCGCCGTCAGTGCTTCACTTCGCGCTGTTTCCGTTTCTCATTCGCGGTCACACCCTCTCCGACGTGGTGGCCGTGCTCGGCAGCCTCAACATCATCGCTGCGGAGCTCGACCGATGATCGCCCAGCGAAAAGTCCTGACCGACGAGATGGTGGCAAAGATCGAGGCGCTCGCGCCGCGTTATCCGAATCGGCAGGCCCTCACGCTGCCGGCCCTGCACATCGTGAATGCCGAGCTGCTGCACGTGCCGCTCGAAGCTGTGGTCGAGATCGCCCAGGTGCTCAGCCTCGCGCCCGCCGAGGTGCAGGACACGCTCACCTTCTACCAGTTCTTCCACCAGGAGAAGCCGCACGGCAAGGTACGGGCATTCGTCTGCCGCTCGGTGTCGTGTGCGCTGCGCGGCGGCGACCACCTGCTCGAGCACCTCTGCCAGAAGAACGGCGTGGAGCCGTACGGCACGACGCCCGACGGCGAGCTGACGATCGAGCCGGCCGAGTGCCTCGGCGCCTGCGACTTCGCTCCCTGCATCCTTGCCAACGACGATCTCCTCAAGAACATGACGCCCGAGGCCGCCGAGGCCGAGCTCAAGAAGCCGCGTGCGAGGGCCACCTGACATGACGCCATTCAAGCCAGTCTTGCTCGAAGCCGTCGGCGTGCCCGACGGCCACTCCATCACGAGCTACAAGAGCCGCGGCGGCTATGCGCCGCTCGAGAAGGTGCTCGCCGAGAAGCAGCCCGTCGACGTCATCGAGATGGTGAAGTCGTCGGGCCTCCGCGGCCGCGGCGGGGCCGGCTTTTCCACCGGCCTCAAGTGGACGTTCCTGCCCAAGGACCATCCGGGGCCGATCTATCTTTGCGTAAACGCCGACGAGAGCGAGCCGGGAACCTTCAACAACCGGATCCTGATGGAGGACGACCCGCACCAGGTGATTGAGGGGATCATCCTCTCGTCGTATGCCACGCGGGCCTCCACGGCCTACATCTACCTGCGGTACGAATATCCCCACAGCTGGCATCGGCTCCAGGCCGCGATCGACGAGGCCTATGCGGCCGGCTACCTCGGCACGAACATCCGCGGCACCAGCTTCTCGCTCGACATCTACCTGCACCGTGGCGCGGCGGCCTACATCTGCGGGGAAGAGACGGGGCTCATCGAGAGCCTCGAAGGCAAGCGGGCCTGGCCGCGGATCAAGCCGCCGTTCCCGGCGATCGAAGGACTGTTTCGCAAGCCGACGGTCGTGAACAACATCGAAACGATGGCCTGCGTAGCCCAGATCGCCCGCCGCGGCGTCGACTGGTTCAAGTCGATCGGCGTGCCGGCTGATCCGGCCAATCCCCGCGATCCCGGCTCCTACGGCCCCAAGCTCTACTGCCTCTCCGGCCACGTCGAAAAGCCGGGCTGCTACGAGGCCCCGCTCGGCATCACGGCGCGGCAACTGATCGACGAGTTCGGTGGGGGCGTCTGGAAGGGCCGCAAGGCGAAGGCCGTGATCCCTGGCGGGATCTCGATGGGCCTGATGACCGAGAGCGAGCTCGACACGCCGCTCGACTTCGCGGGCCCGGGCAAGGTCGGCTGCCTCGGCCTCGGCACCGCGGCCGTGGTCGTGATCGACGACCAGACGAGCATCGTCGACTTCCTCCACAACTCCTGCCGGTTTTTCGCCCACGAGTCGTGCGGCCAGTGTACGCCCTGCCGCGAGGGCACGAGCTGGTCGCTGCGGATGCTCGAGCGGATCAAGGCCGGCAAGGGCCGGCTCAAGGATCTCGACCTCCTCCTCGAAATCGGCCAGACGATGGGCATGATGCCCGGCAGCACGATCTGCGGCCTGGCCGACGGCGCCGCCTGGCCGATCAAGAACGCGATCAAGAAGTTCCGCGGCGAGTTCGAGGATTACATCAAACGGACCAATCCCTCGGGCTGGATGGTCACCGACCCCGTGCCCGCCCTGCAGATCGTCGGAGCCCACTGATGCCGGTCGTGATCGTCGACGGACAAGAGATCGAGATCGGGGCCGACGAGCGGCTCAACTGCATCGAAGCCGCGCGCCGCGCCGGCAAGGAGATCCCGCACTACTGCTGGCATCCCGGCCTCTCGGTCGTGGCCAGCTGCCGGATGTGCCTGATCGAGACAGGCAGCCGCGACGCCGCCACCGGCAAGATCACGATGGTGCCGAAGCTCGTGCCGGGCTGCCAGACGCCTGTGAAGGACGGCACGGTGATCGTCACCGAGAGCCAGACGGTGATCGACAGCCGGGCCCGGGTCGAGGAGGCGCTCCTCATCGATCATCCGATCGACTGCCCGATCTGCGACAAGGCCGGCGAGTGCCTCCTGCAGGACTACCACTTCGAGCACGGCCAGGCCGAGCGGCGGGCCGATCTCCATCCCTTCACGAGCCGCAAGCGCGACGTCGGCCCGACG
Organism: Planctomicrobium piriforme; assembly: GCA_945861585.1. Classification (GTDB taxonomy): domain Bacteria; phylum Planctomycetota; class Planctomycetia; order Pirellulales; family UBA1268; genus RGVT01. The sequence continues at coordinate 11,903 of CAMAVC010000061.1, forward strand.
GTTACGCTGTTCGTCGACCGCTGCATCATGTGCACCCGCTGCGTGCGGTTCACCCGCGAGGTGAGCGGCACCGGCGAACTGATGGTGACGAGCCGCGGCGCGAAGGAAGAGATCGACGTCTTTCCCGGTTTCCCGCTCGACAACAAACTCGCCGGCAACGTGGTCGATCTCTGCCCGGTGGGCGCGCTCGGCGACAAGGACTTTCTCTATCAGCAGCGGGTCTGGTTCCTGAAGCGCGAGGCGAACGTGTGCGGCGGCTGCTCGGCCGGCTGCTCGATCCACACCGAGCACAACCAAGACACCGTCTACCGGCTCAAGCCCCGTGAGAATCCGCACACGAACAAATGGTGGATGTGCGACGACGGCCGCTACGGCTGGCACCACCTCCACGACCAGTCGCGCGTGCTCGCGGCCGGCCGCCGACGCGATCCGGGCCGCAACGGCCACGGCGCGCCCGCCGACGCCTTCGACGCGGTCGAATGGGCCGACGTGACGACACGGCTGCGGGCCGACCTCAAGGCTGCGGGCCGGCTGGCTGTGGCCGTCTCGCCGATGCTCACGGTCGAAGAAGCCTGGATGCTCTGTGCGGTCGCGCGGTCGATCGACCCCGAGGCCTTCCTTGCCGTGGGCCACGTGCCCACGGTCGGCGCCGACGAGACCTTCCCCGGCGGCTTCACGATCCGCGCCGAAAAATGCCCCAACCGCAAGGGCGTGGAGGCAGTGGTCGCGCTCTTTGATCCCGCAAGCCGCTCCTGGGGCGACCTGCTCGCGCATGTCGAGGCGGGCAACGCCGACGCCGCCTGGATCACCGGCGGCTACCCCGGACCCTGGATCGACGACGCGACGGCTTCTCCCTTCGCGAACCTTGCGTGCGTGGTCGTGCAAGACCTCTTCGATTCGCCCCTCACGAAGCACGCCACGTGGCGGCTGCCTGCGGCAGGCTTCGCGGAGCGAGCGGGCACCTGGGTGAACGTGGCCCACCGGGCGCAGAGCTTCGGCCAGGCGATCAAGCCGCCGGCGGGCGTGTGGCCGGAAGGGCGGCTGTTCTGGAACATGCTCGGCCGCCGCGGGCTCTACGACCCGGTCGCGGTGCGACAGCAGATCGCGGGCTCGTCCGCCGCGCTCGCGGCGCTCGCCGGTGAGATCCCGGCCACCGGCGTCGACCTTCGCGCGGGGCAACTGGCATGAGCGACTATCTTCCCTCGTTGCCCACGATCGTGGCGCTCGTGAAGATTGGCCTTCTGGTCGGCGGCCTGATGACGGCCGCGGCCTATCTCGTGCTCGTCGAGCGCTGGATGGCGGCCTGGGTGCAGGATCGCAAGGGTCCCAACCGCGTCGGCATCCCGCTCACGAAGGTACGGCTCTTCGGGCTCGGCCAGCCCCTCGCCGACGGCCTCAAGATCATCCTCAAGGAAGACTTCACGCCGCGGCATGTCGACAAGGTGCTGTACACCGCCGCGCCTCTGGTGATTCTCGCGGCGTCGCTGGCGATCTTCGCCGCCATCCCGTTCGGCAGCTCGCTGCCCCCGATCCCCGCCCTCGGGCTCACGGGCGAAGAACCGCTGCTCGTGGCGCCCGGGCTCGACGTGGGCGTGCTCTGGGTGTTCGCGCTGTCGAGCATCGCCGTCTACGGCGTGCTCCTCGGCGGCTGGGCGAGCAACAACAAGTATGGCTTCCTCGGCGGCCTGCGCTCGAGCGCCCAGCTCGTGGCCTACGAGATTCCGCTGGGCCTCGGCCTCTTGGGAGTGGTGCTCGCGGCGGGGTCGCTCAAGCTCGACACGATCATGAACGCGCAGGCCGACACGGGCGTGTGGTATGCCTTCGCCCAGCCGCTCGGCTTTCTCGTATTTCTCGTGGCCGCCTTCGCCGAGGCGGCGCGGCTCCCCTTCGACCTGCCCGAAGCCGAGCAGGAGCTCGTCGGCGGCTATCACACCGAGTATTCCGGCATCAAACTCCTGCTCTTCCTCGTGGCCGAGTTCCTCCACATGGTCACGGCGGCGTTCCTGATCGTGATCATGTTTCTGGGCGGCTGGCACCTCTGGGGCCTCACCGGCTCCGGCCCCGTCGAAACCTGGACGGTGGCCCTCATCCGCTTCGGCGTGCTTTCGGCCAAGATCCTTGGCGTGATCCTGTTCTTCATGCTCGTCCGCTGGAGCTGGCCACGGTTCCGGTTCGATCAGCTCATGAACCTCGCCTGGAAGGTGATGCTGCCCTTGGGCCTTGCGAACCTCGTCACCGTGGCGGCCGTCGAGGAGTTTCGGCCGCAGCTCGTGGCCGCGCTCGGCGAGGGCTGGGCGAAGGCCGCGGCGCTCGGCCTGCCGTGGGCCGTGTTCTTCATCGGCTGGATCACAGCCGGCATGCTCACGCCCTCGGGCACCGACAACACGCCGATCCGCGCCCGCGGCCCGCTCGACATCGAACACGAACTGGTGGAGGCCTGACATGAAGCCGACCGACCCGGCCATCACGTGGCTCGAGGAAAAACCGCTCGGCCTCGCCGAGCGGCTCTATCTGCCGCTCTTCATCAGCGGCCTGACGACGACCGCGCGGCATCTCGTGAGCCCGAAGGTCACCGTGAGCTTTCCGGAAGAGCGGCCCACCGTGGGCAACCCGCTCATCTACCGCGGCGTGCACCGGCTCAACCGCGATGAGGAGGGCCGCGTGAAGTGCGTGGCCTGCTTCCTCTGCGCCACCGCCTGCCCGGCCCACTGCATCGACATCGTGGCCACCGAGAGCCCGTGGCCCGACCGCGAGAAATACCCCGAGAGCTTCCAGATCGACGAGCTGCGGTGCATCTTCTGCGGCATGTGCGAAGAGGCCTGCCCGGTTGATGCGATCGAGCTCACGAGCCTGCTCGACCTCACGGGCAAGAGCCGCGAGGAGATGATCTTCGACAAGGAGAAGCTCTTGAGCGTCTACGACATGACGAAAGACGCCGAGCCGATGAAATCGACCGCCCTCGGGGGGACGCTGTGAACGGTTCGCTCCCCGCACTCACTCCCGGCCTGCTGCTCGCCGGAGCCGTCACGGCGGCGGCCGTGAGCCTGTGGCTGCTCTTGCCGCGCGGTGCTGAGAGCCGCCTGGCCCGCTCGCTCGGCCTGGTGCTCGGGGCGGTGGCCCTCGCCGGGTTCATCGCCGCCGGCCGCCGGCTGGGCAGCCTCGGCGAAGAGGCCGTGTTTCTCACGGTGGCACTCGTGGCGGTGGTGTCGGGCGCAGCGACGATCGTCACGCGGTCGCCCGTCTATTCGGCGATCTGGTTCGCGCTCTCGCTCGCCGGGGTGGCGGGTGTGTTGCTCGTGCTCGGGGCGCAGTTCCTGGGGGTGGCCACGATCGTGGTCTATGCCGGGGCGATCCTCGTGATGTTCCTGTTCGTGCTCATGCTCGCGCAGCCGTCGGGCTTGGCGCCCTACGACCGGGTGTCGAATGAGCCCTTGCTCTCGGCCGTGGCCGGTGCCGTCTTGCTCGGCCTCCTTTCGCTCTCGATCGGCCGGCTTTCGACCGACGCCTCGTGCTGTGCCGTGCCGTCGAAGGCGGCGGCCGTGACGGGCGCAGCCCAGCCGCCGGCTCCTCCCACGGCCGACGATCCGCTGGCCGTCGATCAGGTGGCGCGGCTGGGGGGCGAACTCTTCGGCCGGCATCTGCTCGCCGTCGAAGTGGCGGGGGTGCTCCTGCTCGCAGCCCTGATCGGCGCGATCGCAGTCGTGACCCGCGGTGAGGCCGCCCTCGAGCAAGACCGCCGACTGGCGGCGGGAGGGGGCAACCGATGATGCCGCTCCTCGCCGCCGGATCGACCGCGCTTCTGCACAATGCCCTGCTCGTGGGCGCGATCCTCTTCGCGCTCGGGCTCGTGGGGATCCTCACGCGGCGCAACCTGATCGTGATGTTTCTCTCCGCGGAACTGATGCTCCAGGGCATCTCCGTCAGCCTCGTCGCCTGGAGCCGGTATCACGGCGACTGGGGCGGGCATGTGCTCGTGATCTTTGTGCTCACCGTGGCCGCTTGCGAGGCGGCCGTGGCGCTCGTGTTCGTGCTCCAGGCGTTCTCCCGCACCGGCCGGCTCGATGCCGCCGCCTGGCAGGCGCTCCGCGAGGCCACGCTGTCCAGATCCGTCGATCACGCGCTTCCCGAGTCTGACGCCGTCCCGCCCCGCTGGCCGCGGCTTGCGCGAGCGGGCGTCCTGCCCCCGGCCGATGAAGACGCAGCGCTCGAACGCGAGCACGTGTAGCCGCCCGACCCTCCTCCCGATCTCCCGCTCCGCATGCAGTCACTCTCCCCCGCCACGCTCCTCGTGCTCGTGCCGCTCCTGCCGCTCGCCGGGGCCGTGCTCACGCTCCTCTTGGGCCGCCTCCTCGGCTCGCGGGCCCACCTGCCGGCCATCGCCGGGATCGCCGCGGCCGCCGCGGTGGCCGTGACGCTGTTGCTCGGCACGTCGAACCAGGTGGGCTCGGCCCACGGCCCCCACGCCGAGCCCGTGCGGCCGGTCGAGATGATCACCACGCTCTGGCAATGGGCCTCGGTGCAGGATGCCTACGTGCCGCCGGAAGGAAGCGCCGCGGCGCTTCCCGGCACGGCGGTGAGCGGCGCAGGGGGCGCCGCGCGGGCGTTCACGATTCCCGTCGCCCTGCGGCTCGATCCGCTCACGGCCACCCTGCTCGCGATCATCACGTGCATCGGTCTCGTGGTAGCGGTCTATTCCGTGGGCTACATGCACCACGATCCGGGCTATCCGCGGTTTTTCGCGGTGTTCTCGCTGTTCGTGTTCTCGATGTCGATGCTCGTGGCGGCGAGCAACTTCCTCGTCGTGTACGTGTTCTGGGAGGCGGTGGGCGCGTGCAGCTATCTGCTCATCGGCTTCTGGTTCACGAAGCCCGAGGCGGCGCGGGCCGCGAAGAAGGCGTTTCTCGTCAACCGCGTGGGTGACTTCGGCCTGGCGATCGCGACGTTTCTCCTCTGGATGACCTACGGCACGCTCGACTTCCACGACACGCTCTCTCCGGACGGCACGATCCTGCCGGGCATCCTCGGCCAGACCCGGCTCGCCGATGCGGGCGGCATCGTGGGGGGCGCGGTGGGCACGGCGATCTGCCTGTGTCTCTTGCTCGCAGCCTGCGGCAAGAGTGCCCAAATGCCGCTGCATGTCTGGCTCCCCGACGCGATGGAAGGCCCCACGCCCGCCAGCGCCCTGATCCACGCGGCGACGATGGTCACAGCGGGCATCTACCTCGTGGCGAGAAGCGCACCGCTTTTCATGGCCTGCCCCGACGCGCTCGCCGCCGTGTCGATCGTGGGGGCGACGACGGCCCTCGTGGCCGGCCTGATCGCCACCGTGCAAAACGATCTCAAGCGGGTGCTCGCCTACTCCACGATCAGCCAGCTCGGCTACATGTTCGCGAGCCTCGGCACCGGCACGCTCCTGGGCTTCACCGCCGCGATCTTCCACCTCGTGACGCACGCCTTCTTCAAGGCGCTGCTGTTCCTGGGCGCGGGGTCGGTGATGCACTCGATGGGGGGCGTGATCGACATGCGGCGATTCGGCGGCCTGCGGCGCATCATGCCGATCACGGCGGCCACGTTCCTCGTGGGCGGCCTCGCCCTGGCGGGCGTCGCGCCGTTCTCAGGGTTTTTCAGCAAAGACGAGATCCTCGCCACGCTCCATGCGAAGGGCTGGCCGAACGCCCACGGCGAGCACCACGACGCCGCGCCCGCGAGCCATGCCTCGCTCCCTCTCCCTCCGGGAGAGGGCCGGGGTGAGGGTGCCCCCGCCACGCGCTTGGCTTCCCTGACACGGTCTCCGGCGGCCGCGCCTCCCGCCGTCCTCGACACGCCGGAAACGTTCCGCGTGCTCTTCTGGATGTCGCTCGTCACGGCCGGGCTCACAGCCTTCTACACGTTCCGCGCCGTGTTCATGACGTTCACGGGCCCCATCCGCGTGCCCGAGGAGGCCGGCCACCACGCCCATGAATCGCCGCCGGTGATGGCCCTGCCGCTCATCATCCTCGCGGTGCCGTCGGCCATCGCCGGATGGTGGCTCTTCAGCTCGCAGTGGCTCGCGCACTTCCTCACGGCCACGCCGTCGTTTTCGGCGCCGGCCGTGACGGCCACGGCGGTGCCGCACGCCTTCCACATGGATCTCGCGATCCAGGGCACGCTCGCGGCAGCGATCGGGATCGTGATCGCCGCCATCGGCCACCTTGGCCGGCGCAGCGACGGCCCGCAGATGGAGCGGTTTTTGGGGCCTCTCCAGACGTTCTTCGCCAACCGCTGCTACATCGACCAGCTCTACGCTGGCCTCATCGTGCGGCCGCTCGAGGGCCTCGCCCTCTTGGCAGCGCTCTTCGACCGCTTCGTGATCGACGGCCTCGTCAACGGCGTGGCCCGGCTGCCCGCTGCCCTCGGTGGCGTCGTGCGGCGGCTCCAGACAGGGCTCCTCCAGCGGTATGCCCTCGCGGGCGTGATGGGCGTGCTCGCGATCGTGTTCGTACTCGCCTGGCGGCTCCGCGGCTGACCCTTTTCCTTTCCCACCCGACACACCACCACCCATGAACGGCCTCACTCCCGGGATGCATCTCGTCCTCGTGCTCGTCACGCCGCTCGTGGGCGCGGTCGTGGCCTGGGTGCTCGGGTCGCGCGGCTACGCGGCGGTGCGGCAGAGCGCTGCGGTCACCGCCCTGCTCACGCTCATGGCCGCCGGCTGGCTCGTGGTGCGGTATCTCGCGAGCCCGGAGGCGGCGGCCGGCCAGCCCTACGCCGTTCTCACGCTCCCCTGGCTCGTGGACGGCATGTTCGACGTGCGGCTCTCGCTCGGACTCGACGGCCTTTCGATCTGGCTCTTCGGGCTCTCGGCCCTGCTCTCGCTCACGGCCGTGCTCGTGAGTTGGGAGGCGATCAAGGAGCGGCCGGTCGGATTCTACGTGCTTCTGCTCGTGCTCGAAGCGGCGATGCTCGGCGTGTTCGCCGCCCGCGACGTGATCCTGTTCTACGTCTGCTTCGAGTTCACGCTCGTGCCGCTCTTCTTCTTGATCGGCATCTGGGGCCACGACGAACGCCGCAAGGCCGCGATCAAGTTCTTTCTCTACACGCTGGCCGGCAGCGTGCTCGCCTTCCTCGGCCTGCTCACGATCGTGCTCTGGAACGCCTCGCACACCGGCACCGTCACGTTCGACATCGACGCCCTCACAGCCGGCCTGGCGGCTCATCCCTTGCCGATGAACGCCGAAGGGGGCTGGCTGCAGATGATCGTGTTTCTCGCGCTCTTTGCGGGCTTCGCGATCAAGGTGCCGATCGTGCCCTTTCACACCTGGCTGCCCTTGGCGCACGTCGAGGCCCCGACCGGCGGCAGCGTCGATCTCGCCGGCATCCTCCTCAAACTCGGGATCTACGGCTTTCTGCGGTTCTCGCTGCCGATGCTCCCTGACGCCACGGCCTTGGCGGCCCCCTGGATCTTCGGGCTCGGTGTGGCGGGCATCGTCTACGGCGCGCTCGTGGCCCTCGTGCAGACCGACCTCAAGCGGCTGATCGCCTACTCGTCGGTGAGCCACATGGGCTACTGCGTGATGGGGCTGTTTGCGCTCGAGCCCGTCGCCGTCGAGGGCGCGACCCTGCAGCTCGTGAACCACGGCCTCTCGTCGGCGGGCCTGTTCGCCCTCGTGGGCATGATCTACGAGCGCTACCACACGCGCAACATCGCGAGCCTGGGCGGCATCGCCTCGAAGGCGCCGTGGCTTGCCGCCCTGTTCATGCTGTTCACATTTTCAAGCATCGGCCTGCCGGGCCTCAACGGATTCGTCGGTGAATTCATGATCCTCGCCGGATCGTTCCAGCGGGCCTGGGGCGGGGTGTCGGCTGCCTGGCGCACGGCCTACCTCGTGATGGCCTGCCTCGGCGTGGCCGGCGTCGTGCTCGGCGCGTGGTACATGCTGTGGGCCGTCGAGCGGGTGCTCTTCGGACCGTCGCGAGAGCCGCCGAAGGGGGCCGGGAGCGGACACACGCACAATAGCGGGCACGACCACAGCCACGACCACGGCGCGCATGGCCACGCCGCCCACGCGGCCGCAACCGACGATCTCGCCTGGCACGAACTCGCGGCGCTCCTGCCGCTCGTCGTGTTCGTGTTTTGGATCGGCCTCGTGCCGGCCACGTTCCTCGGGCCCACGGCCGGCGCCGTGCGCGGCATCATGCAGCCGAGCGCCCAGGCCTTCGCCGCGCGGATGGAAGAAGCTGCCGTTCCGGCAGCCGCTGCCGACTTCGTCTCCCTCCAGTACCCGACACCCACACCATGACGTCCATGCCCACCGCCCTCGAAACCTTTCTGCTCGTGCGGCCCGAGATCGTGCTCGTGGCCGGGGCGATCGTGGCCTTCCTGGGCGGTGCGTTCGCCGGCGTGCGGCGTGGCTGGCTCGTGGCGCTGGCCGCGATCGCCGCAGCGCTCTTCGTGGCCGGTGCACAGCCTGCAAGCGGCCTGCTCGCGGCGGATGCCGCCGGCCGCGGATCGATCGTGTCGGGCTCCGTGGCGATCGACCCCTTTTCGACGTATGTGCGGTTCGTCGTGCTCGGCCTGGGCTTGATCCTCGCGCTCGTGCAGGCGGGCGACATCTTTCCGGCCGCCGTCAGCCGCGGAGCGGCGGTGTGGCGCGGCGGCACCTGCGAGGAGGCGGGCACGTTTCTTCTCTTGCTCGCCGGGCTCTCGCTCGTGGGCGTGAGCGACGACCTCGTCTTGCTCTTCGCAGGCCTCGAACTCGTGTCGATTCCCACATACGTGCTCCTGGCCCTCAAACGGACCGACGCCCACGGGCAGGAGGCGAGCCTCAAGTATTTCTTCCTCTCGCTCGTGGCCTCCGCGCTCTTTCTCTACGGGCTCGTGTGCCTCTATGGGATCGGCGGCTCGACGCGGTTCGACGCGATCGCGGCCGGGCTGCGGGCTGGTGGCAACGGCGTGGCCATGGCTCTCCTGCCGGTGGCCATCGGCATGGCGATGGCCGGAGCAGCCTTCCGCCTCGCTGCGGTGCCGATGCATTTTTATGCGCCTGATGTGTACGAAGGCACGAGTCCTGGCAACGCCGCGGTGCTCTCGACCTTGCCGAAGGTGGCGGGCGTCGTCGTGCTCCTGCGGCTCGTGGGCCTCGCGATCCCCGGCCCGCTCGGCGACGGCACAGCAGCCCCCGCCGCCGCTGCCTACACCGAACTTTTCTGGCAGCTCGCCGCCGTGCTCGCGGCGGTCACGATGACCGTCGGCAACGTGATGGCGCTCGTGCAGACGAACCTCCGCCGGCTCCTGGCCTGCTCGTCGATCGCCCACGCGGGCTACCTGCTCACAGGGATCGCCGTGGCGGCCGCCGCTGCGTCGGTGGGCACCGCCGGAGGGCGTGATGCGGTCGCCGCCGATGCCTCGTGGCTCGCCGGCCTCGGCGGCGCGACGGCCACGCTCTTCTATCTCGCCACCTACGCCTTGGCCACGATCGGCATCTTCGCCGCGCTCGCCTACCTCGGCCACCGCTGGCCCGAGTGGACAAGCGGCAGCGGGCCGCGGCCGCCCCGGCAGGAGATCACGTCGGTCGAGGATCTCGACGGCCTCTCGGGCACGAACCCCGTCGCCGCGTTCGCGATCGCCGTGTTCCTCCTGAGCCTGGCCGGCATTCCGCCGCTGCCCGGCTTCTGGGGCAAGCTCACGCTCGCCACCTCGGCGCTCGAAGTCGACTGGAACGCCCCGATCACGCTCGGCAGCCGGCGGGCCGCGTTCGTGGCGCTCGCAATGATCCTCGTACTCAACGCCGCGATCGCCGCGGCGTATTACCTGCGGATCATCGCCGCGATGTACTTCCGCTCCACGAAGCGGGGCGTGCAGGCCGACGGCGGTCTGGCCGCTGGCATCGCGATGCTCGCCTGCCTCGTGCTCGTGGGCCTCGTCACGCTCCAGCCGCGGGGCCTGTTTCGCACGTCGGCCGCAGCGGGCGATGCCGTCTCGCGCACGCCCGTGGTCGCGGCCGCCGACGCCGTGCCGCCTGCCTCCCTCACGCCCGTGGCCACGATCCGATGAGCACGATCCCCGACCAAGCGTCCGTCCGCGCCGTCCTCGCCGACTTCCCCGACCCAGAGTCGGGCCGGTCGCTCGCCGAGATGGGGCAACTCGGCGCCATCGACGCCTCGCCCTCGGGCGTCCGCGTCTCGATCGGCCTCACGACGCACTCTGCAGTGCTCTGGAAGCAGGTGCGCGGCCGGATCGAAGAGCGGCTGCGGACCCGGTTCCCGGGAGTGCCGGCGGTTGAAGTCACGATCACGCCCCACGATCGCCCCCCCGGCAAGCTCGGCCAGATCGGCCTCGAGGCCAAGAGCGTGATCGCGGTGGGCAGTGGCAAAGGCGGCGTGGGCAAGAGCACGATCGCGGCCAGCATCGCGATCGGCCTGGCCCGGGCCGGCAGCACGGTCGGCCTACTCGACGCCGACGTCTACGGCCCGAGCGTGCCGCACCTCCTCGGCCTCTCGGGCCGCCCGCAGATCGACAACGGCAAGATCGTGCCGATGCGGCTCGCGGTCGGAACCGGCTCGATGCCCGTCATGTCGATGGGATTCCTCGTGCCACCCGGCGAAGCCGTCGTGTGGCGCGGGCCGATGCTCCACGGCGCGATCTCGCAGATGCTCCGCGACACGCTCTGGGGACCGCTCGACTATCTGATCATCGACATGCCGCCGGGCACGGGCGACATCGCGCTTACGCTCTCACAGGTGCTGCCGCTCACCGGCGCCGTCGTCGTGTGCACGCCGCAGGACGTGGCCCTGCTCGACGCCACGAAGGCGATCGCGATGTTCAGGAAGGTGAACATCCCGCTCCTGGGCATGGTGGAAAACATGAGCTTCTTCGTCTGCCCCGACACAAACAAGCGCTACGACATCTTCGGCACCGGCGGCGCGAAGCGCACGGCGAAGGAGCTTGACATTCCATTCCTGGGCGAAGTGCCGCTCCAGATCCCGATCCGCGAGCACGGCGATGCGGGCCAGACCGCGGCCAACTACGACGACCCGGCAGCCCGGCCGTATCTCGAAGCCATCTGCGAACGCCTCGTGGGCCACCTCGCCGCCACAGCCGCCGCCTCGCCGCCGCTGCCGTCGCTGCCAGTGCTGTAGGACAGAGTGTATTAGTCCTCTATTCGGAT
>CAMAVC010000062.1 GCA_945861585.1 Planctomicrobium piriforme
TCCGAGTGAGCCGAAGCCTGGAGGGCGGAGGCGAACGTCCGGCGAGACGGTACGGGGTAACCCCGAGCCGGCGCCTGCGATGATGGGCATGACAGGCTGAAGCCTGTCCTACACGCCTGTCCTACGTTAGACGCGGCGGAGCACGAGGCTGGCGTTGTGGCCGCCGAAGCCGAAGCTGTTGCTCATTGCCACGTCCACCTGCGCCTCGCGGGCCACCTTCGGCGTGTAGTCGAGGTCGCAGTCGGGGTCGGGCGTGTCGAGATTGATCGTCGGCGTGATGATGCCGCGCGACACCGTGAGGGAGCACACGACGAGTTCGATGCCGCCGCTGGCCCCGAGGGTGTGGCCGAGTTGGCTCTTGGTGCTTGAGATCGAGAGCTTCTTGGCATGGGCGCCGAACACCCGCTTCACGGCGGCGGTCTCGGCCTTGTCGCCGAGCGGCGTGCTCGTGCCGTGGGCGTTGATGTAGCGGACCGCGTCGGGCGCCAGGCCGGCGTCTTGCAGGGCCATCGCCATGGCGTGGCCGGCGCCGCGGCCTTCATCGTCGGGCTGGGTGATGTGGCCGGCATCCCCGCTGGCTCCGTAGCCGAGAAGCTCACCATAGATGCGGGCGCCCCGCTTGCGGGCATGCTCGAACTCTTCGAGCACGACCACGCCCGCCCCCTCGGCGAGCACGAAGCCGTCGCGATCGACGTCGAAGGGCCGGCTGGCCTGCTGCGGGGCGTCGGTGCGAAACGACAGGGCGCGCATGTTCTGAAAGCCTGCCAGGCCGATCGGAGTGAGGGCGGCCTCGCTGCCGCCAGTCACCATCACATCGGCGTCGCCATACTGAATCGCCCGCAGCGCGGAGCCGATCGAGTTGGCGGCGCTGGCGCAGGCTGTGGCGACGGCGAAGTTCGGCCCCTTGATGCCGTAGAGACTCGACACGTGCCCGCTCGCCGAATTCACCATCAGCTTCGGAATCGTGAACGGTGACACCTTGTCGATGCCCTTATGGAGAAGCCGCTCCTCCTGAACCTCGAATTCCCACAGGCCGCCGATGCCCGAGCCGATGACGACGCCGCAGCGATACGGCTCCTCCTTCGTGAAATCGATCCCGGAGTCGGCGACGGCATCCTTGGCCGACGCGATCGCAAACTGCGTGAATCGATCGAGACGCTTGAGCTCTTTCGGACTCGCAATCCCCTCGTTCTCGGCTTCCCAGGGCACCTGGCCGCCGAACTGCACGCGGTAGCCGGCGACATCGAACAGCGTGATCGGCCCCACGCCGCTTTCGCCGCGCACAAGGCGATCCCACACGAACTCAACAGGTCGGCCGAGGGGTGTGACGATACCCAGGCCCGTCACCGCGACGCGTCGCTTCATTCAACGCACCGTCAGGCTTGATGCTTTTCGATGAACTCCACCGCCTGGCCGACGGTTTGGATCTTCTCGGCCGCATCGTCGGGGATGTTGATCTCGAACTCTTCCTCGAGCTCCATGACCAACTCGACGGTATCGAGCGAATCGGCACCCAGGTCGTTGATGAACGACGTCTCGGGGGTGATCTGCTCCTTGCTCACCCCGAGTTGGGAAGCCACGATGTCAATCACTCGCTCTTGGACTGAAGCCACCTTTTGCATCCTCCTGAAATAACCGGCACGAACTCAGCTTGCCTGACCGACCGAAGATATACCCGTTGCCCGTCCGCAGTGTCCAGCCCGGGAAAAAACGCGTCGCCGCCTACCCGATGAGGCCGCCGTCGATCGTCAGCACCTGGGCGGTGATGTAGCCCGACGCGGGAGCCGCGAGAAACAGCACTGCCTCGGCGATTTCCCAAGCCTCGCCGAGCCGTTTGGCCGGCACCCGCTTCTTCACCTCGTCGAGCAGGGCGGGGCCGAGGGCGGCCGTCATGTCGCTGGCGATGAAGCCCGGAGCCACGGCATTGACCGTGATTTTCCGGCCGGCGAGCTCCTTGGCGACCGTTCGCGTGAGCCCCACGAGCCCCGCTTTCGAGGCCGAATAGTTCGACTGCCCGGGGTTGCCGATCAGGCCGGAGACACTCGCCACGTTCACGATCCGGCCATACCGTTGCTGCATCATCGGCCGGCTGGCAGCCCGCATGAAGAGAAACGGGCCGCGCAGGTTCGTGGTCAGCACTTCGTCCCACTCTTCGTCGCTCATGCGTGGCAGGAGCGTGTCGCGGGTGACGCCGGCGTTGTTCACGAGAATATCGATGCGGCCGAGATTCGCGTGAATGGCGTCGACGACGGCCTGCACGTCGGCCGACTTCGACACGTCGCAGGGGAACTCCTCGGCCACGCCGCCCGCTGCGCGAATGGCGGCGGCCACGTCAGCGAGCTTGCCGGCGCTTCTGGCCACGAGCGCCACCGTGGCGCCGTTGGCGGCGAGCGTTTCGGCGATCGCGCGGCCGATGCCCTGCGACGCCCCGGTGACGATCGCCACCTGTCCGGCGAGGTCCACCCGCACGCGCTTCGGTTCGGCCTGTGCCTGCTTGTCGTCCGCCATCGCTGGCCCTCCTTGGAGATGTCGCCGCACGAGGCGGCCGTCAGTCGAGCACGCCGTGGCAGGCGACGCTCCGGTCGATGCGTTTCATGAGTCCGCGGAGCACACGCCCGGGCCCGACCTCCCAGATCGTGCGCACGCCCTGCGCGAGCAGATGTTCCACCGACGCCTGCCATTCGACAACCCCGATCACCTGGCGGGCCAGGAGTCCGCGGATTTCCGCCGGGTCGTCGTGGGGCCGGGCGTCGACGTTGCTGACCACCGGAATCCGGGGCCGCCGGATCTCGGTGGCCGCGAGAGCCTCCGAAAGCCGTGCGACGGCGGGCTCCATGAGCACGGTGTGAAAGGCCCCGGCCACCTCGAGCGGCACGCACTTCATTGCGCCGGCCGCTGTGGCGGCCGACTCGAGCCGCCGGCAGGCAGCGGCCGACCCGGAGGCGACGACGTTGCCGGGGCAGAGCACATTCGCCACGCCGAGCACATCGCCTTCACGGGCCTCATCGCACAGCGCCGCCACCTGGGCCCGATCGAGGCCGAGCACGGCGACCATCGCCCCGGGCCGCTGTTCGGCACACTCCTGCATCGCCCGACCACGCACGTCGACGAGCCGCACGGCGTCGTCGAACTGAAGCGCCCCGGCGAACACGAGGGCGGTGTACTCGCCGAGCGACAGGCCGGCCGTGAGCGGCGCTTCGTCGAGCGCCCGCTCGCCGCGGCTGCGGAGCACTTCGAGCATTGCGAGGCTCGTGACCAGGATCGCCGGCTGGCTCACGGCCGTGGTGTTGAGCCTGTCTGACGGACCCTCAGCGCAGACGGTGGCCAGGCCGTAGCCGAGGATGTCGCTGGCGCGAGCGAAGAGGGCCCGAGCGGCCGGCTGCTCCGCACACCACGCGCCGACCATGCCCACCGACTGGGCTCCCTGGCCAGGAAAGACGATTGCCGTGCGGCCACCCGCCGCGGGCTCTGCGTCGGCCAAGGCTTCAGTCCCCGGTCTTGATCACGGCCCGGCCCATGTAGTGGCCGCAGGTGCCGCAAATCCGGTGCGTGGGCACTGCCTTGCCGCAGTTCGAGCAGAACGTCAGCTGCCGCGGCGTGAGGAAATCGTGGGCGCGGCGAGACCGCGTTTTTTGGTTTGATTGACGTCGCTTGGGAACGGCCATAGGTCACCTGAGGTCTGATGCGAGCCTCGAACTGTAGCCGCCACGGCGCCCGGCGGTCAATCCGACGGCTCAAAACAGGGTGTTTTGGCGCCCCGAAGGCGGGGCCGCGCCGAGATGGTCCTCGCCCTTGGGCGTGATCTTCCGGCCGCGCGGCGTGCGGATCACGAGCTCGCACCGCAAGAGAAACGGCTCCACGTCGTCTTCGAGCGTGTCGGCCGCCGAGCTCATGGTGTGGGCGATCGCCTCGATGCCCACCGGCCCGCCGGCGAACACCCGGTGAATCGTCTCCAGATACTTCCGGTCGAATCCGTCGAGCCCCAGTTCGTCGATGCCCTGCATCTCCAGGGCCGACCGCACGATCCCGACATCGATCGCCCGCTCCGCGCGGCTGGTGGAAAAATCGCGGATCCAGCGCAGCCGATTGTTGGCCAGCCGGGGCGTGCCGCGGCTGCGCCTGGCGATCTCGTCGGCCGAGACGTCGTCCATCGGCATCTGGAGCTTGACGGCCGATCGGCGCACAATCTCAGCGAGCTCCTCGGGGCTGTAATAGTCGAGATGCTCGCGGATCACGAAGCGATCCCGCATCGGCGCGGAGATCAGCCCGGCCCGCGTCGTCGCCCCCACGAGCGTGAACGGCCGCAGCGGCATGTTGATCGTGCGGGCCGCGACGCCGTCGCCGAGCGTGATGTCGATCCGAAAGTCTTCCATCGCCGGATAGAGGAACTCCTCGACGGCGATCGGCATCCGATGGATCTCGTCGATGAACAGCACCGACCCCTCGGCGGCGTTCGTGAGATAGGGCAGCAGATCCTTCGGCGCCGCGAGCGCCGCCCCACTGGCAATCTGGAGCGTCGTGCCCAGCTCGCGCGGGATGCACGTGGCGAACGTCGTCTTGCCCAGGCCGGGCGGCCCGTCGAGCAGGATGTGGCCAAGCGTCTCGCCCCGCTTCCGCGCCGCGTCGATCGCGATCTCGAGCCGCTCATACACAGCCCGCTGCCCGACCATCTCAGCCATCCGCTGCGGCCGCAGCGCGCGGTCTTCCGGCGGCTGTTCCTCGGGCGCCTGCAGGCTCGGTTCGCGAAAGCTGGTCATGCGGATCTCCGTGCCGAAGCGTACCCGATCCACCCGCAAACGGTCACATGAACGGCTTCCGTGCTCCGTCGCGTAGGACAGGCTTTAGCCTGTCATGCCGCTTAAACTGCGCGCCGGCTCGGGATTACCCCATACCGTCTCGCCGGACGTTCGCCTTCGCCCTCCAGGCGCCGGCTCACTCGGATTTGCCTGCGCTGCGCCATCCATGGCTCCGCTGGTCAAATACGCCGTCTCAACGGCAGGGGCAACCCCGAGCCTCCCCAACTCGTAGGCGCCGGGAACTTTCGGCGGAGACGGTCGGTGCGATGCGCAAGAGCCGACGGGCAGATACGCGGCTTACACCGAGCGCACCATCACAGTTGAGAAGGGACTAGCGATCGCCCTCGGCGATGGAGCAGCGTGCCGCCGGCTCCGAATGCGGGTGGTAACCGCCTGCCTTCCCGTCCGGCGAGACGCTACGGGGCTGCCCCGAGCGGAGCGGGACTCGCCTGTGTGGCGAGTCCCGCTCGCTGAACTCGTATCGGTGCACGCACCGGGGCCGCGCTGTCAGGGTGTCGTGCGGATCACGTGACGCCCTGTGCGGCCCATCTCCGCCGCCAGCGGATCAGCCCGGCGACGGCTCCGGCGATGCCTGCGAGGGCGACCGCAGACGGCTCAGGAACGGCACTGACTGAAACATCGGCCGCATTGAAACTGTCCCCAGCTTCGGTAATCGCAAAGAAGCTCGACGGCGTCAGGTCGTACTGGCTCCCAGGATTCACCCATGCTGCTGTCGTGCTCCCGAGCGACCAGAGCGTCGTGCCCGCCTTGAACGTGATCGTGCCCCCCGGTTGTATAAACTCTTCGTTGAAGCCCGAGGTTATCGCAGACATATACAAGTTCGTGGTGAAGTTCTCGTCGATCTTCCAATCGTTGACGGAAACAGCACTGGCCGACGGCGTCGTCTTGTAGACGAACCCCGGCGACGGCGACGGAGTTACGGTATCCGTCGGCCCCACTGGTGTTTGCACCACACCAGGCAACATGAAGCCAAATTCATAAAAGTAGAATGATGCGCCTGGATTCACCGTCACCACGATGTCCTCCAGGATCTGGATCGACGGCGTGACGCCGCCCGTGCCGCCCGCCAGCAGGACCATGCCCGCGTTGGCATCGCGACCCGACAAACCTGTGCCGATGGCAACCAGCCCGACGACACTCCACACGACCGAACGCAATCCACGGCGAAAACGCATGAGCAACTCCTTCTCTGAGGGATAAAAACCATCTAACGGGACAGGGAAAACAGCTTGTGGGAACACGGCGGCATGAGCCCGTGGCCAGCCGACCCACCCGAGGGCAGGGAGACAGACTGGAGCGTCGATGCGCTCGAGAGGCAGGGGTAGGCAGGGGTAGGCGGGGACAGGGGTGGGCAGGGGGTTACATGGTGTTCTCCTGAGTTCGTCTTCGCCGCCAGCAACTCAGCCCGGCGAGACATGTGCCAAGCGCGGCGAGCGCGAAGGTGGATGGCTCAGGCACGACCACCGTGACCACCGTGAACGTCGTGACCACACCATCGACGGCGCCGCCCGCCAGCGGCGCGCCGAGCACCGCCTCGGTTCCCACGCTGAAGTCCCTCGTCGATGTCGGGTCGACATCGCGGAGGGAGTAGTAGCTCACTCCGTTGAACGTATGTGTCCCGTTGCCGTCGCCGTAGAGGTAGAAACGATAATCGGCGCTCTGAATCCAAGACAGAAACGATGAATCGGCGTCCGTGAAGAACGCGCCTTTCCACACCTTGTCAGTGAGCGCCTGCAACTGCTCGGCCGTCGTGGCGGTGATGTCTCCAAAGAGGACATTCACCATGTTCGCCGACGAGAGCGTGGCGGCGAACGGCGTGCTCCCCGTGAGCCGCATGACGTCGTTCACGCTCGCCGCGGCATTCGCGTAGTTCGGCGCCGTGCCGCTGAACTCGAAAGTGAAATCGAGGCCGCCGGAGGGGTCGATGGAGCCCGAGGTGAGGATGCCGGGGCTGTTGCCCGGGGAGACGAGCCCGGCGCCGGTGATCGCGCCGCCGATCGTGCCGACGCCGCCCAGGCGTGTGCCCGCGGCGAGCGACACATCGCCGGCGACGGATCCGAAGGTGTTGGAGGTGCCGCTCCCGAAATTCAGGACGCCGCCGCTCACCAGCGTGGTCTTGGAGTAGCTGCTCGACCCGGTCATCAGCAGAATGCCGTTGCCCTTCTTCTCGACCGCGATCGTCATCCGTCCGAAGACGCTCGAGCCCCAGGTGCCGAGCGAACTGCTCACCGTGAGGTCGCTCGTGGCATCGGTTCCTCGAGTCACGTCGAAGGTCAGAGATCGAGGCGATTCCCAGTCAGCCCAGGCCGGCGCACCGCCCCTCGTTGGGCCCCACTCCGTGAGCCGCCAATCACCGCTGAACGTGTTGGTCGCGCCGCCGGTGGTTTTCACGACCGTTTCCTCGATAAGCCCGTAACCCCGCGTCCACGCGAGAGAGTCGTGTTGGACCAAACCGCCGCCGCTCGAGCCGAATTGAAACAAGTTGCCGTAGAGTTGGTAGTACGCAGCGAACTGCAGGGTGGAGCCGTTTTCGACATAGATCGGGCCGCTTTCCGCGAGGCGGTAGGTGAACTCCCCAGACCCCGCCCGGGTGTCCATAAACTCGAGTGTTCCCGACTGAATCGCGACGGAGCCGGTGAAGCTGTAGCCTGTGCCGCTGAGCCTCAGAAGTTCGGGCCCCTGCTTGACGAGCGACAGTTTTCCCGTAGACGTGCTGCCCGGAGCTCGATCCCTGATCTGCCCATTGAACCCGTAGAGGCCGGGCCCGTAGCCGCCGTAACTCATCATCTCGGCGGTCGCCGTCTGAACGATGGTCAAAACGACGTCTCCCGACCCGCCATTTTCAATGTAGGCGTGCTGTGAATTGTCCCGGCCGAACTGCCCATATCCCGCCGGGTGCGGGCCGACGAAGATGTTGCCGATCGTTTGATTGCCGCCGTTGAGTTGCAGCACGGAGGAGCCGGCAGCGGAGTCGAGCAAGACATCGACGTTCGAGCCGAGCTGGCCGGCCCGTGCGAAGGAGGCAGTGCCGCCGCCATTGATCGCGAGGGTGCCGCTCGTGCCGGCATACAGCGCGGGGCCGGTGCTCGCGCTGAGGATCAGCCGCCCGCCATTCACGGACGTCTGCCCGGAGTAGCCATTGCTCTTCGAGAGCGTGAGGCTGCCGCTACCGGTCTTCGTCAGCCCACCCGTGTTGCTTGCGCCGATCGCCGAATCAATGGCAACGCCGGTCGTGGCGGTGTCGATGTTGATGCCCGTCGTGCCGCTTGTGATCTGGCTCGAGATGACGCCCTCTGTTCCCGCTCGATACTGCAACGTTCCCCCGGCGAAGGCGATCGTGCCGGAAGCGGAGAGGGCGTTGGCATCGGCGAGCGCGAGGGTTCCTGCGGCGAGCGTCGTGTTCCCAGTGAAGGAACTGCTGCCGGACAGCACGAGCGTGCCGCTGCCGGTCTTCGTGAGCCCGAAGGCTCCGGCGAACAGGCCGCCCACCGTGAGGGTGGCGGAGTCCGTGGCCACCTGGCGATCGGCTGTCAGCGTGACTGGGCCCGTGCCCAGATCGAGGTTTCGCGTGCCGCTGAAGGTGAGATCGCCGTTCCACACCTGGGCGTTATTCGTCGCGAGCACGATCGCCGTGGTCGACGTGTTGGCGATCGTTCCGCCGTTGATCGTGAACGTTCCGGTGCCGAGGGCGCGCGCGTGGTTGATGTTGAGCCGACCCGCCGACAGCGTCGTGCCGCCCGTGTAGGCGTTGCTGCCGGAGAGCGTGAGCGAGCCGCTGCCCGACTTCGTGAGACCGCCTGAATTGCTGGCGCCAATCGCCGATGCAAACGTGACCGCGCTTGTTCCGGTGTCGACGGAAATGCTGGCCGTGCTGTTCCTGATGCGGCTCGAGAGGTCAATCGTGATTCCCGGCCCGTAGCGCAAGGTTCCACCGGTGAACGCGATGGTGCCGGTATTGGCAAGAGCATTGGCATTGCCGAGCACGAGTCGCCCCGCCGCCAGTGTCGTGACGCCCGTGTAGGAGTTGCTGCCGGCGAGCGTCCAACTGCCCGTGCCAGTCTTGGTGACCGAGTTGGCGCCGGTGATGAACTGCCCCATCACGCCGTCGCCCACGCCAGCCAGCGTGACACTGCCGTTGAACACCGATTGATATGGGGCATAGCTGCCTTCCCGCACCAACTCCCAAACTTGCCCCACACTCGCCGCCTCGAACGTGGCGCCGGATGCCCCCACGGTAAAACCGCGAGAGCCCGCACCTTGAGCCGTCGAGCCGACATACCGCAACGTGCCCCCGTTGAGCGACAAGTGCGCCGCGTTGTAATCGGCCTCGCCGAGGCTTCCCGCTCCCAACCAGCGATCGATCTCGAGCGCGGCACCGGCGTTGACGACGGTAGATAGACTGCCCACCCAAGCCATGCCCGTGCGAATCTGGCCCGATCCAGTGATGGCCAGCGTGCCTGCGTTGACGGTCACCGCGCCGGTGATCGGGCTGGCATTGGTGAGCGTCACCTTGTTTGACCCTGTCTTGGTGAGGGTCTGGCCGCCCGTGTACCGGGTGTTGTCGACGGTGTCCGCGCCGTTGCTTCCCACGGTGACCTGGGCGGAGGCCGGGGCGGCAGGCACAACGAAACCGAGGGCGAGACACAGAAAACCGATGGCGATGACGCCGATATCTCGATGGCGGGGCATGACGGTGTTTGCTCGTGGAGAACGTCCGGGGCCGGCCACGGAAAAGTGGCAACTGGCCAAGGAGAGGAATGCAATCGCCGTGCCAGAGGCATGCCAACCGCACCGAGATCACCTGCCTGCCGGGCCTCGAGCCCAAGAAAAAAAGTGGTTTCGGAAGCCCACGATTTTTTTTAGCCCGCGCACGAGGCCGGCGCGCCTCCCCGCGCGCGGTGAGACCGTTTACCCCGGGCACGCCGAGCGGGCGGGGCGTATCGGCCCCAGCAAGATGGTTGGGTGAGGCGAATCGCCCCATTGCCGCGTCGATTTCCATCCCCTCAACAGGGTATGCGTGGCTGGCTGGGACACGAATAATGACCGGCATGGAGAGCCCTGCCACTCTGCTGCGTTGCGTCATCGTCGAAGACCATCGGATGGTCGCGGAACTCGTGTCCACGATGTTGGGCGTCTCCAAGGATCTGCCGATTCAGATCGTGGCGACGGCAGGCACGGTGGCCGAGGGGATCGCGGCCTGCGAGCAGCATCGCCCCGACCTTCTGATTCTCGACCTCGCGCTGCCCGACGGCCGCGGTCAGGCCATCGCCCGAGCGCTCGTGGCCATCAACCCGCTCGCAAAGATCATCGTCCTCTCCGGGCAGGCGAGCACCTTCGTGTGCCCGGCCTTCCTCAACGGCCACATCCACGCCGTCGTGGCCAAGACACAGGCGTTCGACGTCCTGCAGGCGGCCCTGCGCTCTCTCACCGGCACCGGCGAGGCTTCCCAGGGCGAGGCGACCGGATCCACGAAGCAGCGGAAGGCTGCCAGGCCGCTCACGCTCAGGGAGCGGGAGATCCTGCTGTTGGTCGGTCAGGGCATGCGCACGAAACAGATCGCCGAGCGGCTGAAGATCTCCGGCCACACGGTGCAGGCTCATCGCAAATCGATCGCCGCCAAGCTCGGCACCCGCGGTGCACACCTCACGCTGCAAGCCGTTAAACTCCACGAGCGGATGGCCGGGAACATGGCACCGGGCGAGTGACGAGTCGAGGCCTCCATGGACACACCTCCCGCCACGCCGATCGTCACCGCCAACCCGCAGACGGCCCTGGAACTCACCGACAACATCCCAGTCGGTACGTATGTGCTGCTCAGCCCGCTGGAAGGGCCGCAGCGGTTCACGTTTCTCAGCAAACGCTGGCTCGAGATGACCCGGCTCGACCCGGCCAAGGTGATGACCGACATCAGCCACTACTTCACGGTTGTGCACCCGGACGACCGCGAAGCCGCCATCGCCCACAACATCGCCGGAAATGCGGCCGGCGTCCGCTATTTCTGGGAGGGCCGGTGGCTCCAGGACGGCACGACCCGCTGGGTGACCATTGAATCCAATCCGCGCCGACTTCCGAACGGTGAAGTGGCCTGGGAAGGAGTCGTCACCGACATCACCGCCAGAAAACACGCCGAGGCGGAACTGGAACTGGCCCGCGAGCGCGAGCGGAAGAGGGAGAAACTCGCCCGCCGAAAGCTCGAGCGAAAGCTCAAGACCAGCCTCACCGCATCGGCCGTGGCCCATGAAATCAACCAGCCGCTGAGCTCGATCCTGCTCAGCGTGAAGATGGCCCTTGAACGTGGAAGCACCGACACGGAGCACCTCGAGGCCCTGGCTGCCGAGGCAGAGTTCGTCGTGCGGACGATCGAACGCATGAAGGTGCTCCTGCGCAACGTTCAGACCGGGCATCGGCCGCTCAATCTCGGGCAGGTGGTCAAGAGCTCGCTGCTCCAGGTCGACCAGCTGCTCACCGCCCACGGCGTCACGCTCGTGCTGGACATCAAGAAGCACGGGGCCCGCCTCAAGGGCGACGCCGAGCAACTGCAGATCGCGATCGTGAACGTTCTCCGCAATGCGGTGGAGGCGGTCACCCCCTGCGCTCGCCGCGAGATTTCGGTCGCGGTCAAGGCCGGCAAAAAGCACGTCGACGTCGTCATCGGCGACAGTGGCCCGGGATTGCCGGCCACGCCCCCCGATGAAGCACCGCTCGGCTCGACCAAACACGGCGGCAGCGGCATCGGCCTGTTCGTGGTCCGCACCGCCGTGAAAAACCATCGCGGCAAGATCGAACTCGGCCGCTCTCCCCTGGGCGGCGCCGAAGTTCGCCTGTCGTTGCCGGTCGGGCGAACATGAGCGGCGGAATGGCGAGCCAAACAAGGGCATCCACTCGGCTTGCGCCTCGGGCTTCCTGAGATCGGCGGGCTTGCGCCTCGGGCTTTCTCTGAGGAGGCGAGGGGTTGCCCCTACCATTGAGCCGGCGTAGCTGACCAGCGGAGCCATGGATGGCGGAGCGCAGGCAGGTCCGAGCGAGCGGAGCCCAGGATGGGCGCAGCGAGCGTCCGGCGAGGTGGTACGGGGCAACTCCGAGCCGGATTGGGCGAGTTGAGGCAGTGACAGGCTGAAGCCTGTCCTACGAGCCCGCGCGGGGCTTGTGCATCTGGCGGTAGATCGCTTCGAGGGCTTCCTGCACGTCCTTCGGCTTCTTCTTTTCCTGCCGCAGGGCGTCGGTGAGGCGGCGGGCGTCGGAGTCGGAATGGCCGAGCGACCGCAGCACTTCGAAGGTTTCCGAGAGCACGTCGCCGGCGACGGCTTCGCCCGGCGCGTCGCGGGCCACGAGGAGCGCGAATTTCGGCATCCGCCGCCGGAGCTTCGCCACCATTCGTTCGGCAGTGGCGGCGCCGATGCCGGGGAGCGTGGCGAGCAGCTTTACGTCTTGCTCGTCGATCGCCGTCGCAATCTCGCCGACCGGCCGGATGATCGCCCGCAGCGCCTTGCGCACACCCACGCCGTCGACTTCACAGATGAGCTCGAAAAACTCCCGCTCCACCTCTGTGAGGAAGCCCACGATCCGCGGCACCATATTGCCGCGCGTGGGATTGCCTTCGAGATACTCCAGCGTGTGGAGCGTGACGGGCTGGCCGAGCTTCTGCTGAAAACTCCGCCGCACGAGTTCGGTGACGAGCACCTCGTGCACGACCGGGCCGACGGCCAATTCGATCGCGTTGCCGGTCGTTTCGACGCGGTCTACCGTGCCGGAGATTTTCGTGATCATCGTGGGCCTTCTCAGATGCCTGTCAGTGCCGACTGCTCTGCACGCGCACGATCGACGTGCCGAAGAACAGCGGTCGGAGCCGGAGGTGATAGTCGGCGAGGGCCACGGCCAGCGCGTCGGCGGCGTCGGCCGGCTCGGGCCGCGTGGCGAGGGCGAGTTCCCGCTGCACGGCGGCCTGCATCTGCTCCTTAGCGGCGTGGCCGCTGCCCGTGAGCGTGCTCTTCACGCGATTGGGCAAATAATGGTGCACGGCGAGCCCGGCCTGCACGCCTGCCAGGCAGATCACGCCGCGGGCATGGCCGAGGAGGATCGCAGTCTTGGGAAACCTCGCGTGCGAGAACACCTGCTCGATCGCCATCGCGCCAGGCTTGAACGCGGCGATCACCTCGCTCACGCCGGCATGGATCGTGTGCAGCCGCTCCTCGAGCGACTCGCCCTTCGACCGCACGGTGCCCGCCTCGACGAGCCGCACCCGCGGTCCGTCGCAATCGACGACGCCGTAGCCGGTGACGTTGAGCCCCGGATCGAACCCGACGACGCGCTGCACGGTGCTGGACGGACGTTCCATGCCCGAGAGCGTAACGACCATCGCCCGAATGCCCCAAGGCCGATTCGGCAAGGGTAGGTGATAAACACCCGTATTCGGAGCCGGCGGTAGGCATGCTCGACTCCGGTCGTGTTGAGAGTACAGGACTCGTGGGTTTTGCTCAGACACCGATAGTCCTCAACGACTCCCTGCGTCTGCGCGTGCCCACCGACCGACTCCGCCGAAAGTCCTGAGCGCCTACGCGTTGAGGAGGCGAGGGGCTGCCCGTACTCCGGGAGCCGGCGTATGTGACCAGCGCAGGCATGGATGCCGAAGCGCAGGCACATCCGAGTGAGTGAAGCCCAGGATGGGCGCAGCGAACGTCCGGCGATGGAGTGTGGGCAGCCCCAAGCCGGCGCACTTTGCCGATTCATGAACCGCCAGGCGAAGCATCCGCTCGGCTTACGCCTCGGGCTTCCCGACCGCTCCGAATACACCCGGAAGGGCTCGAACCTTCAACCTTCGGTTCCGTAGACCGATGCTCTATCCAATTGAGCTACGGGTGCAACTGTTTCGAAGGATACCGAAGCTGCGGCCCGCGACCAATGGTTTCTCGGAAAATGCCGGGGATGCGCGGGGAACCCGGCCGGTAGTCAGGCCCGCCGGGGCACGAGGAAGCCGTCGCCGTCGATGTCGAAGGCCTCCGCGAGGAGCACGGCCCGCGGGGCGTTGCCCGTGCCGCCGGCGAAGGTGGCTCCGATCGCGAGCGTGCGCGATGATTCGCCGAGGGTAGTGGATTCTGGGAGTGCCGGCAGGCCGAGGCGGGCTCGGTCGGCGGCCTGCGGCCACACGACCACGCCGTTGATCACGCGGCCCACGGTGTCGGGCTTCGAGATCGCTTCGTG
The DNA here is from genome assembly GCA_945861585.1 of Planctomicrobium piriforme. Lineage (GTDB taxonomy): Bacteria > Planctomycetota > Planctomycetia > Pirellulales > UBA1268 > RGVT01. The sequence goes on from CAMAVC010000062.1 coordinate 14,016, forward strand.
GTCCCATTCGATCCGCTTCGGGGGCGTGTTCATGGCCACGAGGCCGGCGGCCTCCGGTGGGGCATAGGCCACGACGGGCTCGATGCCGTAGGCGGCCTTGAAGCGGTCGCTCGCCGCGCGGGCCCGCGGCAGGTCGGCGGACGATGCGATCGGCATCACGACGACTGCCAGTTGCTCGGCGCGGCCCAGGCCGGCCGGCGATGCCGCCGCGACGGCCTCGACCTGCTCGATCCGCGCAAGCCAGATCGTCGCCTTCGAGGCCGCGAGCACGGCGCCGATCTCGCCGGCCGGGCTCGACGCGTCGATCAGGCGCGCGTCGATGCCGAGGAGCCGGCCCGCGTGGGTGCCGAGCGAGTTGTGGAGCGGGTCGCCGGGGGCGAGCGAGGCGACGAGCCGATCGTCACGGCGCACGAGGCAGGCGCCGTCGAAAGCTTCGGCCGTGGCGGCATGGGCGGCCCAGTCGCCGGGGCTGACTCCGTGCGGAGGCGTCGCCCGCGCCGCGAGCATGCGCGACCGCACGCTCGCGGCGGTGAGTTCCTGGAGCGCCCGGCGGGCCTCGTCAGGATGCGCACCAACGGGCAGCGGCGTGCCGAAGAGGACCGTGAGCGGGCGGCGGAATCCGCGGGGCCGCTTCGTGAAATAGCGGCCCTCCGAAAAGGAGAGCAGGCTGCCCCACAGGCCGTCGATGTGCACGGGCAGGATCGGGGCCTCAACCCGCTCGAGCAGCCATTCGAGGCCGCGTTTGAAGCCGAGGATCTGGCCGGTGCGTGAAATGCCCCCCTCGCAGAAGATGCCGATCGCATCGCCATCGGCGAGGCCCTTCTGGATCGTCTTGAGGGCCTGGCCGATCGACTTCGGCCGTGGATCGAAGAGGATGAACCGCCATTGGTCGGCGAGCATGCGCAGGAACTTCCCGCGGATGTTCGGGCCGTAGACGACCATGCGCACCGGACGGGGCACGGCCAGCGGCAGCAGAAAGCCGTCGAGCCACGAAAGGTGGTTGGCGACCACGACCACCGGCCCCGTCGCAGGCACGGCCTGCTCGTTGCGGATGCGAAACCGATAGAAGAAATTCACGATCGCCGACACGAGCAGCTTGAGCGAGGCCCGCGGAGCGGCGTAGATCGCCACGGCAGCCGCGCCGACCGCGAGCAGGCCGAAGAGCCCGAAGATCGACCGGGCCGAGAGCAGGGGGGCTGCCGGCGCCCCCACCGGCGACCGCACCAGGCCGTAGAGGAGCGATGCGGCGAACATTCCGCCAAACGTGAGGAGGTTCGTGGCGGCCAACAGCGCCCCGCGGCGCGCGGGCGGGCTCTGCTCCTGAAAATACGCCTCGAGCGGCACGTCGAAGATGCCTGCCCCGAGCCCGAGGCAAAACAGCACAAGCACGGCAAACCACCACGCTCCCGGCGAATCGATGCCGAAGATCGTGGCCGGCCCGCAGGCGAGCGCCACCGACGCCACCGCCATGACGAGCGCCCCGGCAGGCACGAGGCCGAGGTTGATGCCGCGCGTCGACACGCGGCCGGCCACCAGGCTGCCGAGCCCGATGCCGGAGACGAGCGCCACCAAAAGGGGCACGATCTGCCCCTGCGCCGTGGCGCCCGCCTCGGTGGCGTATTGATCGACGTTGAGCTGCGCCACGGCCCCGAGGGCCCAGAAGAAGACGATCCCCGCAGCAGCCGCCGCAAGCTCGCGATGGGCGGCGAGGTCTGCGAGATCACGCCACGTGCGGCCGAGCGCGTTCCACGGCGCGGCGGCCGCGGGATCGGCTGCCGGGCGGCGCACGAGCGCCAGCGCCGCGAGCCAGCCGGCGACGGCCAGCCCCACGAGCACGGCAGCCGGCAGGAGGGCGTGCGTCCAGAGCGGAGCCGATTGCAGCACGCCGGGATCCGGCACGACCGTGCCGTCGGCGAGCCAGTTGCCGCCCGCCATGCCCGCGAGCGTGGCCGCGAGTGTGACGAGCGCAAACACGCCATTGGCCTGCGAGAGCCGTCCGGGCGGCACCGTTTCGGGGATCGTGCCGATCACGCTCGGCGCGAGCAGCGCCGCCTGACAGCCGATCACTCCGACCGTTGCCAGGAGCGCCCAGAGGCCGGCGGGCAAGCCGAGAAACGAGCCTCCCGACCGCACGCCCCAGGCCACGGCGCCTGCGGCGGCGGCAGCGATCAGGATCTCAGCAGCCTTGCACCACACGATGACCGAGCGTTTGGGATAGCGGTCGGCGAGCCACCCGGCGAGCCAGGCGAGGAGCACGAACGGCAGCACGAAGCCGGCGGTGCCGACGGTGAGGACGAGGGCCACCTCGCCCGACCCCACCGCCTTCTTGCCGAGCCCGATCGCAAGCCAGCGCAGCACGTTGTCGTTGGTGACCGTGAGTGCCCGCAGGGCCGTCAGCGGCTTGAAGCCACGAGATCCATCATCGTCCAAAGTGTCGTCTCCCGGAGCCGTCGCTACACGGCGGCCTCGAACCTCGAAAAGATGGCCGCCGCGGCCGCGCAGCCGACGTGCCCTGCCCAGGTTGAACCGCCCCCTGGCGGACTTTGACGGCAGTTTGCAGGCCTTGCGCGGCGAACGTATTCTCCATGGATCGAGTTCGTTTGAACAAGATCGATCCGAGCCCGTCCGCCTGTCACCGGGAACCCTGCTCATGATGCCGCTTCGTCGATTCGCGCCTGCCGCCGCGCTCCTGCTGACGGCGATCGGGGCCGTGCCCGCGACGGCGCAGGTGGTCGTCTATCGCCCCATGGTGCCGATGTTCGCGCCGGCCGCGGGGCCCTACGTCGCCAACTACACGCCCGCTGGAAACTACGCGGCCGTGACGGCGTTCAGCCCGCCAGTCATGGAAACGGTGGCCATGCCCGTGGTTGCGGCTCCGGTGATGACCGAGATGGTGGCTCCGGCACTGCCCGTCACCAGCTTCTACGCCCCCTCGTACGTAGCTCCCACGTACGCCGCACCGGCGCCCGTCGCCACCACGGCGTTCTATGCACCTGCGGCTCCAGCCATGATGGCCGCGCCGGTGATGGCCGCGCCGGTCACCGCGTATTACGCTCCGACCGCCGTTGCCGTTCCGCTCTACCGCCGCGGGCTCTTCGGTGCCTATCGCCCCGTGCGCGCTGCCTACTATCCGTATTATTGACACTCTTGACGGGGCAAGTGGGGCCGGTTGACCACCTCACTGAGACCCCTATAGTACGGCAGTTGCAACGATCCTGGTGACGGCGGCGACCCTCGTCGCCGGCCTCCGGCCGATGGAAGGCGTGGATGGCGGATACGGTCAATATCATCGGCGCGGGGCCAGGCGGCCTCGCCACCGCCATGTTGCTCGCCAAGGCGGGCGTGCGGGTGAGGCTCCTGGAAAGGCTTCCTGTTCCCGGGGGCCGCACGAGCACGATCACCACGCCGGAAGGTTTTCGCTTCGATCTCGGGCCCACGTTTTTTCTCTACCCGCGAGTGCTGGAAGAGATCTTCTCGGCCTGCGGGTACGACCTGCGCGACGAAGTCGAGATGGTGCGGCTCGACCCGCAGTATCGGCTCGTGTTCGGCGGGGGAGGGGAACTTCTCGCCACGCCCGACATTCCCCGCATGGAGGCGGAGGTCTCACGGCTCTCGCCCGCCGACGCGGGCTCGTTCACGCGGTTCATGACAGCCACGCGCGAAAAGTTCACCCGGTTCGCTCCCTTCCTCGAGCAGCCGTTCGAGAGCTGGATGGACCTCGCCACTCCCGACCTCTTCAAGCTAATGCCGCTGCTCAAGCCGTGGAAGAGCCTCGACGCGGAACTCGGCACCTTCTTTTCCGACGAACGGATCCGGCTGGCCTTCACGTTTCAGTCGAAGTATCTCGGCATGTCGCCGTTTCGCTGCCCGAGCCTGTTCTCGATCTTGTCGTTCCTGGAGTACGAGCACGGCGTCTACCATCCTGTCGGCGGCTGCGGTGCCGTGTCGACGGCGATGGCCCGGCTCGCGCAGGACATGGGCGTGGAGATCCGCTACGAGGAGCCGGTCGAGTCGCTCGAATTCGCTGGCCGACGGATCACCGCGGTGCACACTCCGCAGGGCCGCTACGCCGCCGACGCGACGGTGGTCAACGCCGACTTCGCACGGAGCATGACGCGGCTCGTGCCCGACCGGCTGCGACGCCGCTGGAGCGATCGCAAGATTTCCTCGCGGCGGTTTTCCTGCTCCACCTTCATGCTCTATCTCGGCATCGACGGCTGCTACGACGACGTGGCCCACCACAACATCTACCTGTCGGAAAACTACCGCGACAATCTCGCCGACATCGAGCATCGGCACGTGCTCAGCCGCGATCCTTCGATGTACGTGCAAAACGCCTGCATCACCGATCCTTCGCTCGCCCCGCGCGGCATGAGCACGCTCTACCTATTGATCCCGGTGACGCATCGCCATCCAAACGTCGACTGGCGGCGGGAAGGAGCGCGGTATCGCGAGGTGGCCCTCGACCAGATGGAACGCGTCGGCATCCGCGGCGTCCGCGAGCGGATTCGCTACGAAAAGATGCTCACGCCCGACGACTGGCAGGACGACTACGAAATCTACCGCGGGGCGACCTTCAATCTCTCCCACGACCTCGGCCAGATGCTCCACATGCGGCCACACAACCGCTTCGAAGACGTCGAGCGGATGTATCTCGTGGGTGGCGGGACGCACCCGGGCAGCGGGCTGCCGGTGATCTACTCCTCGGCCAGGATCACGTCAGATCTCCTGCTCTCCGACCTCGGTGCGTCGACGCCCGGCGGCCAGCGTGGCTCCGACACCCGCCGAGGCGGCGAACGGCCCAAGACGGCAGCGGGAGCCGTCTGACACGATTCACGGCGCACGACGCACCCATCGCAGGCAGAGCAGAACGCAGATGATCAAGGCACGCGGCAACGACAGAGTGGTGGTGATCGGGGGCGGCCTCGGCGGCCTGGCGGCGGCCTGCACGCTCGCGGCCCGCGGCTATCGCGTCACGCTCTGCGACAAGAACGCCTGGGTGGGCGGCAAGGCGGCCGTGCTCTCCGAGCAGGGCTTCCGCTTCGACATGGGCCCCACGATCCTCACGATCCCGCGGGTGCTGAAGCGGATCTACGCCGAAGCCGGCCGCGATCTCGATTCCGCGCTCGATCTCGTGCCGCTCGATCCGCAGTGGCGGAGCTTCTTCACCGACGGTGCCACCCTCGATCTCGTGGCCGACGTGGCGGCCATGCGGACCAACCTCGACGCCTTCGCTCCAGGCTCGGGAGCAGGCGACGGCTACGGTCGGTTCATGGATCTGTCGCGGCGGCTGCACCGGCTCTCCGACGAGTTTTTCTTCTGGCGGAGCGTCGGCGGCATGCGTGACATGATCGATGTCCGCAGAAATCTCTCCCCCGGCTTTCTCAAGGATCTGCTCGGCATGCGGCCCGGCCACAGTGTGGCCGGCACCGTGCGAGCCTACGTGCCCGACAGTCGGGCGGCCCAAATGTTCGACCACTACACGCAGTATGTGGGCAGCTGCCCCGAGCAGTCGCCGGCGGTGCTCTGCGGCATCGCCCACATGCAGTCGAACGACGGCGTCTGGTATCCACGGGGTGGCACCGGCGCCGTGCCGCGGGCCCTCGCGAGCCTGGCCGTCGACCTCGGCGTCGAAATCCGCACGAAGACGCCCGTCCGGCGGATCATCGTCGAAGAGGGCCGGGTGCAGGGCGTCGAGACGGCCTCCGGCGAAGTGATTCACGCTGCCGCCGTCGTGAGCAACTCCGACAGCGTGCGCACGCACCGCGAGCTCGTCGATGGCCAGCCACAGCGAAAGTTTCTCGGTCGGCGGAAGTATGAGCCGGCCTGCTCGGGCGTGGTGCTCTACCTGGGCCTCGACAAGCGCTACGAGCAGCTGATCCACCACAACTTCGTATTTTCCGAAGATCCGCACGCGGAGTTCGAGGCGATCTACCGTCGCGGCGAGCCCGCTCCCGACCCCACCTGCTACGTCTGCGCCCCGGCGGTGACGGAGCCGGAGGTGGCACCGCCGGGAGGCGAGGCCCTCTACGTGCTCGTGCACACGCCCTATCTCCGCCCCCACCACGACTGGTCGAAAATGCTGCCGGAGTATCGCAACACGATCATCCGCAAGCTCGAACGAACAGCCGGGATGAAGGATCTGGAAAGACACATCGTCTTCGAGCGGGCCCTCACGCCGCAGGACATCAACGACCGCTACCACGTGCTCGACGGCGCGATATACGGCCTGGCAAGTCACGGAAAATTCCTGGGCGCGTTCAAGCCGGCGAACCGCTCGCCCGACATCCAGGGGCTGTACCTCGCGGGTGGTTCCGCGCACCCCGGCCCGGGCATGCCGATGGTGTTGATGTCGGGCTGGATCGCGGCCGACTGTGTCGACCAGGACAAACTCGTCGATCAATCGGCCGACCGGCCCGTGCCCTGCGTTGTGTGAACGACCGGGAACATAGCCCGTTGCACGAGCACGACCTGCCCCCGTTTTCCCACGGCCTCAACGGCTGGTTCATGGCGTATGTGCGGCGTTACCTGCGCCGGCATTTCCACTCGCTGCGGCTGCTCCGCGGAGAGCCGCCGGGCCCGGATCATCCCGACCTCGCCGGCCAGCCGGTGATCTTCTACGCCAACCATCCGAGCTGGTGGGATCCGCTCGTGTTTCTGATGATCGGCAGGCTGCTCTATCCAGACCGCATGGTCTACGGCCCGATCGATGCCGCGGCACTCGGCAAATATCGCTTCATGGAGAAGATCGGTTTCATCGGGATCGAGCCGGGCACATGGCGGGGCTCGGCCCGATTCCTGCGGATGGCGAAGGCCGCGAGCCGACGCAGCGACGTGATCTTCTGGATCACGGCCCAGGGGGAGTTCGTCGATCCCCGGGCACGGCCCGTCGCGATCCGCCCCGGTGTGGCCCATGCCCTCGAAGGCCGCACCGACGGCCTGGTGGTGCCGCTGGCGGTGGAATATCCCTTCTGGACGGAGCGGTTTCCCGAGGCACTCGTCGCCTTCGGGCCAGCGTTGCGGATCACCGACGCTCCGGGTCGATCGGCTGACGAGTGGGATGCGGTGCTCGCCGCCGCCCTCGAAGCGACGCAGGATCGGCTCGCCACTGCTGCTCGGCAACGCGACCCAGCCGCATTTCGCACGCTGCTCTCCGGCCGCGTGGGGGTGGGCGGCGTGTACGACCTCGTGCGCCGCAGCAGGGCGTGGCTGCGCCGCGAGCGGTTCGACGCTTCGCACGGCGGTGAGACTTCCCAATGAGCACGCTCATCGTCGGAGTGCTCGCCGTCACGGCACTGGTGTGTGCCGCATTGCCCGCCCTCCTCACGCTCGCGAATCTTCAGGCATTCCGCAGGGCCCCGCGGATCAAAAAAAATCGCACCCCGGTGCCGCAGGTCTCAGTGCTCGTGCCGGCCCGCAACGAAGCGCCGGTGATCGAACGCCTGGCCCACGACGTCCTCGCGAGCGGCCACGTCGATCTGGAGCTCGTGATCCTCGACGACGACTCGACCGATGGCACCGCGGCGCTCGTCGAGCGGCTCGCCGCCGAGGATGCCCGCGTGCGGCTCGTGCGGGGTGGCTCGCTCCCGGCCGGCTGGTGCGGGAAGCAGCACGCCTGCTGGCAGCTCGCGCAGGCCGCAGCATTTGACACATGGCTGTTTCTCGACGTCGACGTCCGGCCGGAGCCCGATGCGATCGCGCGCTCGGTGGCCTTCCTCGACGCCTCCGGGGCGGGGCTCGCCAGCGGCTTCCCCCGTCAGGAAACCGGCTCGTTCCTCGAATGGCTCCTGCTCCCGCTCATCCACTTCGTGTTGCTCGGCTTCCTTCCGCTGGGCCGCAGCCGCCACGACAACTCCCCCGGCCTCGCGGCAGGCTGCGGCCAATGGTTCGTGACCACGCGTGCCGCCTACGAACGGGCAGGGGGGCATGCCGCGATCCGGGCATCGCTGCACGATGGCATCAAGCTCCCGCGGGCCTACCGCCGCGCCGGTCTGACGACCGACATTTTCGACGCCTCCGACATCGCCTCCTGCCGCATGTACACCCGCAGCCTCGACGTGTGGCGCGGCCTCGCCAAGAACGCCACCGAGGGGATCGGCGCGCCCGCCACGATCGTGCCCTTCACGCTCCTGCTCGCAGCCGGCCAGATCCTGCCGTTCGTGCTCGTCGCCGCGGGCGTTGCCACGGGCTGGCAGGCGTGGCCCAGGTGGACAGTCGCCGCCATCATCGGCGCCTGCAGCCTCGCGCTGCTTCCCCGGCTCGCCGAAGCGGTGCGGTTTCGGCAGAGCCTCACGAGCGCGCTGGCCCAGCCGCTCGCGATCGGAGTATTCCTCGCGATCCAGTGGTACGCGCTTGCGCGCAAACTCCTCGGCCTGAAGACCAGCTGGCGCGGCCGGCCGCTTGCACCGCAGTGACGAATCAGCCGGTGGGCGACGCCGCGTGGTGCAAGCCGGCGAGGGGCTGCCCATACTCCATCGCCGGACGTTCGCTGCGCCCATCCTGGGCTTCACTCACTCGGATGTGCCTGCGCTGCGCCATCCATGGCTTCGCTGGTCACATACGCCGGCTCCCGGAGTACGGGCAGCCCCTCGCCTCCTCAACTAAAGCCCGAG
>CAMAVC010000063.1 GCA_945861585.1 Planctomicrobium piriforme
CGCCCGGCATCAAGGCCCTGCGGCCGCTGCTCGATGCGAAGGACGTCGATGCGATCCCTCCAGAACGGGCGAAGCGGGCGGTCGAGCAATTTCTTGCCGAGGCCTACCGTGGCGTGAAGCCGGCCACGGGGGAGGTGGAACGGCTGGCCTCCATCTACGCCGCGCGGCGCGGCCTCGGGGCGAAGCACCAGGAGGCGCTCACCGAGGCGCTCGTGTCGGTGCTCTCGTCGCCGCGATTTCTCTACCGGGCGGAACCCGGAGCCGACGAAAGCCGCCGGGAACTCGACGGCCCGGAACTCGCCACGCGGCTCTCCTACTTCCTCTGGGGTGCGCCGCCCGATGCAACGCTGCGCGGCCTGGCGAAGAGCGGAGACTTGCTCGAGCCCGCGGTGCTCGAGTCGCAGGTGAACCGGCTGCTCGACGACCCGCGGTCGGCCGGCTTCGTGGAGCCCTTCGTGGCCCAGTGGCTGGCGATGGATCGCCTCGACTTCTTCCAGTTCGACCTCGCGCTCTATCCCAACTTCGACGACAGCACGAAGGCCGCAGCCCGCCGGGAGGTGTATGAGACGTTCGCCCATCTCCTGCGCGAGAACGGGCGGCTGAGCGATCTCCTGAAGGCGGACTACGTCGTCGTCAACGGGCTGCTTGCCGACTACTACGGCCTCGAAGGAGTGCACGGCGACGAGTTTCGCAAGGTCTCCCTGCCGGCGGGGTCACCGCGGGGTGGGCTGTTGGGGATGGCCGCCGTTCACGCCATGGGCAGCAATGGCGAGCACACGAGCCCGGTGGAGCGCGGCGCGTGGGTGCTGCGCAAGCTGCTCAACGATCCCCCGCCGCCGGCGCCGCCGAACGTGCCGCAGCTGGCCCGCCTGGCCGGCAAATCGCTCACCACGCGGGAGCGAGTGGTGCTCCATCAGGAGGAGCCCCAGTGCGCGAGCTGCCACCGCAAGATCGACCCGATCGGCTTCGGCCTCGAAAACTTCGACGCCGTGGGCGCCTGGCGGACGACCGACAGTTCCATGGCGATCAACGCCGCAGGCAAGCCCGATCCCAAGACGAAGAAGACCTGGACGATCGATCCGGCTGGGGCGCTCCATGGCGGGCCGGCATTCGCCGACTTCGATGGCCTGCGTGAGATCGTGGCCGCACGACCCGAGCAATTCGCCCGGGGATTCACCGCCGCGCTCATCCAATACGCGCTCGGCCGGCCCTGCGGCTTCGGCGACGACCCGCTCATCGACTCGATCGTGAACGACGCCCGCAGCCACGACCTCGGCACCAGGTCATTCATCCATGCCTTGGTGCAGAGCAAGGCTTTTCGCACGAAGTGACGTTTCGAAGGAGACTGCCACATGAAACCGCTCACCACCCGCATCAACCGTCGCCACGCGATCCAGACCGCGGGAGCCCTGATCGCGCTACCGGCGTTCGAGTCGCTCGGCTTCCGGCGGTGCGTTGCGGCCGTCGGCGGAGCCGCGTCGCCCAAGCGGCTCGTCTTCCTGGGGTTTGGTTGGGGCGTCACCGAAGACGAGTGGTATCCGAAGATCGGCGAGCCGGGCCGCGACTACGCGCTTCCCCCGCTCCTCGAGCCGCTCGCCACGCACAAGGCCGACTTCAGCATCGTGCAGGGCTTGTGGAACCGCTCTACGGGCAACGGTCACTACGGGAGCACGTTTTGGTTGACGGGCGCCAATGAATACGGCGCTCCTGGCCAGAGTTTCTTCAACAGCGTGTCGGTCGACCAGGTGGCGGCCCGGGCGCTCGGCACCGACACGCGGTTCGAGTCGCTCGCGCTCGACTGCGGCGAGGCGGCGAACGGCTCCGGGCACGGCCCCGGGCTCTCTCTCTCCTGGGACGCGCGTGGCAAGCCGGTGGGCGGCCCCCGGAACCCCGTCGAGGCATTCCACCGGCTCTTCGCCAAGGACACGACGCCCCTCGAACAGCAGAAGGCGCTGCTCCAGCAGCGGCGGAGCATTCTCGACAACGCGCTCGAGAATGCCCGCGATCTCGGCCGGTCGCTCGGCAAGACTGACCAGGACAAGCTCGACGAATACCTGCAGGGCATCCGCGACCTCGAGACCCGGCTCTCCCGCGACGAAAAGTGGATCGGCACAGAGCGGCCGCAGCCCACGCTCGGCGAACCCAAGCCGGGCCTCGCGGGCCGTGAGGAGATTGCGCTCATGTACGACGTCATCGTGGCGGCGATCCAGACCGACAGCACCCGCGTGCTCACCTACCGGCAGCCGGTCACGACGCTGCTCACGAGCATGGGCCTCAAGACCGAGGCCCACACAATGAGCCACTATCACGGGCGTCCGGGCGACGTCGTGGAGTCGTCGCGGCAGCGCGATCTCGCCCAGAGCGAACTGCTTGCAGGGTTGATCGCGAAACTCAAGACCACGAAGGAGCCCGACGGCACGAGCCTCTTCGACCACACGACCGTCGTCTACGGCAGCAACATCCGCACCGGCCACTCGCTCGACAACTGTCCGACGCTCATCACCGGGCGGGGGGCGGGCGTGAAGCTCGGCGAGAACATCGTGGTCACGAAGGGCACCCCCTTGAGCAACGCCTGGCTCGCGCTCCTCCAGGGCTCGGGTGTCGTAGCCGAATCGTTTGGCGACAGTACGGGCCCGCTCCGTGAAGTCGTAGCGTGAGACGGGGAGTCACTTCACCTTGTAGACCTTGACGTCGTCGATCCAGGCCGACGGGTTCATGAGGAAGCTGAACCAGCGCTTCGTGGGATGGGCGAAGCCCTCCGAGCGGTGGCTGCCGAGCGGCGTGCCGTCGAGTGTGGCCCGCATCTCGTCGCCCTCGGTCACGAGCACGAGCTCGTGCCAGCCGTCGTCGGCCGGCCATGCAAAGGCCTGCGACTTCGTCGCGAGCAGGGCCGCGAGGTCGTCCGGAAGTTTTTCCTTGCGGTCGAGGTATTCCTTGCGTCGCTTCTGGATCTCGAGATTCATGACGCCGGTCTTGTAGTCGGAGAGCGTGATCCGCGGCGGCTGGCTGGAGACGAGGGCGTAGCAGAGATGGCCGGCGTGGACTCCCGGCGTCTGGCGATCGACGAATCCGACCGTCAGCGTCGCTGGTTTGCCGGTGTCCGGCAGTTTGAACCGCACGATCGCGCCTCCGTCTTGAAATCCAGCCTCGTGGTGGATGTGCGGTTGGTGCCCCGCCCGCGGCTCATTGATCACCTTGAGCACGCCGCCGTCGAGGTCGGCTTGCTTCACGTCGGGCACGCGGTCGGCCGTGGCGCTGTTCCAGCCGTTGCCGATCGCCTTGGCGAGATTGCCATCCTCCTCACGGTCGAACGAGTCCTCGAACAGGAGCGTTCCGCTCCGCAGCCAGGCGGCGTCGTCGCCGGCACGGGCAGGGCGGCCACCCGAGACCGACGTAATGACGACAGCGACGACGAACGCGAGCCTGCGAATCAGTTTCATCGTGATCTCTCCGAGTATTTCTCCGTGCTGGCCGACGGCAGGGCGGTGACGAATCTGGCGCCAGTGCGGTGGAGTTCGGCGATTGCCCCGTCTCGTAGCCGATCGAGGAGCGGTCGGTGGGCGGGGTCGAGGGCGAGGTTCGTCAACTCCTCGGGATCGGCCGCCAGGTCGTAGACCTCCTCCATCTCGCCCGGCACGAGCGTGCGGATGTACTTGTGGCGGCCGTCACGAAGCATCGCCCACCAGGGGACGCCCGACTGCTCGAACATGGCCGCGCCCTCGGGCAAGGCGGCCGTGTCGGAGCCGTATTTTCGACCGGTGTTCGTGAGCAGCATCGGCGGGGCGGGCGGTTCCTGGGCCACATCTCCGAGCAGATCGCTGAAATCGCGGCCATGCATCTTCCATGGGATGGCCACGCGGGCCTGAACGCAGAGCGTCGTGGCGAGGTCGGCGGAGTTCACCGGGTGGGATCGGACCACGCCGGCTGGCAGCGTGCCCGGGCGGCTCATGACGAGCGGCGAGGCGATTGCGGCGTCGTACGGGGCGAGTTTCATGGAAAGGCCGTGCTCTCCAAGGGCGAACCCCTGGTCGCTCGAAAACACGACGAGCGTGTCGGCCCGTTGGCCCGTCTCCTCCAGGGCCGAGAGGAGACGCCCCACGCCCTCGTCGATCGCGAGCGTGCACTCATTCACCTGCCGAACCCACGTGGCATGGTCGCGGCCCGGGAGATTGGCATCGAAGTTCGTGGCCACCGCTCCGCGCCTGCGCATCACGGGCCGGCCGTCGGGGCCGCGGTCCCAGGCTTGCGTGGTGTCGAGGTAGGCAGGCTTGCCGGGCCGTGGGCCAAAGATATCGGCCGGAACGGGTGGGGCGTGGCCGGCGAGCGCACCCTTGTGTCGTGTGGCCGGTTTCGTCGGGCCGTGCACCGCGCCGTAGCAGAGCCAGAGATACCAGGGCTTGTCGGCGGGACGTTTCTCGCCGCGGATATAGTCGCAGGCGAGATCGGTGTAGACGTCGGTCGAGTAGCCGGCAACGAGCCGCTCGACGCCGTCGAAGGCGAGGATTTGGCCTTCGTAGTAGGCTCCTGCGTTGTCGGGGTGCTTGGGACGGTTCCACACCACCTGGTGGTCCCAGTCGCGGCCAAACCCGGCGTCGGTGCCGGTGTGCCATTTGCCGATATGCGCCGTGTGGTAGCCCTGCCGGCGGAACTCGGCGGGGATGAACGGGCAGGCAGTTGGGTCGTAGGTGCTGCCCGGGTATGGGCCGGCCATCCGCATCGATTCGATGCCGTGCTGCAGGCGACCGGTAAGCAGGCTCGCCCGGGACGGCATGCACCAGGAGCCGAGATAGGCCCGCTCGAACCGCATGCCTGTCGCGGCGAGCCTATCGATGTTGGGCGTGTGCACCCAGTCGGGCGCCTCGGGATAGCAGCCGACCGTTTTATAGGGCTGGTCGTCGGTGAGAATGAAGAGGATGTTCGGCGGCCGGCCGTCGGCGGCGTAGGCCTTCCCAGAGAGCCACGAGAGCACGGCTCCGACGACGAGCGTCACGCGGAAGACGATGGCCATGCCCGTTGCCGACACCGTGTGGATCATTTGACCTCGTAGACCTTCACGTCGTCGATCCAGGCCGACGGGTTCATGAGCAGGCTGAACCAGCGCTTCATGGGATGGGCGAAGCCTTCCGAGCGGTGGCTGCCCAGTGGCTTGCCGTCGAGCGTCACGCGCATCTCGTCGCCTTCGGTGACGAGCACGAGTTCGTGCCATTCGTGGTCGGCCTTCCAAGGAACGAACTTCATCTTGCTGTCGAGCAACCGCTGGAGATCGTCGGGCAGCTTCTCGCCGCTCTTGAGGTAGGGCTGGCGGCGCTTGGAGACATCGGGATCGGAGTAGCCGGTCTTGCGGTCGAGGAGTTGCACCTGCGGAGGATCACTCGTGAGAACCGCATAACAGAGATGCCCGGCGGCGGCCTTCGAGGTCTCGCGGTCCACGAAGCCGACGGTGAGTGATTCGGTCTTGGAAAGCCCAGGCAGCTTGAACCGCACGATCGCCCCGCCGTCTTCGAAGCCGGCGTCGTGATGGATGTGGGCCTGATGCCCCGCCTTTGCAGAGCTCATCACCTTGAGCACGCCGCCGTCGAGATCGGCCTGCTTTTCGTCAGGGACACGGTTGGCCGTGGCACTGTTCCAGCCGTTGCCGATCGCCTTGGCAAGGTTGCCATCCTCCTCGCGGTCGAACGAGTCTTCAAAGATGAGCGTGCCCGACTTCAGCCAGGCGGCGTCGTCGCCGGCATGGGCGATGCGTGCGCCGCATGCAGCAAGCAGCACGACGATCGAGAGGATGCCAACAACGAGACGTGCGCAGGGTTTCGAATGGCTCATGGTGCGGGTCAAAGGAGGAAGGGTGTCAGAGGTCGATGTCGATGTCGATCACGTTGGTGCCGGGGTTGACGGTCTTGCGAAGCGTCGATCGTGCTCCGTAGGAGGGAGGGATTCGAATGCCTTTCAGTGCATCGGGAACGGATGTTCTGCCCTCGGCATCCGGCTCGGTCACGATTGCGAGCGAGACGATGCTCTCGCCAGGCATCACGCCCCGGATCCTGGCGTTGAACCGCAGGTCGTACCGACCGCTGGCATCGGTGACGCCGATCGAGGCGGACGAATTGGCCACCTGGGGCTGAAACGTCACCATCACGCCCGCGGGCGCGGGCTTGCCGTTGAAGGTAACGACGCCCGTCGCCGTGGCCCCCACGCCGGGCTGGCAGCCAATGACGGCAGCGGTCACGAGCACCGCAAGCAAGCATCCGGGAGACGGCCTGAGGAAACGCATCGTCAATAGTCACTCGGAGTCGCGTTGCCGTCGGCCACAGAACTCAACTGTTGATACACCCCGCGGATGCCGCGGATCGTGTTGAGCAAAATGCTCGGGTTGGTGGCTGAGTTGATCGGCGTCTGGTAACCACCTCCGGTGGAATTGATCATGTCGCTCACGAAGCGCACGGACGCGTCGCACAGGACGAACGTCGCCCCGCCCGGGTGGTTGCTCCCGAAGCCGTCGTAGGCCCCCTGGTTGACCTTGTAGCGCGTGAACCGCACGAGCGTCACGGAGGATGTGTTATCGCCCAACTGGCTCGACGTACCGATCCACAGGCCCGGCAGGCGTTCGGTCTTCGGTGGAAAACCCGGCGCACCAGGCAGGCTCGGGTCGGCGATTCCTCCCACCTCGCCGAGGAGGAATGTCTTCGACGTACCGTCGAGAATCTCACGCAACGGCCGGCCACGGAGCTTGCGGATCGCGCCGGTGGAGCTTTCGATACACGGGCCCAGCATGGCGGACGTGGTTCCCGAGCAGCCGAGGCCGTAGGGGCCGCCACTGGCCGCGTAGTTCGACTTGCTTGATCGATACCCCGAGGACGCCGCCGTATATCCGCCCGCTGCGTTGTATTCAGCTTCTGGCGTGAGCGTGGGCAGGGCGCAACTTGGGCAGATGAGGGTGGAAATGGGTTGGCGGGCCACCACCGCAGCGGCACTCGTACCGTTGATGAATGTGACCGTGTGCGAAAATCCCGCAAGCGAACCATTCGACAGCGAGTCGTAGATTTCGGATCGCTCCATGAACGGGAGCACGAGAAACGGCCAGCCGTGGCCTTCGAGGAACTGGCTTCTCCCCCGTGCCGTTCCGAAGATCGCGGACGCCGCCTGAGGAGGCAGCACTTTCTTCGCATCGCAGTAGCCCTGCACGGCCAGGCCGATCTGCTTGGCGTTGTTGCTGCAGGCGTTGCGACGGCCTGATTCACGGGCCGACTGTACCGCCGGCAGGAGGAGGCCGACGAGCACACCGATGATCGCGATCACCACGAGCAGTTCGACGAGTGTGAACCCGGCTTTTCGCATGGAAGAGATGCAACTCCAACCCCGTGAGACCCCTTATTTTTGCAGAATTTGGGGCGGGACTCACCGCGGCGAAATGCGTAAAAATCCTTTGCAATCGCGCACCGCACCCACGACGTTCGGTACCGTGAGGGCATGAAACACGCCAGGCTCCTGCTGCGGCTAGTCGCGACGGCACTCGTGTGGCCGATCGTGTCGCAGACCGTCACGGCGGCGCAGGAGCCGCTGTGGCGGCATGTGGACGACACCGAGGACGTGCACGATCGTCGCGGTGTCAGCCTGGAATTCGTCGGACCGGCGCTGGAGCGGCGGCTTGTGGTGCGGGCGACGGAGTCGAGGCCCTACGCATGGGCTCTGGTATCCGCGCCGGCGGAGCGATGGAATCTGGGCACACGGCGGGCCATCGAGGCTGCCATCGGGAACACAGGCACTGATTCCATCGAGGTGGCGCTGTGGGTCGTGGCCGACGCCGGTTGGGAATCGATCGCGGACTTTGCAGTCTTGCAGCCGGGCGAAACACGAACATTCTCGTGTCCGCTGCGGGCCACGTTTCCCGACGGCACGCCGAAACTCGACCCCGCGCGTGTGCGGGGCGTCCAGGTGATGCTCAGGAAGCCCACTGCGGGGCAGACGGTCGAGGTGGCAGACCTCGCGGCTGTCGGCGAGGCCCCTCCGTGGACGCGGCCCGCGGGGAGACTCGACGTGCCGATCGTCGAGGACGGGCCGCCGGCTCCAGGGCGACGCGTGCCCTACCGCCCTCTTCCGTCGGGGCCAGGAATCGAGACGCCCCCCGCGGCGTTTCTCTCCCTCCCCAGCGACTGGCAGCCGGGCGGGAGCCACCCCGTCGTCATCGAATACCCAGGCAACATCTTCTTCACGCCAGCGTGTTACTCGACGGGCCGTCCGGAGCAGTGCGTGATTGGCTACGGCATGACGCGGGGCCGGGGCGCGATCTGGATCAGCCTGCCGTTCGTGGATGCTAGTGGCCACGTCGCCGAAAACGGCTGGGGTGACCCAGATCGCACGGCTGAGTTCTGCGTGGCTACGGTTGAGGACGTCTGTGAACGATTCAGCGGCGACCGTGATCGCCTCGTGCTCACGGGCTTCTCCCGAGGTGCGATCGCCTGTGGCTTCATTGGCCTGCGCAACGATCGCATCGCAGCGCTCTGGAAAGGGCTGCATTGCTGCCAACATTTCGACGGCGATGGCTGGAACGGCGCGACGCTCGACGGCGCCATCGAGCGGGCGAGCCGGTTCCGGGGCGCCTCGGTGTTTCACACCGATAACTCCGCCGACAAGGTGAAGCCGGTCACCGATGCGCTCCGTGTGCCGGTGACGTTTGTGTCATCAGGCTTGGCCGCCCACTCCTGCGCCATGTTTCTCGACGACCGGGAGTCGACCCGACGGCTTCGGGACTGGTTTACGCACCTGACTGCGAAGGATGCCGAGGGGCGAGCACCTTCGCGGCCCACGCCCACGCCGTGATCCAGATCGGTACCGAGAGGCAGACGACTCCCCCCGCCAGAAGCGCATAGGTGAGTGGCGTCGTGTCAAAGCGGCTTCGGCCGGCCAGCGTCTGCACGAGCGCGAACGTGCCGAGAATCACCGTCCCGACGGTGGCCGAGGCGACGAGGGGAAACCGCCGTTTCTGCGGCAGGCCCGCCGCGCGGGCCGCCCATGCGAGGAGTGGCAGCCACTGGAGGGCGTGGATCACCGCCCCGTGAGGAAACTTGGGCACGCCCGCGGCACCATAGACCTCGGGCGACTGCCCCGCTGCCATGCGGATGTCGCCATACACGCTGATCCAGATGCCAAGCAGGCACGACCACACAAGCAACACGAGCCCCGCCCGGGCGGCGAGGAGCATGTCGGGCTCGAGCGTCGTGCGCTGGGTGAAAAAGCGCACCGTGAGGTCGATCGACACGAGCGTGACGAACAGAATCAGCCCGCCCATTGCGTCGTAGAGAAACGAGTCGAGCGGCGTCGAGCGGTTGAAGTGGCTCGCCACGCCGCGCCAGGCCTGCAGGTCGATGAGCGCGACCTCCACGAGCAGCGCCCAGGCCGTGGCTGCGGCGAGCCAGCGGTCGCCCCGGCGCCACGGCAGCTGTGCCCACGCCCAGCCTGTCGAGAGTGCCGTGAGCCCGCCCGAGATGCCGAACAGGATCGGCTTCCGCCAGGTGACCGGCCCCTCCCACGGGCCGCCCGTCACTGCCCAGATGGCCACATGCAAAAGGCCGCTCGCGACGAGGATCGCGCCGATCTGAAACAACGGCCGCCCGCGGACGTCGCGTTGCCAATTCCAGAGCGGAGATGCCAGAAAAGAGCCTGCCATGACTGGAATCAGTGTAGACTTCGCGGCCATGAAGACACGCACATTTGGACGGACAGGCTGGCAGGTTTCCGAAATCGGCTTCGGCGGCTGGGGCATCGGCGGCGGCCAGTGGGGCGGCGCCGACGAGGCCGAATCGATGGCCACGCTCCACGCGGCCCTCGACCAGGGCATCAACTTTTTTGACACGGCCGACGTCTACGGCGACGGCCTCTCCGAGCGGCTCATCGCCCGGCTCCGCCGTGAGGGACGCGAGCCCTTTTACGTCGCCACGAAGGTGGGCCGGCGGCTGCCCGCCCAGACGGCGGCCGGCTATTCCCGCGAAAACCTCACGGCGTTCATCGACCGCAGCCTGAAAAACCTGGGTGTCGAGACGCTCGACCTCGTGCAGCTCCACTGCCCGCCGACCGAGGTCTACTATCGCCCCGAGGTGTTCGGCATCCTCGACGACCTCGTTGCCGCCGGGAAGATTCGCTTCTACGGCGTGAGCGTCGAGAAGGTGGAGGAGGCCCTCAAGGCGATCGAGTATCCGCACGTGCAGAGCGTGCAGATCATCTTCAACCTGTTTCGCCTCCGGCCCTCACAGCTGTTTTTCGAGCAGGCGATCCGCCGGCAGGTGGCCGTGATCGCCCGCGTGCCGCTCGCGAGCGGACTCCTCTCGGGAAAGTTTTCGCGGGCGAGCACCTTTTCGCCCGACGATCACCGAGCCTTCAACCGCGAGGGTGCCGCCTTCGACAAAGGCGAGACGTTCTCGGGCGTGGATTACGAAACGGGCCTCGCCGCCGTCGAGCGGCTCAAGCCCTTGGTGCCACACGGCATGACGCTCGCGCAGTTCGCCCTCCAGTGGATCCTTGCGTTCGAGGCCGTGACCTGCGTGATCCCCGGCGCGAAACGGCCTGCCCAGGTCGCCGACAACGCAGCGGCATCGGGATGCCCGGCGCTCGACGCGGCCACGATGGCGGCCGTGCAGGAGATCTACGATGACTCCATCCGCCCGCTTGTGCACCACTGCTGGTGAGGTTGGGCGCGCCGGTGAAGGGCTGACCATGCTCCATCGCCGGACGTTCGCTGCGGGCCTCCAGCCCTTCGCTCACTCGACTCCGACTTCGCTGCGCCATCCATGGCTGCGCTCGTCTGCATACGCCGGCTCACGGAGCACGGTCAGCCCCTCACCTCCCCAATTGGAAAGGGGAGGCGAGGGATTACCCCGAGCCGGATTGGGAGTGTTGACGAAAGCACGACAGGCTGAAGCCTGTCCTACAACACGCTACAGGTTCATCCCCACGAAGCCGCCGGCGGCGTCGCTGGCGGCTTGCTCGCGGGCCAATCGCTCCAGGGCGCGGGAGAGATCGCCGGCGGCGATGTAGCGGTCGAATTCGACTTCGACCGCGTGCTTCGCCGAGAGTGCGAGCCACTGGACGGCGGGCTGCGTGAGCCAGTCGCAGGTCTCTTTTTCGAGACGGATCTCGAGGTCGCTGCCCACCGTCTTGCGGTCGAGTTCGTCGGTGATCACCGTGCCCTCGATCGTGAATTGCACCCAGCCAGTGGCCGGGTCGTTCGTGAATCGAAACGTGCAGGTGGAATTCGTGAGATAATAGGTGTTGCGCGTGCCATGGCGGGCGACTGCCCGCTGCATGCGTTCGAGGCGGGCCCGAAACGCCGGCGAGGCGTCGAGCGGCACGTCGAACCGGGGCACGCCGCGCAAGGGCGTGCAGTCGAACGTGATCGTCACCGCGGGCTGAGCAGGCTGATCCGACATGATCCGCACAGTGTATCCGACCATCGCGGTGCTGGCAGCCTGCATGCTCCTGGTCGTGGGAGGCTGTGGGCGTCAGGAGCCAGCAGGTGCAGGGCCCCCGGCGAGAATTCGTGAGACCCGGCAGTTGATGGGCGTGCCCTGGACGATCACCGTGTACGCCAGCGAGGCGGCAGCGCAGGCGGCGATCGCCGCAGCGTTTGTGGAGATCGCGCGGCTCGAAGGGATTCTGTCTGACTACGATCCAGACAGCGAACTGTCACAGCTCTCCGCCGCCGCCCCCACCAGCGGTCCGGTGGCGGTCGGGGACGACCTCTGGCGGGTCCTTGCGATGGCGGTTGCCTGGCGCGATCGCAGTGGCGGTGCGTTCGATCCGACGATTGGACCGCTCACGACGTTGTGGCGGCAAGCGCGGCGATCGGGGGTGATGCCGCGGGCCGACAAGCTCGCCGCCGCTCGGCAGGCAGTCGGCCCCGACAGGCTCGTCTTGGACGTGGATCGCATGACGGTGATGCTCCGGGAGCGGGCGATGCGGCTCGACCTCGGCGGCATCGGCATGGGGTATGCGATCGATCGCGGCATGGATGTCTTGGCCATGCACGGGATCACGTCCGCCATGATCGATGCCTCGGGCGATATCGCGGTGTCGGGGCCGCCGCCAGGAGCCGACGCGTGGACGATCGAGGTGGATGCACGTGTGGATGAGGATGGCGCAGGCCGGGAGATGCTCACGCTTGTAAACGCAGCCGTGACCACGTCGGGCGATGCGTTTCAGGCGGTGGAGATCGACGGCACACGCTACAGCCATGTTGTCGATCCGCGCACCGGCCTGGGCGTCGCGGGGCCGGCTGCCGTGACCGTGATTGCAGCCGACTGCACGACGGCCGATGCGGTGGCCACGGCAGCCAGCGTGCTCGGGGCCGAGGCGGGGCTGGCGTTCGTCGAGACGGTGCCGGGGGCCGCAGCACGGTTCGTCGCGTCGAGTGACGGCGAGCGGCGCGAGGCTCGCTCGACTCGCTGGCCTGCCCAGCTTGCCCAGCCTCGCCGCTGAACAGTCCGACTGTAGCGATTGCTCCAAGTTTGCGGACAGAAGGGGCCGATATGAGTCCTGCTGTCGCTGCGCCTGGGTGCACGAAGCGGGCATGGAGTCGGGGGGCCCCATGCCGGGAGACGCTGCCATTCGGCGGCGTTATCCCTCCGGGCGCAGCGGCGGCATTTTGTCCGCACCGCGAAAGAGCCCCCCGTGACCAGACCGGCCCGCACACTCTGGGTGATCCTGACGAGCATTTCGATGCTCGCGGGAGGCTGTGCGCCGCGGCAGCCGTTCTACTTCTTCGAGGACGGCGATCTCTCGCACTACGTCGGGGCGATCCAGAAGCTCGAATATCCAGACACCGAGCAGCAGCCGCTCGACGAGGCGGCCGGCACGCACGAGCCGATGATGCTCTCGAACGCCAAGTTCGACCAGATCTGGGAACTGTCGCTCGAAGAGGCGATCCGCACGGCACTCGAAAACGGCAAGGTGCTCCGCAACCTCGGCGGCCGGTTCGGCAGCTTCGGCGGCCCACGGCCCCAGACGGGCGAACCGCCCGTGTCGCTGCTCACGGCGCCGGCGGGCACGCCGAGCATTTACGACCCCGCGATCACCGAAACCGATCCCTTCCGCGGCGTGGAGAGTGCGCTGGCCGCTTTCGACGCCCAGCTCTCGGCGAGCTCTACCTGGCAGAACGGCGTGCGACCGCAGAACGTCGACCCGCTCTTCCAGACGTTTCTCTTCGTGCCGGTGCTGCGGACCAACACGGGCATCACGACGGCCGGGGTCTCGAAGCGGACAGCCACCGGTGCCCAGTTCGGCTTCTCGAACACCGCCCAGCTCGACGCCACGAACAATTTGTTTCGTGACGTACCGTCGCTCTGGACCACGAGCTACGACTTCACGTTCAGCCAGCCGCTCTTGCAGGGTGCCGGCGTGACGTACAACCGTATCGCCGGGCCCGACACATTCGAGAATACCTTCGGCCGGCCCAACTTCCGCGGCGTGCTCTTGGCCCGGATCAACGCCGACATCTCGCTCGCCGACTTCGAGGCGGGTGTGCGAAATCTCGTCAGCGACACCGAGCAGTCGTATTGGGAGTTGTATTTCGCCTACCGGAATCTCGAGGCCCGCAAGGTGGGCCGCGATAGCGCGCTTGAAGCGTGGCGGAAAGTTCACGCCCTGTACGTGGAGCAGTCGCGGGGCGGCGAGGCCGACAAGGAGGCGCAGGCCCGCGAGCAGTACTTCTTTTTCCGGAGCGAAGTGGAGCAGGCCCTCACCGACGTGTATCGCTGCGAAAATCGCCTTCGCTACATGATGGGCATCTCTGCGAGCGACGGGCGGCTCATCCGGCCGTCCGACGAGCCGACGACGGCCCGCATCGCCTTCGACTGGCAGCAGTCGCTCGTCGAGGCGCTGTCGCGGTCAGCGGAGCTCCGCCGCCAGAAGTGGATCATCAAGCAGAAGGAGCTCGAACTCACGGCGGCCAAGAACCTGCTTCTGCCGCGGCTCGACGTGGGCGGCCGGTGGCGGTTCCTCGGCGTCGGCGAGGATCTGTTCGGCGGTGGCGCGTATCCCACGAACACACCCACGGCTGTGAATCCCAACGCCGTCACATTCCAAGACACGAATGCCTACTCGACGCTCATGAGTGGGCAGTTCCAGGAGTGGCAGGCCCAGGCCCAGTTCCTGATGCCGATCGGCTTCCGGCGTGAGCTTGCGACCGTCCGCAACCAGCAGCTGCAGCTGGCACGCGAGCGGGCCCGCCTGCAGGATGAGGAACTCGAAGCATCCCACGCGCTCGTGGAGGCGGTGCGAAACGTCGACACGAACTTCGCGCTCGCCCAGACGAACTTCAATCGGCGGGTCGCTGCCGAACGGCAGGTGGAGGCGGTGCAGGCAGCGTATGATGCCGGCACCGTCACGCTCGACCAGCTCCTCGACGCCCAGCGCCGCCGGGCCGAGGCAGAGAGCTCCTACGCCCGGTCGCTCGTCGATTACAACCGCTCGATCGCCCAGCTCCATTTCCGGAAGGGCTCGCTGCTCGAATACAACGGCGTGTTCCTCGCCGAAGGGCCGTGGCCGGGCAAGGCCTACTTCGACGCGCATCGCCGCGCCCGCCAGCGGGACGCGAGTCTCTACCTCGACTACGGGCACTCACGGCCGGAGGTGTTTGGCCGGGGACCGATCACCCAAAACTTCGAATCGGTGGGTGCCGATGCCCGCCCGTTCCAACTGCCGCCCCGCGACCCGGCGACTCGCGAAGAGCCGACGCAGGCCGATCCTGCTGCACCCACCTTCCCGGGCACTCCCGCCGACAAGGGCACGGGGGCGCCCGAGCTGCTGCCCACGCCGCCCGCGGCAGGGTAGCGACAGGCTTCAGCCTGTCGCTCGCTGGCATGAAGACAGGCTGAAGCCTGTCCTACACGGGCTGGTATGAAGACAGGCTGAAGCCTGTCCTACACGGGCTGGCATGAAGACAGGCTGAAGCCTGTCCTACACTCGCAGGCTCAAGCCTGTCCTACGGACGGGCCAGCGGCGCCCGTGCCGCCTCGAGCGCGGCGGCGAGCCGCTCTGGATCAGCAGCCCGGAGCCGCTCGAGATGCCCCCGCGCCGCGGGGAGCGGGCAGGCATCGAGGTAGCCCGCCACGGCACGGCGGACGAGCGGATCGTCGCGGCCGAGCGTTTCCCACAGGCCGGCGACTTTTTCGATGGGCTCCCACGCTCGGTAGCGGGCCAGATCGATCGTGGCATCGGCGGCGACCACGGGAGCATCGAGCAGCCGGGCTGTCGCCGCGGCCACGCGGTCGTGGGGGATCGTGTCGCTGAGGCTCTCCCAGGCGAACCGCAGTGCAGCGAGCAGATGCCGCTGATCGACCGCCCGCGCCGTCGGCGCGAATAGGCCGAGCCGCTCGAACTCGTCGAGGCTTGGCGATCCCACGGCGACGAGCATCCCGCCGAGCAGGCCGTCGAAACCAGCCCGAAAGTCGTCGGCCGGAGCGGCGATGGCCGCACGGAGTGCCGCGACGAGGTCGTGACGCACGCGGGCATCATGCGTCTGGGCCGCGACGATCCCCGCAGCGAGCCCATAGAACCCACGGCGGCGGGCGTCGATGCCCGGTTCATCGACCCATGCCGCGAGCGTGGCTGGATCGAAAGCATCGGCCGCCTCACGAACCGCCTCGAATGGAGCGAGCCCGAACTCCGTGAAGGCGTCGGCGGCGATTGCCGGATCCGGGTGCTCGAGTCGCGGAGCAAACCAGCGAAGCCGTTCGGCCGTTGGAAGCGACGTCACCGGGGCGGCTGCCGCGTAGCCGAGCACCGCTTCGTTCGCCGCGACCGCCGACCAGCGAAGGCCGGCGTTGGACGTGACCCCGAACACGAGCGCGGTGCCTTCCACCGGTCCGGATACGGCGGCAGTCACCTCCCGGCTCTCGGGGGGGAGCGTTCCGCGCAGCGTCTGGCCGAGCGTGAAGGTCTGGCACGGAAACCCGTCGGGGCCAGGCTTCACGCCCTCCCGTGCTTCGCCGACCGCGACGATGTCGGCGGCATCGCGGCGCATGGCGAGCGACTCCCCCACGACGTCGCAGAATGGACAGCCGACCGCCGCCTGGCACAACGGGCCGAGTCCGAGCAGCAACGCGACTGCGACGGAGCGGGAAGCCGAGGAACGCATGGCATCACGCGGAGGCGGCCGCCGGCTGCTTTTCCTTCTGCATCCGCTGCCGCCAGTAGGGAGTCGTGCACAACAGCAGCTTGCCGGTGCCCTGGTAGACGTACGACAGCTTCTGCCCCGAGAGCCAGTAGCTGAGCCATGACTTCGCGGGCCGCTTCACGGACAGCGAGATGCCGCCGGTGCGGCCGATCACGAACGGGCCGTCGGCCACGAGACGGTCATCGACCAGCTCCACCTCCTCGACGGGCCCATCGACCGCGAGCACGACCTGCCCCTCGCCCTTGAGCGCGGTCTTGTACCAGAAGAGCCCCTGGTCGGCCCAGTACGATGTCCACACCCGCTCGCGGTGCACCGTGAGCTGCACCTCGCCGTCGCTGGCCCAGAAGCACTTCGTGTCGAGGATCCAACGCTCGCCTGGCACGACCTGCATCACGTGATACCCGCCGAGCGAGGAGTCGAGGTACACGCTGCCCGTGCCGAAGTACCTCGGCCGCAGCAGCGATTCATCGGAAAAGAGCGACACCCACCAAGATTTCAGTGACGGCCAGGGCACGTCCATCTGGACCTTGCCCTTCATGTGGTTGAGCGCCCCGCGCTCGGCGCGAACGTCGTCGTCTTCGAGGTCGACGCGGACCCACCGCATCCCCTCCGTCTCTTCGATCTCAAACTGGGCCATCGATCTTCACCTCCGCGCCGTGCTCGAGGCCGCCCTTCGTCCAGTCGCACTTCCATCCTGGGAACGCGAAGGACGGATAGGGATCGGGCGGGATGGGGGCCGGCGACTCCTTCACGAGCTCGAACTGCCGGTCACCGCGGATCCGGCCCAGGCGAAACCAGTGATCGCAGTGCTGCGTGGCCGGGTCGAGCCGCACACGGCCGCCGGGGCCGGCGAATTCGAGGCCATCGGCGAATGCCTGCCGCACGGCAGCGGTCTCGAACGACCCCGCTTTCTCCACCGCCTGCTTCCAGAGATTCACGAGGCAGTAGCCGGGCTCCATGGGATCGTCCGTCACCCGGTCGAAGCCGAACTCCTGGCGGAAGTCGGCGATCCAGCGACGGTTGGCCTCGGTCGGCAGGCTCTGGAAGTAGCACGACGCGGCGTAGTGTCCCTGCACCTGCTCGGGCAGGATATTGCGGAGCTCATCTTCGGCGATGCTCGTGGACACGACGGGAAGCTTCGTGGGATCGACCTTCGCCGCGGCGAGCGCGGCGAAGAAGGCGAGGTTTGAGTCGCCGTTGATCGTGTTGAGGATGCAGTCGGCGCCCGACGCAATGATCTTCTTCACCTCGGCCGTGAAGTCGGCGTGGTTCAGCGGATAGTAGGCCTCGCCCACGGGCTTCACGCCCTTCGTCTCCAGGTACTTCCTCGTGACGTAGTTGGCCGTGCGCGGGAAGACGTAGTCGGATCCGAGCAGATAGATCTTTTTGCGGTTGCCCCCCTCAGGCCCCAGAAGCCAGTCGAGGGCCGGCACGATCTGCTGGTTGGGCACCATGCCGCCGTAGACCACGTTCTTCGACGATTCGTTCCCCTCGTACTGCACCGCGTAGAAGAGCAGCTTGTCGCGCTCTTCGAACAGCGGCAGCACGGCCTTGCGGCTGGAGCTCGTCCAGCAGCCGAACACGGCCACAGAGCCCAGGTCGAGCAGGGACCGGGCCCGCCGCTCGAAGAGGTCGAGCCGCGACTTCGGGTCGGGCGCCTTGATGTCGATCTGGCGGCCGAGCACGCCGCCGCCGGCGTTGATCTTCTCGCAGGCGAAGATCTGCGCGTCGCGGAGCGACGTGGCGCTGATCGCGAGCGGCCCGGTCTGGGAATGGAGGAGCCCGAGCGGCACGGTGCGTGCCCGGGGCGGAATGCCGAGCGAGCAGCCCGCGAACAGCGCTGGGGCCAGCGCCCGCGCCGCAGCCAGGGTGGCGGCCGAGCCCTGGGCGAGCGCGGCTCGGCGCGTCGGCCGGCTGGCCACTCGTTGCGGCATGTCGGAGTGTGGCGTCATGCGTCGTCCATCCGCCGGTAGATGACCTCGAACGGCTCGGCAGAGATGCTCACGTCGCCCCGAAACGGCTGGTTCATGTCGAAGATCAGGTGCATCATCGTGCCCAGGTAGGCCGCGAGGATGCCGCCCAGCACGAGCTGCGTGACGAACCGCATGTCAAACAGCCAGCAGATCGCGATGTTGAGGATCGCCCCCAGGATCATCACGAACCACATCGACGCGGGCAGTGACGACTTGACGGAAAAGAGCCGCATCCGCCGCCACTCGAGAAAGTTGTTGAACTGCCTCAGCGCCTCGGCATGGATGATCTCCTGCGACGGAGTCTGCGGCTGGAAATCGAGGAGACGTTCGTGAAACGCCTCGGCCCGGATCGTGCCCTCTTCAGGCACGATTCCGCGCTGCTGGAGCGGCCAGGCATACTTGATCACGTAGCGGGTGTAGTCGCGGAGCAGCCAGCGCAGATTTTGGCCGTGCGGCTCGGGATACTGCGACACGTCTTCGTAGAGGGCCGAGAGAGCCGCCGCCTCACGGGTGACGTTGGCCGCGGCATCCGACACGTTCTGGTAGGCCGTGACCGCGATCAGGCCGAGCAAGAGGCCGTAGAACACGCAGAAGCAGGAGAGCACGTAGCCGACGATGTCATTCGAGCCGGGGGTGTTCTTGACGAACTGCCGCAACACCGGCCGAAGAAGGATCGAGCCGATCCAATAGAAGCCGACGAACGTGGCGATAAAGAGCAGCGACAGCCGCGTTGGCGGGATGTCGTAGAGCCAATACCAACTTTCCGGATCAAACCAGCGGGTGTTCATGGGCACGATGGTACCAACGGCCCGGGCCTACCGCACCTCTTCGCCCTCGAGGGCATAGATCGCGAGGTGCTTCCCATCGGGCCCCCGCAATTCCTCGAGGCGAAACGTGCCCGCCACGGCGACCGGGCGGATCGAAAAATTGGCGGTTTTTCCCGGCTGCATCCGGACCACGACGCAGTCGTAGAGGGCGGCGCCCGGTCCGAAGCAACACTCCATGTTGTCGCGGACGAGGACGAACTGTGCGAGGCCCGTCTGCTGGAAGCTCGGCAGGATGTAGCCACGGATGCGGATCCGAGTCTGTTCGAGGGCGGTCACCCGCTTCGGGAGCAGGTCGCGGGTGAAGGGAGCCCCCTTCTCCATGTCGAACTTGATGTCGTCGAATGAGATGTCGCGGATCGCTCCGGCTGTGCGCGATGACGTCGGAGCCGGCGTGATGACCCTGGCCTGGTCGGCTGCGGCGCCAGTCCGCACAGCCTGCGGGGCAGGACCGCCGCATCCGGCCGCGAGGAGGGCAGCCCACAACGAAATCAATCGCCGGTCAGCGAACAACGGCATCCTCGAGATGGTAGAGCACGCCGCCGTCGAGCGTGGCCGTGCCGGCTGGCCGCACGGCAAACCGCCCGGCGATCTTGCGCAGCCGTGGCGAGAACTCGATGCCCTGGGCATCGCGAAGCTGCACGAGCACGCGGTCGGTGATCTTGGGATTGCCCCCGAAGCAGCAGTCGCCCTGGTCTCGCACGAGCAAGAACTGCACGATCCCGCGCTGCTGCTTCCCGGGATACATGTAGCCCTTGAGCAGCACGTCGCGGCCGTCGAGCGCCCGCGCGGTGTCGGGAATCGCCGTCGACGGATCGCCCTCCAGCGGCTGGAGCGCCGCATAGCTCAGCCGCTCGAATCCCGGCGGCAACTCGGCGGCATAGATGATCGCGTTGGAGGCGAGCCCGCCCACGAGCGCACACGCGGAGACGACGATCGCAGCCACCGCAAGCGGCCGGCCGATGAGCTCCGTCGGCCTGGCAGCGATGTCGCGCCAAGCCACGATGCCGAGCACGATGCCGAGCACGGGCACCACTGCGAGCCACCAATCCAGGAAGGCCAGCGGCGACAGGAGTCCGAGCACCGCTGCCGCGATCGCCGAACCGCCGATGGCGCGATACCGGTCGTCACCCTCTGCGGCGGCAGCGTGCGAAAGCGAGCCCGGTGATTCGAACAGACCACTTGCCATGGCTTCCTACGGCCGCGACCGGAAGGCCGACCGCGCTGCGACGGCCACGACGACGACGAACGCCGCCCACGCTGCCCACTTCACGAGTTTGATGCGTTCGCCAGCAGCTGCCGTGGCCGACGAGTCGGGTTGAGACTGGTCGCTTGCGTCGTCCACGCCCTCGTCGCCGATCACGGGCGCGATCCGCGCAGCGAGGGCCGCGTCGTCGGGCGACGGACCAGCAGGAGAGAGCGTGGAGGGCACTCCTTCACCCGGATCGCCCTCGGGGTCATTCGCCGGCTTCGTCGGCGCGAGCGCCCCGGCGAAGCCGGCGAGCGTCGCAGCCCGACGCACGGCCTCGGGGTCGATCTTTTCCAGGCGCGTGATCACCGCAGCGGCCTCCGGCAGCGGGCAGGCTCGGAGGTAGTTCACCACCGGCTCGCGCACGAAGATGTTGTCGGCCTCCGCCTTTTCGAAGAGCTCTGCCAGGCGGTCGACGACCGACCAGTCTTCCCAGCGGGCCAGGTCGGCGATCACGAGATCGGCCAGTTTCGGCTCGTCGAGAAGGATGCGGAGCGACTGCAGCACGCGAGCGCGCGGCACGATATCGGACTCTTCGCCCAAGAACCGTAGCGCCATCACTGCGGCATACGTTTCGGTGAACGGCACGTCGCGGCCCTTCCGGTCGAGGAACAGCCGGTCGATGAGGTCGAGCCCCTCGGGGCCGCGCAGTGTGACGTAGCAGGCGATGAGGGCATCGAGCCCGGACCGCACGTCGGCCTGCTCGGGCTGCAGGTTTTCCCCCTTGAGGATCTCGGCGATCCGCTCGGCGTCGGCCTTCGTGCCGCAGACACCGAGCATCGTGGCGTAGAGCCGCCGCCGATTCGCCTGCACCTTCGGATTCTCGATCCACGCGAGGAGCTGCGTGGGATCCATCCGGCTCTCAAGCGCGCGAACGTCTTCGTAAGGGGCGACGGCGAACTCGTCGTAGGCGTCGCGGGCGAGGGTTTCGTCGGTGTCTTCGAGATGTTTTTGGAAAAACGCCAGTCGATCGGCACCCTTTTCCGGGAGGTCGCCGAGTTTTCGCAGGTACTCGACCGCCCGGTCGCTCACCCCGATCGGGCTCGACCACACGAGATTCGGCGGCTCAACTCCCATGAGCAGGAAGAGCGACCCGACCGGCTTCTCTTCGAGCAGGATCGTCTCGATGGGCTTGGCCTCACCCCCGAGCAACCCCGCCTCCTCGACGAGCCCCGAGCCCTTGAGCACCTCGACGACCGCGAACTTCCCCTTGGGCAGCGGCCCCTCGGCCCGCGGCGAAAGCGCCGCCGCCGGTGGCCCCTCGACGAGCCGTGCGATCACGGCCGCCTGGCTCTGCGCGATCTCCTGCGCGAAGGTAAGCGACACGGCCGAGCAGAAGGGGCACGCCTCGACCCGCCCGACCTGCCCGAGAAGGGCGAGGAGGAGCACGAACACCGAGTATCTTCGTGGCCTACGCATGCCGTCAGTGTACCGGATATCCCCCGCGGGGACTCTGCCCGAAACACCCAATCCGGCGAGGGGCTGCCCCGAGGCGGCTGCAGCGCGAACCAGTCCCAAAGACAGGCTCAAGCCTGTCTTCCGCGCGGCCTACAGCCCGCGGTCTTCGAGGAAGTTGAGCAGGTCGGCGACGCGGTTGGAGTAGCCCCACTCGTTGTCGTACCAGCTCACCACCTTGACGAGGTTGCCGAGGCCGATCGTGTCGACGGCCGAGAAGATCGAGCTGTGCGGGTCGCCCTTCATGTCGGTCGAGACGAGCTCCTTGTCGGTGTAGCGCAGGATGCCCTTGAGCGGGCCGTTGGCGGCCTTCTTCATGGCGGCATTGATGTCGGCCGGCGCCGCGTCCTTGCCCAACAGGGCCGTGAAGTCGACCACGCTCACCGTCGCCACCGGCACGCGGAATGCCATGCCCGTGAACTTGCCCTGAAGGGCCGGAATCACGAGGCCCACCGCCTTCGCGGCGCCCGTGCTCGAAGGCACGATGTTGAGGGCCGCGGCCCGGGCGTCGCGGAGATCCTTGGCGGCCGTGTCGACCGTCTTTTGCGAGTTGGTGTAGGCGTGCACGGTGGTGAGCAGGCCGCGTTCGATGCCCCACGTCTCGTGGAGCACCTTGGCCACGGGCGCCAGGCCGTTGGTGGTGCAGGAGGCGTTGGAGATCACGTGGTGCTTCTTCGGGTCGTACATCTCGTTGTTCACGCCGAGCACGATCGTCAGGTCTTCGTTCTTGGCCGGGGCCGAGATCACGACCTTCTTCACGCTGTCGCGCTTGTGGGCCACGGCCTTCGTGGCGTCGGTGAAGAAGCCGGTGCTTTCCACGACGATCTGCACATCCTGCGAGCCCCACGCGATCGCGCCGGGATCCTTCTCGGCAAACACCTTGATCTTCCGGCCGTCCACGATGAGGTCGTTGCC
>CAMAVC010000064.1 GCA_945861585.1 Planctomicrobium piriforme
GAAGCCTCCTCAACGAAAGCCCGAGGCGTAAGCCGAGAGGATGCCCCGGTGGCGAAACACGACGCGTATTCCCTTCGGCTCACGCCTCGGGCTTCCAGACGGGGAGGCTCGGGGTTGCCGATGCTCCGTGAGCCGGCGTATGCAGACGAGCGTAGCCATGGATGGCGCAGCGAAGTCGGAGTCGAGAGAGCGGAGGGCTGGAGGCCCGCAGCGAACGTCCGGCGATGGAGCGTGGGCAGCCACGAGCCGGCGTCCTACTTCGCCAGCAGCCAGGCCAGGAGGCCCTTCTGCACGTGCATCCTATTGGCGGCTTCGTCCACCACGAGGCTCTGCGGGCCGTCGATGACGTCGTCGGTGACTTCCTCGCCACGGCGGGCGGGGAGGCAGTGCATGAAGAAGGCCTGCGGGCAGTGGTGCATGAGGTCGGCGTTCACCTGGTAGGGCTTGAAGGCCTCGAGCCGCACGGCTCGCTCCTTCTCCTGACCCATGCTCGCCCACACGTCGGTGTAGACGACGGCCGCTCCCTTGACAGCCGCCACGGGGTCGGTCGTCTCCACGATCTCGGCGTTCGGGAGCAGCGCCTTGAGATGGGCGCGGAAGGCGTCGTCGAATTGATACTGCGGGGGGGCTGCGAGCACGAAGCGCATCCCGAGGAGGCCGCACACCACGGCCAGCGAGCGGGCCACGTTGTTACCGTCGCCTACGAACGTGAACGTGAGGCCCGCCACGCGGCCGACCTGTTCTTTGAGCGTGTAGACGTCGGCGAGCGCCTGGCAGGGGTGGGTGTAGTCGGAGAGCCCGTTGATCACCGGCACCGTCGCCGCGGCGGCGAGGGCGAGGATTGTGTCGTGGGCCTTGGAGCGGCAGACGATCGCATCGGCATACTGGCTCAAGACACGGCCAAAGTCGGCGATGCTTTCCCGAGACGACGAGAAGCC
Source organism: Planctomicrobium piriforme (assembly GCA_945861585.1). Lineage (GTDB taxonomy): Bacteria > Planctomycetota > Planctomycetia > Pirellulales > UBA1268 > RGVT01. Next base: position 939 of record CAMAVC010000064.1, read on the forward strand.
TGCGTCTTCACCAAGGAACACGCTCGACCCGCCGAGGTGGGCCATGGCCGCCTCGAACGACACGCGGGTGCGCAGGCTCGGCTTTTCGAAGACGAGCGCGAGCACACGGCCCGGCAGGAGCGCGTCGCGCAAGCCGGCGTCGTATTTCGACTCGAGGTCGTGGGAGATCGCGAAGATCGCCTCGATCTCGTGGGCGGTGAGGTCTTCGGGGACGAGGATATGACGCATGGAGTGGCCGGGGACGGGCGCCCTGGTCAGGCGCGGGAGGCGACCTCGAGGATCGCGTCGGAGAGCTTGTCGCAGCCCTCGGCGACGTCGGCCTCGGAGATGTTCATGGCCGGCAGGAGCCGGATCACGCGTCCCTGCGTGCTGTTGACGAGAAGATTGCGGTCGAGGCAGGCCTGCACGACAGCAGCGCCGTCGATCGAGAGCTCGACGCCGATCATCATCCCGATCACGCGCACGTCTACGACGGCGTCGCAACGGTCCTTGAGGGCGGAGAGCCGCTCGCGAAACCAGCCCGCCGCCCGATCGACGTGGCCGAGCAGGCCCTCGTCGTCGATCATCCGGAGTGCAGCGACACCGGCGGCGGCCGACACGGGGTTGCCGCCGAACGTGGCGGCGTGCATGCCCGGCCGGAGGTGCTTGGCGAGGTCGACGGTGGTGAGCATGGCGCCGCCGGCGACGCCGGCGCAGAGGCTCTTGGCGAGCGTCATCACGTCGGGCACGACGCCGAAGTGCTGGTAGCCAAACCACTTGCCGGTGCGGCCGCAGCCGCACTGCACCTCGTCGAACACGAGGAGGAGATCGCGTTCGTCGGCGATCCGCCGTAGCCCCTGGAGGAAGCCGGCGGGCGCGGGCACCACGCCCCCTTCGCCGAGGATCGGCTCGACCAGGATGCCGCCCGTGTGCTCGTCGACCAGCTTTTCGACGGCGTCGAGATCGCCGTGCGGGGCGTATTGAAAGCCGGCCACCATCGGGCCGAGGCCCTCATGGTATTTAGGCTGGGCGGTGGCCGACACGCTGCCCATGGTCCGCCCGTGGAAGCCACCCTTGAACGTGATGATCTTGTAGCGCTTGCCGTCACTGCGGAGCCGCACGAGCTTGATCGCGGCCTCGTTGGCCTCGGTGCCGGAGTTGCAGAAGAAGGCCTGCCCGCCGAACGACCGCTCCGAGAGGAGCCTCGCCCACTCACCCTGCGGCTCGGTGTACCAGGTGTTGGGCACGTGGATCAGCTTCGCCACCTGCTCCTGCACCGCCCGCACGACGGGCTCCGGGCAGTGGCCGAGCAGGTTGCAGCCCCAGCCGGGAAAGAGATCGAGGTATTCGGCCCCTTCGGCGTCCCACACCCGTGAGCCCTCGCCGCGGACGAGGCACACCTCGAACCGCTTGTAGTTGGGCACGACGTAGCGATCGAACGTGTCGATGACCGACCGTGTCTTCGCGCCAATCGAATGGGATGCGTCGATCGTGGCCATGCTGAAAACTCCTGAGGGGAGGCTATTGCGAGGCGGCGGCCGTCTCGAGGGCGGGCGATGCGATGCAATCGTCGCGGATGAGCTCCGTGCCGACGCCGCTCGTGGTGTAGATCTCGAGCAGCAGGGAATGCCGCAGCCGCCCGTCGATAATGTGGATTTTCTTCACACCCTGCTCGAGCGTATCGAGGCAGCCCTCGATCTTCGGGATCATGCCCCCGGCGATCGTGCCGTTGGCGATCAGGCGGCGGGCCTCGGCCGCCGAGAGCGAATGGACGAGGCTCTCGGGGTCGTTGACGTCGAGGAGCACGCCGGGGATATCGGACAGCACCACGAGCTTTTCGGCCCCGATCGCCGCGGCGACGGCCGTGGCGGCCGTGTCGGCGTTCACGTTGAGCTTCTGACCGTTGGCCGTGATCGCCATCGAGGGGATCACCGGCACCTGGCCGGCGTACATGAGGTTTTCGATCGTCAGGCGGTCGACCCGCGTCACCTCGCCCACGAAGCCCAGATCCACGGGCGCGCCGTCGGGCCCGTCGAGCGCGAGCTGCTCGCCGAAGAGCACGTTCGTGGAGAGGAAGTTGAGCGACATCGCCCGGCCGCCGTACTCCTCGATCTTGGCCACGAGATCGTGGTTGAGTTCCGTGGCGAGCACCTTCTCGACGATATCGAGCGTGGCCTGGTCGGTGAAGCGGCGGCCCTGCACGAACCGCGGCTCGATCCCGGCCGCGTCCATCGCGCGGCTGATCGCCTTGCCGCCACCGTGCACCACGACCACCCGCATGCCGAGCGTCGACATGAACACGATGTCGAGGAGCAGGTGCCGCAGCGAGTCGGGATGCTCGACGACGCTGCCACCGAGCTTGATGACGGTGGTCGTGTCACGAAATTTGCGAATCCAGCCGAGCGCCTCGATGAGCGTGTCGGCTTTTTGGATCGCCTTGTTCTGGGCGGAGGATGGCTTGAGTTTGGCGGGGGAGGGCACGGTCGGTGCGGTCCTTCGGCGGACGGGAAAGAAAGCCGTGTATTGTATCACCGTCGGGCGGGCCGTCAGCGGCGTTTTTCACCTTGAAATCGCACACGGGAGGGGGTGGCGTGGGCGCCGAAACGCCCAATTCTGCCGACGCTTGCCGAAGTGCCGTTGGCCGACCTATCCTCCGATTTGGATGGTGTGGCCGCCGGTGACGAGGCTCTCCACGTTCTTTGACGATCTGATTGCTCAGGTGCGCCGGACGCGAACGTGATGGAATCCATCAGACGGTTGATCATCTCACCGGCGATGCTTCCGGGTGACGAGGGTGGTAACCTCAACGGTCCGTCGGCGATCCTTGCGCCCGAATGGCTCCCTGACCGGCTGGGCCGCTACTACCTCTACTTTGCGCACCACCGCGGACGTTCGATCAGGCTGGCTTTCGCAGATCGCCTGTCGGGTCCGTGGACTATCCACGCTCCCGGCTCGCTGCGGGTCGAGGATTTGCAGGGCCAGTGGGACCACATCGCCTCTCCCGACGTGCACGTGGATCACGCGCAGCGTCGGATCCGCATGTATTTCCACGGACAGCGCGCGGGAGACCCGCGCCAGGACAGCTATGTCGCGGTCTCGGGAAATGGCATCGACTTCACGTCCGACGGCGTTCCACTCGCCGACTTCTACCTCAAGGCGCTGCCGGTCGGACGGGGTTGGATTGGGCTCACCAAGGGCGGTAGGGCTTGGGCATCGGAAACCGGCTTGGAGCCGTTCCGCAGGCTCGACTGTGAGCTCTTCCCGATGCGCGATCCGCAAGGCAACGCCCCCGGAGATGTTCGCCACGTTGCGATCCAGCAGCGCGGCGCCGAGTTGCTTGTGTTTTTCACTCGGATCGGTGACGCGCCCGAGGTTATCCGGTGCGCGTCCGTGGACCTTCGCGAGCCGCCGCAACGCTGGTACGCCGTCGACCGCGGGGTCGTCCTGCGACCGGAGGCAGGCTGGGAGGGTGCGGACGTGCCGCCGCGCCCGTCGCGGCACGGCGCCAGCCACGGGCCGGAGAACGGCCTGCGAGACCCGGCGATGTTCGTCGATGTCGACGGGTCGCACCACCTTCTGTACGCGGCGGCCGGCGAATCAGGCATCGGGATTGCAACGATTGAGCAGACCGCTCGACGCACCGCCGACAGGCCGCGTCAGCGGGTCTATGTGATGGGTTGCGCCCGCTCGGGCACGTGGCTGGCGGCTGCCCTCATGTCAACCTTCGACGGTGTGGAGGTGTATCCCCACGAGGCGCCGGTGGAGGCATTTGCGCGGGTGCGGAGTAATGCCCATACCCTCGTGCTCAAACGCGACGACAGCGCCTACCAGACAGTGGAGCACATCCCCGCAGACGTTCGCATCGTTTGGATCGTGCGGCATCCCTATGACGTGCTCACCAGCCACAACGCGACCAGCGGTCGGGAGTTCCACGTGACGGCCCACCGCTGGCTGGGCGAGACCCTTGCGCTGCAGTACCTGGTCGACACTTGCCGCCCCGGTACGGTGGTGCTCCGATACGAGGATCTCGTCAACGACCCGGCAGGGCTCCAGCGCACCCTTGGGCTCTCGCTTGGTCTGCGTCCGTGCGCGCCCCCGGACGGCTTCCTCTCCCGATTCCGGGCATCCCCGCAAGCCGCGACCGCGATGCACGGAGTCCGCGCGATCGACGCGGCCTCGGTCGGACGTCATCGGAGCGATCCACGCAAGGTCGCCCATCTGCGATCGATCCGTCCGCGACTCGGACGTTTGCTCGACTGGCTTTCCCAAACCTACGGCTACGACCTTACACTGCGCTAGTGATCGGTGGAAAAGTCGCCCATGACCTCGCTTCGCGTGGTCGACCGGCGGGAACGCCGATGTTTTCCACGGTCGACGATGTCGCCTCCTCCTCAGGCAGACAGTCAATCCGGGCCGAGATATCGCCGCGATAATTCCGCGAGGAGACTTCCTTCGGGAAACGCGGCCTCCTTGTCGATGCCGACGCGACGCCATAGCTCGTTGTAGCAATGCAGGAAACCAGTACCCTTGATCGATGGAGTCCGGGGCGAAAGGAGTGCGCCGGGGCAATCCCAGTAGTCGATTGGGTTGGCGAACTGCGGGGGCATCACACGGAACGCAAGTTTCGGGTAGGTCGCGGCGAGCGCTGTGAGCAACTTGGGGCCGCAATCGCCCCACTCCAGGGCGTCGACAGGAAAGCGTTCGGTGACGGCCAGCGCGAGATCCACGATGTCGCCGGCGCGGGGGCGGGGGCTCCAGATCACGTTATTGTTGACGGCGAGGGGAGCTGCTTTCCTGCGCTCTGAAACCAAAAACGGCCACTCCGGAAGGCGATCTGCCGGGAGGAGGCAGACGACGTCGGTGTCGGCATAGAGCCCTCCGAGGCACGAAAGCGCCTTGTACCGGAACAGGTTGGCGAATGCGGCGTACGAGCCGTTTGCGTAGGTGAAGACACGGTCCTCGGGCAGCAGTTCGCGCGCGTCGCGGAGGAGGATTCCGGGTGGGGCGTTGTCCGGCGGCCCGTACCCCCAGAGCAGCACGTTGTATCCGTGGTCCAGGAAACTCGCCAAGCACAGGCGCTCAAGCCTGCTCAGTGTCCCGTAGGCCCAGAACATGTGAACGACGACAGGCTTCATGGCAGTCTGAATGCGATCAGAATACCACCACGAACTGCGTCTGGATGGCGGTGCCCGTGTAGCCGGCGCGGTAGGGGTAGAGGAAGTTTTGGGCGGGGTTGCGGTTGATGTGGAGGGCCTCGAACGTGAGCCGGGCCTGGCGGGTCTGTTTCAGATACCAGTTGAGGCCGCCGCCATACTCCTGGCCAGTGCCGTAGGGCCCAGTCACCACGCTCGAACGCCCGTAGACCTCGTAGGTGCGCGGCACGAAGCACCAGGAGAGGTAGGCCATGCCCCCCTGGTCGAAGATGCTCGAGCGGTCGAACGTGCCCACGCCGCGGAAGTTGTCGAGCAGACGCCAGTAATACTCGCAGAAGATGCCGACTCCGCGATACTTCCAGGCGGCATCGACCGTGGCCAGTTGATACATGAACGTGTCGACGCGGGTGCCTAGTCCGAGGGCGTCATTTGCGGCCAGGGGCGTGCCGTCGGAGAGCCGCACGATCGTGTCTTCCGGATTGTTGCCCACGATGGGGTTGGCATAGGTGTTGGCTGTGACGCCACTCGTGCCGACGCGGATCACGGCGTCGTCGTGGTGCTCCATGTCGGAAGCGCCGAGGCCGAACGGGCCCCACGGCTCCCACCACGTGTTGCCGGCCCAGGCCATCGACGTGCCGCGACGGAGCACGCCCGTCGTGCCGCCGTCGATCGCGTTCCAGACGCCCGCCTGATAGTGGAGCGTCTTGTCGGCGAGTGAGCCGATTGCGGCCACGCCCGGGCTGAAGCCCGGGCGGAAGAACGTGTTGGCCATGCTGCGGTCGATGCCCGTCGTCCACGGCGACGACTCAATCCACTCGCGGCTGCCGGGCACGGGCGTCATGCCGCCGCCCACGGTCGCCGCATCGTCGAACTTCCAGCCGAGGAGCCCGATGGGAACGACGCCAGAACGGATGCCCACGTTCGTCGTACCGAAGAGGGCGAAGTTGTAGACCAGCCGCTCGTCCACGACGTGCCCGTGGAAGGAGAGCAGGAAGCGGTTGATGTTGAACGTGTTGATGTTGTTGATCGGGAACGTGGTGCCCGCGGCATTGGTCCACTGCGTCGCGTCGCGGGCGAATTCGAACCAGCGCAACTGCATGTAGCCGCCGAGCGCCATCGCGAAGGGAAACTCCCCACGGCGCGGATCGGTCTTGAGGAGGATCAGGCCCTTGGGCGGGGCGAGGTCCGTCATTGGGATGTACCGCGGCCGCGGGATGCCGGCGAGCCGCGCCGCCACAGCGGCATCGACCATCGCCTGGAGTTGGGCCTCTTGGGCGGGGTCTTCGTGGGTCAGCGCCTCCTCGAGATACTGGGCGCGCTCGACGACACCTCCCCGCCCGTCATGGAGCACGAGCGACTCGTCACTGACGGCGGCGTGGGCGAGCGCGCAGGCCGCCACAAGCCCCGCGGCACACTGCCGGAAGGCCCGTAAAAACGCACGATGTCCGTCGAGGGCGCGCATGATGACCCACCAACAGAATCGGTCCGATTGTGTGGATCGTGCAGGTTTTTCCGGAGGGGAAAGATGGGCAATTTCGCGGGCAGGGTGAAGACCTGTCTCCACCCTTGACGGCGCTGCGTAGTCGGCTACCCTGTATTTGTTTTCCGGATGATGCATGGCGGCATCATTCGTTTTTTTTATCACGGAGGCGGTCGTTTTCGGTTCTGGCCCGTTCCTTCTGCGGGTTTTCATGAATCTCAAGTCTCTGAAAATCTTCTGCGACATCGTCGCCCGGCGAAGCTTTTCCCGCGCCGCCGAGGACAACGGGATTTCGCAGTCAGGCGCCAGCCAGGTCGTGAGCCAGCTCGAGAGCCGGCTCGGCGTGCAACTCATTGAGCGGTCGAAGCGGCCGCTCGTGCCGACGCGTGAAGGCCAGGTGTTCTTTGACGGCTGCCGCAAGGTGATCGCAGCCTACGACGCGCTCGAGGACGAGGTGCGGACGCTCCACGATGAGGTGGCGGGCCGCGTGCGAGTGGCTGCGATCTATTCCGTCGGCCTCCACCACATGAGCCGCTACGTGCAGGAGTTCATGAGCAGGCATCCCAAGGCCAACGTGCGGCTGGAATATCTCCATCCTGACAGCGTGCTCGAATCGGTCGAGCAGGGCCAGGCCGACATCGGCATCGTGAGCTATCCGCGGAGCACCCGATCGATCGAGGCCGAACCCTGGCGCGAGGAGCCGATCGTGCTCGTCTGCGCGCCCGGCAATCCGCTCGCGAGCCGGGCGCAGCTCGCGCTCCGGGAGCTGCACGGCCAGCGGATGGTGAGCTTCGATCCCGATCTCGTCATCCGCCACGAGCTCGACCGGGCGCTGGCCGCCCACGGCGCCGAGCCCGTCGTCGTGATGGAGTTCGACAATATCGAGACGATCAAGCGGGCTGTCGAAATCGATGCGGGTGTGGCGCTCCTGCCCGAGCCGACCGTCGGCCGCGAGCTCGCCGCCGGCACGCTCTCAACCGTGCGGCTCACCGGCGACGAGCTCGTCCGGCCGCTGGGCATCATCCACGCCCGCGGCAAGCAGCTGCCGCCGACGGCGGCGCGATTCATCGAGCTGCTCCGCGGACACGCCCACGACATTGATCAGCCTGCCGAACTGTCCACCGATCTGCCTGCCGATCTGGTCGTCGCCCACGCCTGATTCTCCGTTGAAGGTTTCTGTTTCGAGTCCGAGCCCGGTTTCCGTTCACGCACGAGCATCGCAATGACGCGTCCCGCCTCCACGCCCCGCCCCGGTCTGCCCGCCAAGCCTGGTCTGCCCGCCAAGCAGGGCCTCTACGATCCCGCCAATGAGCACGACGCCTGCGGCGTGGGCTTCGTCGTCAACATGCACGGCCGCAAGAGCCACCGCATCGTGCGGCAGGGGCTCGAGGTGCTCGAAAACCTCACCCACCGCGGGGCCTGCGGCTGCGACCCGCTCACCGGTGACGGCGCCGGCATCCTGATCCAGATGCCGCACGAGTTTTTCGCGGCCGTCACGCCGCAGGCCGGCATCAAGCTGCCGGCTCCCGGCGACTGGGCCGTGGGCAACGTGTTCCTCCCGCCGTCGGAAGGCGATCGCGAGGCGGCCGAGCAGTTCTTCGAGCAGGTCTGCCGCGAGGAAGGCCTCGAGTTCCTGGGCTGGCGAACCGTGCCCACCGACAATCGCTCGATCGGCGGCACCGCCCGCGAGGTGGAGCCTGTCGTCCGGCAGGCGTTCATCGGCCGCGGCAAGAAGGTGTCCCGCGACCACTTCGAGTGGAAGCTGTTCGTGGCCCGCAAGCGGTTCGGCATCGAGATCGGGAAGCTCGGGCTCACCGAGCAGGGCTTCATCTACGTCTGCTCGCTCTCCTCGAAGACGATCGTCTACAAGGGCCTGCTGCTTGCCGACCAGGTCGACAAGTACTACCCCGACCTCTCCGACGAGAAGATGACGTCGGCGCTCGCGCTCGTGCACCAGCGGTACAGCACGAACACCTTCCCGACGTGGGACCTCGCCCATCCCTTCCGCTACATCGCGCACAACGGTGAAATCAACACCGTCCGTGGCAACATCAACTGGATGCACGCCCGCGAGAGCATGCTCGCCCATCCCGTTTTTGGCCCCGAACTCGAGAAGATCAAGCCCGTGATCCGCGAGGGGGGCAGCGACTCGGCCACGTTCGACAACGTGCTCGAGATGCTCGTGCTCGCCGGCCGCCCGATCGAGGAGGCGGTGAGCATGTGCATTCCCGAACCGTGGAGCGGCCACGAGAGCATGGCCGACGACCTGAAGGCCTACTACGAATACCAGGCCTGCCTCATGGAGCCGTGGGACGGCCCGGCGGCAATCGCCTTTACCGACGGCGGCCGGATCGGGGCCACGCTCGACCGCAACGGCCTGCGACCGGGCCGCTGGTGGCAGATGAAGGACGGCCTCGTGGTGATGGCGAGCGAGGCCGGCGTCTTGCAACTCCCACCGGGTGAAGTGGTGCGCAAAGGCCGGCTGCGACCGGGCCGGATGTTCCTCGTGGACACGAAGGAAGGCCGGATCGTCGAAGACGAAGAGATCAAGCGGAAGCTCGCCACGGCCAAGCCGTGGCGGGAGTGGCTCGATGCCAACCAGGTGCGGCTCGACTCCCTCCAGGATCCGAAAAACGTGGCCGAGGTGACGGCCTCGCGGGCCGTGGAGCCCGCCGCGGCGCTCCTGCCGGGCACGAACGGCAACGGCCATGCAGCCAATGGCAACGGGGCTCCGCACGCGGTCGATCCCTGGCGGGCCGCCGGCGTAGCGGGTGAGCAGGCGAGCCTGCTCGAACTCCAGCGGGCCTTCGGCTACACGCTGGAAGACCTGAAGGTGATCCTCGCCCCGATGGCTACCGACGGGGCCGAGCCGATCGGCTCGATGGGCAACGACACGCCGCTGGCGGTGCTCTCCGACCGGCCGCAGCTCCTGGCCAACTACTTCAAGCAGCTCTTCGCCCAGGTGACGAATCCCCCGCTTGACGCGATCCGCGAGGAGATCATCACCTCGATGATCACCACGATCGGCTGCGAGGGAAACCTGCTCGCGTCACAGCCCGAGCAGGCCCGGCTCTTGCGGCTCGAGACGCCCGTGATGACCAACGCCGAGTGCGCGCGGGTGAAGAAGCTGAACCAGCCCGGCCTCGCCGCGGCGACAATCTCGCTGCTGTTTTCGGCGGCCGACGGTGCGGCCGGCATGCGGAAGCGGCTCGACGCGATCCGAGCCGAGGCGTCGGCGGCCGTGCAGGCTGGAGCGACGATCCTCGTGCTCTCCGACCGCGGCATGGGCCGCGAGCAGGCGGCCGTGCCGGCGCTCCTGGCCACCGCCGGCGTGCATCACCACCTCGTCCGCGAGGGCACCCGCACCCGCTGCGGGCTCGTCGTCGAAACGGGCGAGGCCCGCGAGGTGCAGCACTTCGCCCTGCTCACCGGCTACGGCGCCGGCGCCGTGAACCCCTACGTGGCCTTCGCCACGATCGACCAGATGCAGGCGGAGAAGATCATCGCCGGCGACTATCCGCGGGAGAAGCTCCACAAGAACTTCGTCAAGGCGGCGACGAAGGGCCTGCTCAAGGTGATGAGCAAGATGGGCATCTCCACGCAGCAGAGCTACCGCGGCGCCCAGATCTTCGAGGCCGTGGGGCTCGAGCAGGGCTTGATCGACGAGTTTTTCACGAGGACCCCCAGCCGCATCGGCGGCATCGGCCTCGAGGGTCTCGCCGACGAGATGCTGGCGCGGCATGAGCACGCCTGGCCCCGCACGAACGTGCCGCAGACGCTCGAACTCGACGTGGGCGGCCGGTATGCCTGGCGGCGCAAGGGAGAGGCCCATGTGATGGCCCCCGAGGTGGTCGCCAGCCTGCAGCGGTCCACCCAGATCAACAGCCGCGAGGAGTTTCGCCGTTATCAGCGGTTGATCGACGAGCAGCAGACGAAGCTGCTCACGCTCCGCGGCCTGCTCGACTTTAAGTTTGCCGACACTCAGATCCCGCTCGACGAGGTGGAGCCGGCGAAGGAGATCGTGAAGCGGTTCGCGACCGGCGCCATGTCGTATGGCTCGATCTCCAAGGAAGCTCACGAAACGCTCGCCGTGGCCATGAACCGGCTCGGCGGCTGGAGCAACACGGGCGAAGGAGGCGAAGACCCCGTTCGCTACCAGCTCGAGGCCAACGGCGACAGCAAAAACTCGAAGATCAAGCAGGTGGCCAGCGGCCGCTTCGGCGTGACGAGCACCTATCTCGTCCATGCCAAGGAGCTGCAGATCAAGATGGCCCAGGGCGCAAAGCCCGGCGAGGGGGGGCAGCTCCCCGGTCACAAGGTCGACCGTGAGATCGCGCGGATTCGGCATAGCACGCCGGGCGTGGGGCTGATCTCGCCGCCGCCCCATCACGACATCTACTCGATCGAGGATCTCGCCCAGCTGATCCACGACCTCAAGAACGCCAACCACCACGCGCGGGTGAGCGTGAAGCTCGTGGCCGAGGTGGGCGTGGGCACGGTCGCTGCGGGCGTGTCGAAGGGCAAGGCCGACGTGGTGCTCATCTCGGGCCACGACGGTGGCACGGGGGCGAGCCCCCAGACCTCGATCATGCACTGCGGGCTGCCCTGGGAGCTCGGTCTCGCCGAGGCCCACCAAGTGCTCGTGATGAACGACCTCCGCGGCCGGATCGTCGTGCAGACCGACGGCATGATTCGCACCGCCAAAGACGTGGCCATCGCCACGCTTCTGGGCGCCGAGGAATACGGCATCGCCACCGCGTCGCTGGTGGTGATCGGCTGCATCATGATGCGGAAGTGCCACTTGAACACCTGCCCCGTGGGCGTCGCCACGCAGGATCCGGAGCTCCGCAAGAGGTTCACCGGCCAGCCGGAGCACGTCGTCAACTTCTTCTTCATGCTCGCCGAGGAGCTCCGCGAGCTGATGGCGAAGCTCGGCTTCCGCACGATTGACGAGATGGTGGGCCGGGTGGACCGGCTCGACACCCGGGCCGCGATCGCCCACTGGAAGGCGAAGGGGCTCGACTTCTCGACGATCCTCCACAAGCCCGAGGTGCCAAAGCACGTGAAGACGCACCACGAGGAGTCGCAGGATCACGGCATCGAGCGGTCGCTCGACATGACCACGCTGCTCGGCCTCTGCAAGCCGGCCCTCGAGGAGAAGAAGCCGGTGAAGCTCGACTTGGCCGTGCGCAACATCAACCGCACCGTCGGCACGGTCCTCTCCAGCGAGGTCACGCGGCGGCACGGCGCCGGCGGCCTGCCCGACGGCACGATCAAGATCACGTTCACCGGCACGGCCGGACAGAGCCTGATGGCCTTCGGCGTGCCGGGCGTGGAGGTGACCGTGATCGGCGATGTCAACGACTACTGCGGCAAGGGCCTCTCCGGCGGCCGCGTGATCGTGCGGCCGGTGGCCGACGCGCTCTTCAAGGCGGAAGACAACGTGATCGCCGGCAATGTCGTGGCCTACGGGGCCACGAGCGGCGAGATCTTCATCCGCGGCATCTGCGGCGAGCGGTTCTGCGTGCGGAACAGCGGCGCCGAGGCGGTCGTCGAGGGCACGGGCGACCACGGCTGCGAATACATGACCGGCGGGCGGGCCATCGTGCTCGGCGAGACGGGCCGCAACTTCGCAGCCGGCATGAGCGGCGGCATCGCCTACGTGTGGGACGCCACGGGCACGTTCCGCCCGAAGGTCAACATGGAGATGGTGGCCCTCGAGGAGCTCGACCAGGGCGATCTCGACTACGTGAAGAGCCGGATCGAGAAGCACATCGAATACACCGGCAGTGTCCGCGGCAAGGAAATCCTCGCCGCGTGGCCGAGCGAGCAGAAGAAGTTCGTGAAGGTGATGCCGACCGACTACAAGCGAGCGCTCGCGGAACTCCGCAAGCTCGCCGAGCAGGATCAGAACGACGCCAAAAAGGTGGAGGTCAAGGTCAATGGGTGAGCCGCGTGGATTCATGAAGTACAAGCGTCAGGTGTCGGGCTACGCCCCCGTGACCGACCGCCTCAAGCACTACAACGAGTTCCTCACGATCCTGCCCCCGGAAGAGGTGAAGACGCAGGGCGCCCGCTGCATGGACTGCGGCGTGCCCTTCTGTCACACCGGCTGCCCGCTCGGGAACATCATTCCCGACTTCAACGACCTCGTGTATCGCGACCAGTGGCACGAGGCCAGCCAGCGGCTCCACGCCACCAACAACTTCCCGGAGTTCACCGGCCGCGTCTGCCCCGCCCCGTGCGAGTCGGCGTGCGTGCTCGGCATCAACGAGGATCCCGTCGCGATCAAGCAGATCGAGATGACGATCGCCGACCGGGCCTTCGACGAGGGCTGGGTGGTGCCCGAAGCTCCCGCGGTGCGGACGGGCAAGCGGGTGGCCGTCGTGGGCAGCGGGCCGGCGGGCCTCGCGGCGGCCCAGCAGCTCAATCGGGCCGGCCATCTCGTCACGGTGTTCGAGCGGGCCGACCGGCCGGGTGGGCTGCTCATGTATGGCATCCCCGATTTCAAGCTCGAGAAGTGGCGGGTCTGGCGGCGCGTGGAGCAGCTCGAGGCCGAGGGAGTCGAGTTCTGCTGCGGCGTGAATGTCGGGGCCGACATTAGCACGCAGTCGCTTCGTGAAGAGTATGACGCGATCGTGCTCACGGGCGGCGCGACGCTCGGCCGCGACCTGTCGATCCCGGGGCGTGAGCTCGAGGGCGTGCACTACGCGATGGAGTTCCTGCCACAGCAAAACAAGCGCAACGCCGGCGACGACGTGCAGGGGCAGATCGTCGCCGAGGGCAAGGACGTGATCGTGATCGGTGGCGGCGACACGGGCAGCGACTGCGACGGCACGAGCAACCGCCAGGGCGCGAAGAGCCTCACGCAGTTCGAATTGCTCCCGCAGCCGCCGGATCTCGGCAAGTATCCGCGGCGGGCGGAGCGGCCGGCCAGCAGCCCGTGGCCCCTCTGGACGCAGATGCTGCGGACGAGTTCGTCGCACGAGGAGGGGTGCCGCCGCGAATTCGGCATCCTCACGAAGGAGTTCGTGGGCGACGACAAGGGGCAGCTCCGCGGCCTGAAGACCGTGCGGATCGAGTGGTATCAGGATTCGGCCACGGGGCAGCAGAAGTTCAAGGAGTTGCCGGGCACCGAGCAGGAATGGCCCTGCCAGCTCGCGCTGCTCGCGATGGGCTTCGTGGGCCCGGAGAAGCAGGGGCCGATCGCGGACCTGGGCCTCGAGCTCGACCCGCGGGGCAATGTGAAGACCGGTGCCGACTACATGACGAGCAAGGAAGGCGTGTTTGCCGCGGGCGACCTGCGCCGTGGCCAGTCGCTCGTGGTGTGGGCGATCCACGAGGGCCGCGAGGCGGCCCGCGCCGTGGATCTCTGGCTCATGGGATCCACAAACTTGCCGAGCCTCGCCGCCGGCGAGTTCGCCGTGCATGCCTGACGTGTAGGACAGGCTTTAGCCTGTCAAATGCGTTCTTTGTAGTACAGGCTTTAGCCTGTCGAATGTGGTGCGCGTAAGCGACAGGCTGAAGCCTGTCCTACTTCAGCAAGACGCTGAATGCGCCACCGTTGCCGGCGAGTTCGCCGGGGCTTTCGTTGATTTTCAGATAGAGCGGGCCGGAGGTGGCGGCCGTGATGGTGCCGGAGACGCCCTCGGCGAGCACCTTGAACGCGGGCCGGCCGCCGTCCTCGGGCTCGACCCACTGGGCCACCAGCAGGCGACCGACGGGCCGGCCGCGATACCAGTGCAGCGTGATGCCGTCGGGCGAGGATTCGAGGCGACCGGCTGGAGCCTGTCCTACGAGCGCGCGGCCCGAGGCGGCGAACGAGCACGCTTGGCCCTGCGCCAGCGACGAGCCGGTGTTTTGCCAGCCACGGTCGGCGGCGATTGTCACCTGTTTGGCCGCGGCGAGCGGCTGGCCGGCCGACCAGTCGATCGCCATGCGTGCGAAGTCGTAGCCGTAGTCGATGTCGGCGACGAAGGCAGCGAAGTCACGGCTGGCGGCGTCCTCGTTCCAGCCGGCAGTTGCACGCAGCCGGGCCGTGAAGTCACGGTCGAGCGGCTGGCGTTCCGTCGCGACGAAGGCGGTGCGGTAGGCCGGATGCCCCGCGAGAAACGTGACGGCCGCCCAACTTGCCGCGTAGGCGCCCAGAGCCCGATGCGCCTGTGGCGCGGTCTCGAACACGTCGCCGAGACGCGGAGCCTGGCCAGCATCAGAGAGCTGCCTGAGTCGCTCGATCCGGCCCAACTGCTCGACGTCGGCGCGTCGGCGCGGCATCGGCATGCTCACGAAACGGCTCGCGCTATCGCCATCGCGTTCGAGCCGGTGCGTGGCGAGATATTCGGCGATGCCTTCGGTGTACCACGGCGGCGCGTCGGCGGCACGAAGCGTGAGCGTGAAGGCGTGTACGCCTTCGTGGAGCAGCAGATGCCGCCGGTAGTCGGGATTCGACTGGTCCATGAGCCAGAAGCGTTCGGCTGCGCAAAATCCGTTCTCGAAGTCTGGCACCATGCCGTCGACAGGCAACAATCCTGCGGCACGGAAGCGCTCCCGGTCGACCATCAAGCAGCCGAAAGCACGCCACGAAGCGTGCTGCTCGGGATCGAGCCCGTAATGTCGACACCACGTCGCAAAGGCCTGGTCGAACACCTGCGGCAACTCCTGCAGGCCGTCATCCGCGCGCAGTGGACGGTCGGTCACGAGCGTCAAATGCCGGCCTTCGAACACGTGCAGGCCTGCCCGCCTGGCCAGATCGGCCGGTGCGTCGGCCGCCACGTCGCCCCCGGTCAGCATCAGGGCGAGCCCGGTTACCCAGAGTGCCGCGCCGAGGCGGCGGAGCGTGTGAGACGGCTGCATACCTTCACAGTTCACCCAGATCGCCCAGATGCGGCAAGGCATATCGACGCGGAAACCGCGGGTTGCTGGAAAATCACCCGATTTCCGATCGATCGAAGAGTCGGAGCACGATATAAGCCGGTGGGATCGCCGGTGCGTTTTCGCCAGGAGGGCGACGAGGGTGCGGCAAGGACGTGTCCAAGGCCTGGAAGCGCTGCGCCAGAGGTGCGTGATCGTGCTCTGCTGCGCGGTCGTCGCGTGTGGCGATCGCACGGGCTTCGGAGCCGACGCCTCCACGGTCAGCCCGTGGGCGACGGGCGGCGCGAAGGTCGCCGAGGGTTCGACGGATGGCAAGGCCGGACCACCGCAGGCCACGGCGGTGCCCCTCGCGCAGGCGACGCCGTGGCCCGGCTACGTGATCCAAGGGGGCGCGATCCCGCAGGGCTGGCAGCCGCAGCCGGTTCCCTACCAGTCGATTGGTCCTGACGGCCGGCCCGTCACGCTCTATTACGCGCCGACCTACACATTCACGTATCCGATCGGTCCCCCGGTGCCGATGCTCTCGCCGGTGAATCGGCGGCAGACCGTTCCGCAGGCTGCCGTAGGCAACGGCTGGAATTATCAGGCCCAGGGCGCGCCGCCGCCCACCTACTCGCTCCCGCCCGCGACGGTGGCCCGCTATCAGCCGCCGCCGTACCAGTATCCGCCGAACGCAGCACAGCTCTCTGGCCAGCCGCTCGCGCCTCCGGCTACGCCACTGCCGCCGGCCGCCGCGCCCGCGATGGCCATGCCGCCGCCACCTGCGCCGTGGCAGGCGCAGCCGTCGCCGTCGCAGTGGGTGCCTTCGAGCCCGCCCGCGATGCCGCCGCCGGCTCCAACCGCGGCCGCCGCCTCGCAGTCGTCCGCTCCCGCAGCGATGGTGTCGATGCCGCAGCAGCCGGCGTCGGCAGGCCGCGCGGCGAACTCACACATGTGGCGAGTGGTGGGCGTGCAGGATGGCGACACCCTCACCTGTCTCGACGAGAACAACCAGCAGCAAAAGGTTCGCCTCGCGGAGATCGACGCGCCGGAACTCGGGCAAGACTTCGGCAAGGTGTCGCGCGAAGCCCTGGCGAGCATGGTGTTCGGCAAGACCGTGGAGGTCGTCGACGACGGCAAGGACCGCTACGGCCGCTGGATCGGCCATGTCCTCGTCAACGGCAGCGACGTGAACCGTGAAATGGTGGCCACGGGCAACGCCTGGCACTACGCCGCGTACTCGAAGGACCAGTCGCTCGCGCAGCTGCAGTCTCAGGCCCGCGCCCAGCAGATCGGCCTCTGGGCGCAGCCCGACCCCGTGGCCCCTTGGCAGTTTCGGAGCACCGAGAGCAAGTGACGCAGGGTCTGGGACGGGTGCCTCGCGCTAGCCGCGCGAGTGGATGTCGCGGCGTCGCTGCGCACGCCGACCGCTCGCCGCCGTGTGGCCGAGCCGCTGCGTGCCCTGCCCGCTGCGCTTGATTCGGCTCGCCTTGGCGGCCGTGGTGGCCTTCCGCTGCTTGGCGCGATCGAACGTCACGAGCTGTGCCGCGGGCGCCGCGGCCAGCCCGGCCGTCACCCGCCGGGAGGCCTTCTTCGAGATTCTGCGTTCGGCCTGCGTGAGGATTTTCCGGGCAGACTTCGTGGGCTTTTTGGGCGTGGCTGCCGCAGCCTTGGCCGCCACGGGCCGAGCCGAGGACGAGATGGCCGCCTTGAGCTCTTCGAGCCGCTTTTCGAATCGGGCCACGACATCGGCCAGGAGATCGTGCTTCTCACGGGTGCGGACATTGGCCGCGGCGGTGGCTCGGCCCGATCGCTTCGCCGTGCGCGACTGGCTGGCGTAGAGATCGCGCCACTTATTTCGGAGGATCCGCGCCTGTTTCACCGCAGCTTCCACTTGTGCGTGCGAATGTTTGGCGAGCGTCGCACCGAAGCTCGAGTTGAAAAACTTCTTCTCGGCGCCGGTCAGGATCGTGCGAGCCTTCTCGATCACGTGCGGCGGAACGATCTCGGCGGGCTTTGCTGACTTGGCCATGGGATGATCTCCGAGGATGAAAGCCCAAAGTGTACCCGTCGCCGTCGGCTGCGGAAACCTTCTGCCCGCCAAAGCCTTTGCCGGAGTGCGGCAGCGGCCAGTCCGATGCCCACCCCGTCAACTCGGGCCGCCGGTGCGTGATCAAAGTGACGAGCCGAGCGACGCCGGCGGTACGACGAGAAAGTCGACGAGACGCCGTGCGCGTTTCCGGCGAAAAAAGAAAAGCGGGCGAAGGGACTCGAACCCTCGACATCCAGCTTGGGAAGCTAGCGCTCTACCAACTGAGCTACGCCCGCGAACCTTTCCCACCTTACCACATCTTTTTGAGGCTGCATCTCCGCCGGCCGGCCGAAAGCCCGACTTTGCGAGCCGGCGGCGGTAAGATAGTTGCCATCGAGACCGGATTCATGACCGGTCCGCATGCAGCCACGACGAGGAGCGACTTCATGCCCGAGCCGCAGCCACACCCAGTCCCCGCCACACAGCCGGTCCCGAAGCGGTTCTTCGGGCCGCTCGCGTGGACGACACTGTTGACGGCGGTGGCTGCCGTCCTGCTGGGCGCGGCGGCGCTGCCATGGTTCCTTTCCGACCCGGCCCGCGTGTCTACGCTCATTGCCCGTGCCGCTCCGGGGTTGCAGGCCGACGTGTCGATCGGCCGCGCCTCGATCGGCTGGTCGAGCCCGGTCGTGATCGAAGACGTGCGGATCGTGCCCCGCAACGGGGCCCAGTCGCCGCTCTCGATCAAGCGGATCGAGGGCAGCCACGGGCTCGCCGCGATGCTCCTCTCCGGCGGTGATCTGGGCCGCTATCGCGTCGACGGCCTCGCGGCCGACGTCGTCTTCAACACCGATCGGACGTCGAACCTGACCGGACTGTTCGAGCCCGTGGCTCCCGCGGGAGGCGACGGCGGCGAGCCACGGCCCCGGCGCAGTCCGGTGCGCGTCCGGTTCGACATCGACGACGCGATCGCCACGATCACCGGGCCCTGGGCACCCGAGTCGTGGGTGAGCGAACCGACCGACATCAAGGTCGCGCTCGGCCCGCTGTCCGACGGCTCCGCGAGCGCGTGGACCGTCGACAAGGTGCAGCTCCTGCGCGACGCGCGGCTCGAGCCGAACGTGGCCCAGGGCGTGCTCGCCTACATCGCGCCGGTGATGGCGGATGCCGCGCGCACAGGCGGACGGTTTTCGCTACGGCTCGACGGAGCGACGTTTCCCGTGGGTGCGCCGGAGGCGGCCCGGCTTTCCGGCGTGCTTTCGATGCACGAGGTCGACATGGGGCCGGGGCCGCTCACCGCGAAGATGCTCGATGCGCTGCCCGGGCGGCTCGACCTGCCGCGATCGATCCGCGTGGCCGACGACTCGGAAGTGGAGTTTCACCTCGCGAATCGTCGTGTGTGGCACAAGGGGCTCGAGTTCGGCATTCCACTCGCGAAGCCCGGCCAGCGGCTCGACATCAATTCCAGCGGCTCCGTCGGGCTCGACGACAAGTCGCTCGATTTGAAGTTCGCCCTGCCTGTGCCCGCGGATCTGCCCGCCGACCGGCCGCTCTTGGCATCGCTCGCCGGCAAGTCGATCTCGCTCGGCATCGGCGGAGTGCTCGGTGAGCCGAAGGTGAACTTCGACGGTTCGATCCGGGCGACAGCGGGCAACGTGGTGGCCGATCTCGTCGACCGGCTGCGGAACCCAAGGCAGCCCCTGCCACCGCGGCCCGCTCAGGCACCCGCGCCGAAGTGGGTGCCGCCGCGGGTGGAGGAGCCAGCCGTGGAAGCCCCGCAGGCCGATGCGAAATCGCCGCCGGACTCAGCCGCTGCGAAGGCAAAGGACGGCAAGGATGACTCGGTGCCTCGATCTCCCGCCAACACAGCTGAGCGGCTCGACGAACTGAAATCAAAGCTGCCTGGCGACATCGCCAACGACCCGTCTGCCGCCGCGGTCATCGACCTCGTCGGCGGGGTGCTCGACGAAGTCGCGAAGCGGCGCGCGGAGCGGGCAACTGCGAACGCCGACAATCCGCAGGCTGCCCCGCCACCCGGCCCGCGCCGCGGCGGCCGCCTCCTCCGCCGCCTCACCCAGCCGCCCACTTCGTCGCCTTCCGACGCCGAAAAATAGGACAGCCCCCCGACGGCCCCTGAACTCCTGTGCGCTCGGTGAGGGGCTGCCCATGCCCCAAGAGCCGGCGTAGCTGACCAGCGCAGGGATGGATGCCGGAGCGCAGGCAGGTCCGAGTGAGCGGAGGGCTGGAGGCCCGCAGCGAACGTCCGGCGACGGGGCGTGGGCAGCCCCGAACGGCTGCCACAGCCATCCTGCGGCCTTTAAACGGCTTTTTTACCGGGCTTTCGCCCGGTTCGGCCGTACCTTGACACCCCACGGCCTGCAGCTACCCTAAACCCCCAGATTCCCTAGGCGGCAATCTTTCTTCAATCGGCACTCCTTCTCCAAGGGATGCGGTCGGTTGTCTGAAAACTTCCGGCCAAGGGTATCCGCAAGAAATTCGTCTGCTGCGGTCCGGTAGCCGTCCCGGATCGGGGTTGTTTCGTGACGGCTTCAGGAACGCACGACGCGTTGGGTTCTCTAACTGGAGGAATGTGATGAAGCGTTTTCTCGGTATTGCAGTTGCGATGTTTTTCGCCCTCGTGGCGATCGCTCTCGTCGGTGGTGATTCGGGTGCCGTCGCCGGCCACGGCTGCCACGGCCGCCATCGCTGCCACGGCCGCCACCACCGTGAGCGTTGCCACGGCGGTCTCCTCGCCCGCCACCACGCCAAGAAGGCTGCCCGCTGCCACGGCGAAGCGGCTCCGGTCGAAGAGTGCGGCTCGTGCGGTGAAGTTGCCAGCGACTGCGGCTCGTGCGGCGAAGCCGGCGGCTGCAGCAGCTGCGGCGGTGAGGTCGTCGGCGGGTGCGCCGGCGGCAACTGCGGCGGCGAGGCTGTGATCTCGGAAGGCGTGCCGACCGAGGCCGCCCCCGCTGCTCCGGCTGCCCCGGCCGCTCCGGCCTCGGGCACCTGATCGCCCGCTTCATCCGCGCCGCCTGCCTTGAGGCGGTCGGGAAGCATGTTTGAAACACCCGGGCCTCCCGTGAGGGGGGCCCGGGGTTTTTTCTGCGCTTCCGTGGCCGCGGTTACTTGGCCGCGGGCGTGTCGCTGCGGGCGGTGCGGGGCTCCGCCTGGGTCTTGGCGGCAGCCTGCTGCGCCCGCTTCTGGAGTTCGGTCGCCACGAGTTCTTGCTTGGCGAGCATGTCTTCAGGATCCTCGAAGTTGAGCAGCAGCGGCGGCATGTCGTCGAAGATTCGCATCGCCATGCCGACCACCCGCCAGCCCTCCGGGTCGAGGCGCACCACCCACACCACGTTGTCGGTGCTCGTGAAGCCATCGGCGTCGGTGTCGGTCCAGGTCGTCCCCACGTGGACGAGGTCGCCGTCCTCACTGACGACTTCGCAATCACGGATCGAGTAGGCGGCCGTCGGATTCACCGGTGGGGCCACCGAGAGGCCGAGCTCCTCCGTCTTGGCCCGGGCGACCTTCGTGAGCATGCTGCTGGCAGCCGCGTCGTCGCCGCGCTTGATCGCGTCGAGGAACGCCACGACGGAGGCTTTGGCCGGCGCGATGGCGGCTGATCCGGAGCCACCGCCCGCCGAGCAGCCGGTCGTGCCGATGGTGGCGAGGACCGTGCAGCCAGCGGCGAAACAGGCGAGCCAGAGGGTCCAGGCGCGGGCCGTCGGGGCGGTCGCAGGGCAGGGGGCGGGCGAGGTCATCACGGCAGACTCCACGGGGTCGAAAAAACCGCGGTTCGCGACATTCAAGGAACCGGAACGGGGCGGGAGGGTGACGGGCCGAGCCGTGCCGGTCAAGCCGAAAAAGGTCGAGAAAAAGCCGGGCATCGCGAGCCAGGCATCGCTGCCCGGCGGCCCAGTGGCGTATGATCGAAAGGAGCGATCTGCCCCGCGTCGAGGTCATCGTGATGAGCTGCGTCAAAATCATGACCATGCTTCTGGCGGGTCTGGTGGTATCGGCCGCGGTCGGCCGCGCCGCTCCGCTGCGAGTCGAGCGTGGCAGGCCCACTGAGAACCTCCGGGCCCGGCCACCTGCCGCGTGGGACAGGGCCACGGAGTCGG
>CAMAVC010000065.1 GCA_945861585.1 Planctomicrobium piriforme
TCCGAAGCCCGAGGAGATCTTCGACGGAGACACTTCGCGCAGGTCGGGCATCCGGGCGCCGAGGCCGACGGCGATGCCCGAGAGGCCCATGCACAGCACGATGCAGCTCACCTCGTGGATCAGGATCACGTGCCGGGGCAGCCCGAGCAACACGTCGCTGAGGAGCACCAGGCCGCAGCACGGGAGCACGCCGCCCAGGAACGCAAACAAGAACTTCGACCACACGATGTGATCGCGATGAACGGGCAAGAGCCCCAGGATCCAAAACCGCCGGCCTTCCAAGCTGATCATCGGAAACACGAACCGCGTCGTGAACGTCGAGAGGATCAGCCCGACGACGGCCAGATTCAGAAAACCGATCATCGATGCGTAGGCGTTGTTGTAGTTGAACGAGCGGACATTCCAAAAATAAAAGCCGAGCAGGCCGAAGAAGATCAGAAACTGCGACCACTGGGAGATGTCGCGGCGAAACAGCCGCAGGTCTTTCACGATCAGCAGCCGGAGTGGCCTGCTCGCGTTCGACCCGGCGTTGACCAGCATTTCATCGAACCAGCCGATTCGGCGCCGGCGTCTGGCCGGCACCTCGCTCACGAGCTGGCTGAACCCGAGGCGGTAGGCCCGGCGGGCGAGCCAGCCCGCCACCAGCTGCAGCAGCATGCCGTTGGCGACCAGGAGCGCGAGAAATTTGACCGCCTCGGCGAAGGCTGCCCAGGCTTCCCCGCGGGTGGTGCCCCGCCGGGCGGCTTCGAGCAGTCCGCTCGAGAGCCACCAGCTCGGAAACAGTTTTTGCTCCGTGATCGCCAGCCTGGAGAAGGTCTGCTCGAACCACGCGGCCGACATGCTGTCGGCCCGCACCGACGAGAGTGTCGACCACGCCAGCCAGAGGGTTGCCACGCACGCGGTTGCCAGGGCGATCGACAGGGCGTGCAGCCGCAGTCGCGGCAGCCATGCCACCATCGCCATGCAGCAGATCCCGCCCACCGTGGCTGGAATGACGACGAAGGCGATCATGAACGGCAGCAGAAGCGCGAAATAGGTCCAGGGCGAATCGCGCACCACACCGTAGGCGACGAGCATCGGGCTCCCGAGCAGGATGAAACCCCAGCTCGAGAACCAGACCGCCTCCTGAAACTTGTGCGAAAAGATCGCCTCTTCGCGGGCTGGCAGCGTCATCAGCAGCCGTGACTCGGGCGAACAGTACATGCCGCCATAGAGGAGGATGCCGGTCGAAAACACCAGCATCACCATCAACGACGAGAAGAACGCATTGAAGAGGAGCGAGATCACCTCGGCATGCAGCGCTTCGAGGAAGGTGAACGCCTCCACGAAGATGCCGTAGAGCGACAGCCAGAACATCGCGCTCAGGAGCACGACCAGGCTCAGCCGGAGCCGCGCCGTCGAGAGCATCGTGGTGCAGAGCGCCCGGGCGATCCGCGTGCGCAGGCGGAGGAACAGGCCGGATTCGGCATCCACGGGCAGGAGCCTGCAGCACGACACGGCGAGCCCGTCGAGGGTGGCCGCCGTTGCAGGGCTCGTCGCGGCGTGGAGTGGCGTCATCGTGCCCGATCTCCACGGCCAGCCTGCGGGCTCGTGAGTTCGAGATACAGCTGCTCCAGGCTCGTGGACTCGATCGCCATCTGCTCGCGGAGTTCGGCCACGGTGCCGAGAAATCGCAACTGGCCCCGGACCATGATGCCGACGCGATCGGCCATCTCCTCCGCCATCGCGAGCGTGTGGGTCGACATGAACACGGTCATACCCTCACGCGTGTGGGCGGCGAGCAGGTCCTTCACGATTCTGACGCTGCGGGGATCGAGACCGACCATCGGCTCGTCGAGCACGAGCACGTCGGGGGCATGAAGGAGCGAGGCGGCGAACACGAGCCGCTGCTTCATGCCGAGCGAATAACTTTCAGCGAGGTCGTCGGCAAACTCCGCGAGTTCGAAGTGATCGATCTCGGCGGCGATCCGTTCAGTCGCCACATGCCTCGGCATGCCGAACATGTCGGCGATGAACCAGAGAAACTCGCGGCCGGTGAGCTTGTCGTAGAGGGTGGGCTCGTCGGGCACGTAGCCGATGTGCAGGTGGGCGTTGCGGGGATCCTTGACGAGGTCGAAGCCGCTGACCCGCACGGAGCCTCGCGACGGCTGCAAGAGCCCCACCAGCATCTTGATGGTGGTCGTCTTGCCGGCGCCATTCGGCCCCAACAGCGCGAACAGTTGGCCCCGCGGAATCGCGAGCGACAGGTCGGCGACGGCCGTCTTCGGGCCGTAGGTGCGCGTCACATGGTCGAACTCGATCATGGTGTGAGTCAGGCCCCGGTCAGGGTTCGGGGGCGGGTTCGGGGGCCGCCCGGAGGCTGTGCGCGAGCCCCTCGGCGGCATCGTCGGATCGCCGCAGAAACGTCAGTGTCGAGCCGAAGATCGTGCTCTCTTGTTTGAGCACGCGGCCGCTGCGATCCACCCAGATCCGGCAGCACGGCTCATGATGGCCCGAAGGATCGTCGCGGTAGACCACGAGGTCGACCCGCAGGAGCCGATCCTCCCAAAACAGCGTTTCTTCACCCACGACTTCCGCGTGCAGGACCTCGAGGGCCGCCTTGCCGCCCCGCAGTGGGCTATACACGGGGACGGTCCACCGCTTGCCCAGGGCGAGGCCCGGCATGGTGGCCTGCGGCGAGAGCTCGTCGCCGATCATCACGTGCGACGGCAGATACCGGCTGGTCTCGTACGACAAGTCGCCGGCCTTGATCGTGATCTTCACGTGGCCGTCGTCCACCGTTCCATCGAGCACCACCTTGTCGACACGCCCGGGGAGATCCACGGTCGAATGAAAAGACTGCAATTGACCCTCGGCATCGATCGACAGGTTGCTCCGGGCCTCGAAATCGAACACCACCGAGCCGTCGAGAGCACGTCCGACGAGCGTCTTCATCCAGCCCGGCAGGAGTTCATCGATCGGGAGCCGCTCGAAGTGCACAATCGTCTCCACGCCGACGCCTCCATCGTCGTCTCGACTCGACTCACTGACCGCCCAGCCAAGAGGCCGGTCTTTCCACACCACGCCCCATGCCACGGGAATGAGCCGATTGTTCGACGCATAGAGCGCCTGATAGCCGGGCGGGGATCCCGGGAGCAGCGAGGGAAGGATCTTCGCCACCACCAACCACGTGGTGGTGACGCACCAAAAAATGATGATGATCGGCGTCAGCCATGGGCGATGCATCGCACGCTCATCGAAAGTGAAGAATCGGCCCGGGGCTATTCCCCGACCACCCCGAGTCTACGTGTTTTCCGTGAACGGGACGAGTCGCGGCAGCCTCTTGAAATCCTCATGCAGGCTGCAATTGCCTCTCCGGGGGATCGGCCATACACTGCACCCCTGGGAGGGTTGGAACTCCCCGACCACTTCCATCCAACGGCGAAGCCATGACGAAGTCGCACGGCAATCAGGTCTTCTTCCACCAGGGCTGCCCTGTGTGTGGACGGCTGCTGAACATTGGCGTGACGCTGCTGGGCAAACGCGTCTACTGCCAGCACTGCGGCGGGAAATTCGTCGCCACCGACCCGTCGGCTGGGCCGGCCGGAATCGGGGGCCGGGATCGTCGCGTCGAGGACTTGATCGAACGCGCCGAGGTGGCGCTGCAGCAGGCGGCAGAATCGCCGGGCGTGGACTCGGGCTGGCTCGCCCACGAATGATCCGCGGCCGGCAGGCCGTCACTTCCCGACGAACGGCTGCCATCCGGCCGTGTCGAGGCGGGCCATGTGCGCTAATCGCGTCCAGTAGTCGGGAAACGTCTTGCCGACGCAGGCAGGGTCGAGAATCCGCAGGCCGGGCACTCGCAGTCCCGCCAGCGCCAGGCTCATCGCCATCCGATGGTCGTCGTAGGTCGCCATGGCGGCCGGATGCAGGGGGCGGGGAGTGATCCGCAGCCCGTCGGCGGATTCGTCGACATCGGCGCCGAGCCGCCGCAGTTCACGGGCGAGGTCGCCGATGCGGTCGGTTTCCTTGTCGCGAATGTGGGCCACGTTGCGGATCGTCGTGGGGCCGTCGGCGAACAGGGCGACGACCGCGAGGGTCGGCACCGTGTCGCTGATCGCGTTCATGTCGATGTCGATGCCACGGGCGGCGCGGCCGCGGACCGTCGTCGATCCGTGGCCCGTCTCGTTCCATTCCACCTCGCAGCCCATGCGCTCGAGAGCATCGCAGAAGGCGATATCGCCCTGCATGCTGCGCCGTGAGAGGCCGGTCACGGTCACGTCGCCACCGGTGATGGCGGCCGCGGCGAAAAAGTAACTCGCTGCGGATGCGTCGGGTTCGATCGCATAGTCGCACGCTGCATAGCCACTGGGCGGAATCCGCCACGTGCGTTCGTCGATGGCGTCGCATGCGGCGCCGAAGGCCGCCATCACCCGGCGGGTCATCTCCAGATACGGCAGCGACACGAGCCGGCCCGAGAATTCGATCTCGAGGCCCTTCACGGAGCACGGGGCGGCCATTGCGAGGCCGCTGGCGAACTGGCTCGACGTGCCCCCGGCGACCACGGCTCTGCCGCCCGAGATGCCGTGCGAGTGGATCACGACGGGCGGGCAGCCACCGGGGCTCTCGGCCACGGCGTCCACGCCGAGGCTGCGCAGCGCCGTCAACAAGTCGTCGATCGGCCGTTGCCGCATGCGGGCCGTGCCGTCGAGCCGGTAGGTGCCATGCCCGAGGCCGCAGATGGCCGATAAAAACCGCATCGTCGTGCCGCTGGCCGCACAGTCAATCTGGGCGCTGGCCGCGGGGATCGAGCCCGCCGCTCCGGTCACTTCGACGACGCCGCGCGGCCAGTCGGCCTCCAGCATGATGCCGAGCGCCTCCAGGCCGCCGGCCATCACGCGGGTGTCTTGGCTGTCGAGCACGCCAGAGAGACGGCTCGTGCCGCGGGCGAGGGCCGCGCACACGAGCGCTCGATTGGTGATGCTCTTGGAGCCTGGTGGAAGGATCGTGCCACGAACCGGGCCAGGGCACGGCGGCATGTCGAGGGCGGGAATGGAGGGCGGCATCCGCTAGAGTGTAGTCGAACACCGCGTCCCTGCCGGAGCCCCGCCCGAGTGACCACGGCGCCCATGCAATCGCAACGACCTGCTCCGGAACAGTCGTTGGAATACGACCTCGCCCTGCCGCCGATCGTGCGCTTCGGCGTCGGACGGGTGGCGGAGATCGGCGCGATCGTCGGCCTTCTCGGCCACCGTGTCTGGCTCGTGGGCGGCCGCCGAAGCCTGCTCGACTCGCCGGCGCGGCCCGGCCTCGAGGCGAGCCTGGCTGTCGCGGGGATCGAGCACCGGGTGATCGCCACGACGGACGGCGAGCCGACGGTCGTGCAGGTGGCGACGGCCCTCGCCGGTGTGCCGTCTGAGAGCCATGCCGGCACCGTGGTCGTCGCGGTGGGGGGCGGGGCGGCGATCGACCTCGCCAAGGCCGTGGCCGCGTTGGCCACCAACTGCGATCTCGCGCGGGCCACGGCCCACGATCTCGAGGCGGTTGTGACCGACCATCTCGAAGGGGTCGGCACCCGCTCGATCACCCGCTGGCCGCTCCCGGTCGTCGCGATTCCCACGACGGCAGGCACAGGCGCCGAGGCGACCCGCAACGCCGTGATCTCGTGCCCACGGCGGCGTTTCAAGAAGAGCATGCGCAGCCCGCTCATGGTGCCTCGGGCCGTGATCATCGATCCTGCCCTGGGCGCGGGATGTGAGCGGGCGACGACGGCCGCTGCGGGGCTCGACGCGATCACGCAACTGATCGAGTCGTTCATCTGCCGGTTTGCCCGGCCCGTGCCACGGGCCCTGGTGCTCGAGGCGCTCCCTCGCGCGCTCGAAGCGTTGCCGCGGCTCCTCGCCGATCCAAACGACCTCCAGGCCCGAGCCGCGATGAGCCACGCCGCGTTCGTCTCGGGCGTCGCTCTCACCAATTCCGGCCTGGGCATGGCCCATGGCGTGGCTGCGGCGCTCGGCATCGAATGCGGCACGCCGCACGGCGTGGCCTGCGCCCTCATGCTGCCGGTGGCCCTGCGGGTCAACGCCGCCGCCGCCGTCCACGACCTGGCCGCGCTCGAACGTGCGGTCGATCAGGCTGCAGCCGGCGACGACAGCACGTGCGCGGCGGCGTTCGTCGGCAGGATCGAGCAGCTGTGCCGCGAAGCAGGCGTGCCCGAGCGATTGTCCGAGGTCGGCCTGGCTCGCGACCGCATCGCCTGGCTGGCCGACAACTCGGGCGGCGCCAGCATGCGGGGCAATCCGGTGGAACTCGATCCTGCCCGCCTGCGGCCGATTTTGGACGCGGTGTGGTGAGAAGAAAGAGACAGGCTAAAGCCTGTCCTACTCGGGAGACTCGGGGCCAGCGAGGAGGGGGTCGTCGAGGAGCGGCAGCAGCAGGGAGGCGTCGGCGCCGCGGGATGCGGCCCGCTCCCAGCATTCCCGGGCCTTGTCGAAGTCGGGCTCCTCCTTCGTGGCGTGGTAGGCGCCGATGAAGAGATCGTTCGCCGGGTTCTGGTCGAACCACCCAGTCACGATCGCCATCAGAATGCCGCCCGGAATGCGATTGCGGGGGGTCGTCCGATTCTTGCCGGCGAAGCGATAGACAAATTTCTCGTCATCAATCTCGACCACGATGATTTTCTTGCCATCGATGTCGAATTCAACGCCCGGCGTGACGGCTGCGAGTGCCTGATTGCGGTAGTCGGCGAATCCCTTGGCGAACGTGACCAGTTCGGTCCAGCGCTCGACACGCTCGCGTGAGGCCTTCGCTTTGGCTGCCGCAGCGGCCTCCTTCGCAGCCTCGGCGGCGGCCGCAAACTCGGCTGTGCGGAGCGACTCCGCGACCCCGCGCAGCGAGACTTCGATCTTCTGGGGATCATCCTTGGGAGCCGGGGGTTCCGGCTCTGGAGCCTTGGGAGCCGGGGGCTCCGGCTCTGGAGCGGGCTCCGGCTGTGGAGCGGGCTCCGGCTCCGGCCGTGGCTTCGGCTTCCGCTTCGGCTTCGGAGTTGGCTCCGGCTCCGCTGTTGGCTCCGGCTCGGGGCGACGCTCCTCGACCATTGCCATATCAGCGGCTGGGCGCTTGGCCGCGGCCGGGGGCGCTCGAAACTTGTACCAATACAGGCCGCCAGCGGCCGCGGCGAGGCCCGCGATCAGAAGCAGAAGCACACCGCTGCCGCTCGACTTCTTGCGGTACACGACCTGCCGGCGAATCTCGATGGCGGGTGCCGGTGATGCCGAACCGCCGTCTGCATCGGGCCAGGCCGCGCCGGCCGCGGCCGGCCGTGGAACGGTGGGAACGGGTGGCACACGCGGCACCGTGGGGCCCGGCCGCGGTGCCGGCGCGCCGCCTGGTGGCGGGGGCATCGAGAGCCGGTCCCCCGGGGCAGGGGCCAGTTGAGCCGGGGCTGCGAGTTCGGCGAGGATCCCGTCGCGGGCCTCGATCACGCGCTTGACGAGTGCCTGGTGGGCGACGGCAAACGGCCCCGGATCGACGGTGCGCAGCCTCTCGAGCCTGGCTGCCGCGGCGCGGCTGACGGTCGCCGCGTCGGTCTCGGCCGGTCTGATCCCGAGCACACGGCGCGGATCGACGAGATCGACGGCGTCGATGCCGAGCCACTGCTTACAGGGATCGAATGGGGCGGGGGGCATCGTGGGACACGAAGGAGGTGATCACTCGGTGGAGCGACGAGCATCCGGTTGCTTTCGCCAGATCGTCAACTCGGCGATCGAGTACTGGTGTTTGCGGGCGGTCTCGCGGATCACGAAGGGGATGTCCTCGCGGGCAACGAGCATGAACGATGGTTCGAGCGCTCGCGACAGCCCCGCGAACGTCGAGAGCGGTTCGCCGTGTTCGCGTCGGCCGCCGATCCACTTCGCCTTCGCGGTGTATTCCTCGAGCCACGTGTAGGGCGACGTGATCGCGAGATGCCCGCCGGCCCGGATACGGGCTGCGATCGCCGTGAGGAACAGCGCCGGGTCGTACAGCCGATCGATCAGATTGCCGGCGAAGACGAGGTCGTAGTCCGTGAACAGCGGCTTGAGGTTGCAAGCGTCGCCCTGGAGGAAGGCCACCCGGCCGCCGACGTCGGCGAGGCCGAGCCGCTCGAGCGTGATCGCCCGCGAGGCGGTGAGCTCGCCTTCCATCGGCACCTCGTAGTGCACCTCGTCGCCGTGCTGCAGGCGGACGCCCGCCTGGATGAAGCGGGCCGAGAAGTCGATCGCGTCGACATGGGCGAAGTACCGCGCTAGCTCGAAGGCCGAGCGACCGACGGAGCAGCCGATGTCGAGGCAGCGTTCGCGCCGCGCGGCCGAAACGTGGGGAACGATGGCCGCCACGCAGGCCTGCGGAAAATTCGGCACGCCGAGGGGCGTGGAGCCGGCGCCGCCCGAGAGGGCATCGAAGTAGTGAAAGTCGAGATACTGTGTGACGAGCTGGTCGGTTTCATACAGCCGCGATCCCGCCGTCACGGCCGCGTTGCCGGGCTCCTCGATGATCGTCCGGAATCCGGCGTGCTGAAAGAAGTGCCGGCGGAACGCATAGCGGGCGCTGGCGAGCGCCTCGTTGCCGGTGGAGATCCACGACCCGCCCTTGATGAGGTTGTGGCGACCGTCGAACGTCGGCACCGAGAAGTCGTCGTACAGCGGATGCACCTCGAATCCCTTGAACGGCATGATCGGCGTGCGCGTCCATTGCCACACGTTTCCGACCACGTCGCAGAAGTCGCCCTGCGGGAACATCGTCACGGGGCAGCTCGACGCGAAGTGTTCGAGGTTGATGTTGCCGGGGGCCCGCGTCCACGTGGGCTGGTCGCCCGGCACGCGCTCGCGGAGGGCCTGCCAGTGCGCCTCCGTCGGCAACGTCACGTGCTCCCCGGTGCGGCCGGCGAGCCACGCGCAGTAGGCCTGGGCCTCGAGGCAGTTCACTTCCACGGGCCAGTCGAGCGGCAAGGAGACTTCTTCCAGGAGGTTCCGCTGCACATAGCCAGCGCCCCGGGGCATCCAGAATTTCGGATGCTCAGCCCGTGTGTAGTGCAGCCAGCCGCGGCCCTCATCAGTCCAGAGGGTGTCGTCGCGGTAGCCACCGGCGGCCACGAACTCCAGGAACTCGGCGTTCGAGACGAGCCGACGCCCCGCCCGGAATGCCGGCAGGTGGGCTTCGTCAGTGCCGTACTCGTTGTCCCAGCCGTACGTCTCGTCGTCCGTGCGCTTGCCGAGTTGGACGGTCGTGGCCGGCACGGGGAGCCATTCGTTGGGCGGCGGGGTGCCGTGCGCGGGGCACGAGGCCCAGAGCCGGCGTTCCTCGTCCGAGAGTTCCGCGCCGCGCCGCAGTTCGTCGAGCGGCATCTGCCGCATGATCACACTCGAGGTTTCGAGGTGAATCCGCTCGTGCTCGATGCCCATCAGAATCACCCATGCGGGAGAGTCTTGCCGGATCGGCAGTTCGAGCGGCATGGACTGGATGAAGGCGTCGATGCGAGTTCGTAACTCGCGGCGGTAGTCCCGCACGGTGCCGACCGACGGCCAGTCGTAATGGGTCGCATTGAGGTCGTCCCACGACATCTCGTCGACACCGACCGCGAACATCGACTCCAGATGCGGATCGATCCGGGCCTGGATCAGCCGGCCGGCGATCAGCTTGTTGACGTAAAACACGGCCGGGTGGCCGAAGTAGAAAATGAGCGGGTGCCGAAGCGGCTCGTGCCGCTCGTAATACGATGCGTCGTCGCGGATCAGCGACAACAGCCCCTCGTAGAGCTCGCACGTCTGGTGGAAGTAGCGGCGCAGTTCCGCCCTCTTCGCCTCCGGATCGGCACCCGACAACAGCGGCGTCCTGGTTGGAACGAGCGGCCGGCCGAGCGCCGCGAATGCCGGAGGAGCGGGCGATTCCGACAGGCTGGCGGCAGGGTTCATGCAGTGACAAAGCTCTCAGGGCCGGAGCGGAAAATCTCCCCAACTCTACCACGGGCAGCCAGCCCTTCGAGAAGCCCGTGAGGAATCGATGAAGATGCCCCGAGCAGCGAGCCGACCACGGCACCACGGTGGCAGTTGTCGCCTCCGACGCGGGCATTCGACGCCACGCCGGCGGCGAAATCCCCGGCGTGCCGCCAGGCCAGGTAGAGGGCCGCGGGGAAGGCGTCGGGGATGTAGCAG
Source organism: Planctomicrobium piriforme (assembly GCA_945861585.1). Lineage (GTDB taxonomy): Bacteria > Planctomycetota > Planctomycetia > Pirellulales > UBA1268 > RGVT01. The sequence continues at coordinate 10,170 of CAMAVC010000065.1, forward strand.
GCCGAGGAGAGCACACCCCCGACGACTGCATGGTCGGGCTCCTTTTCCCACCGTCGTACCTTTGCCTCCGAGATCCAGTCGCGGCCTTCTTCGAGGATCGTGCCGCGGAGATCCTCGCCGGCGCACACCCGCACGAGCATGCGGGTGAGGGCATCGGCGGCTTCGAGCACTTCGTCGTCTTTGTGCGTGAGGCTCACGTGCAGCCGCACGATGCGCCGCAGGTCGGGAGAGGTCGGCCCCAGCGCCGCCACGAGCGCCGACACGGGCACGAGGCCGCCGATGTGCACGTCGCGCACGCCGCAGCTGATCGGCTTGCGGCCGGACGCGAGGTTCGTGAAGAAATGGCGGTGATACTCCTCGAGATACGTGTCGCGGTGCGTGCCCGGCGTGCGCATGAATGACACGTAGCGATCGAGCCAGGCTTCCGGATCGTAGCTGCCTTCGCGATGCACCAGCGCCGCGAGTTCGATCGCGAGCTGATAGTTGAGCGTGTTTTCGCCCGCTCGGAGAAACTGGTGGTAGTGGATGCCGCGCTGGCCCCAGTACTTGGCCTGGTCGTGGAGAATCTCCCCCTTCTCGTTGAGCGGCGTGTAACTCGACCGCCAGAGGATGCTGTCGGCATGCGGGCTCCGCGGCGGGATGAACGCCGCGGGATCGCCGGCGGCGAACTCGGGGTAGTCGCGGAGCAGGGCACGCTGGTCGTAATACCAGTGCACGGGCATCGCCATGGCGTCGGCAACGAGGGCCCCGAGGAACGCGTTGGTAGAGGCAGTCATGCAAGAATCCTCCCGAAGAAATCACGCACGCGAGACACGGCACAGCGATCGAAGATCTCCTCAGCCGAGCCGTGGGCGAGGACACGCCCGTCGCCGATGAACGCCAGCTCGTCGGCCACGCGGCGGGCGAAGCCCATCTCATGCGTCACGAGCACGAATTGCGTACCCAGGGCCTTGAGTTCGCCGATCATTTCCAGCACCTCGGCCGTCATCTCGGGATCGAGTGCCGAGGTGGGCTCATCGAAAAACAGCCGGCGCGGCCGCACGACGAGCGCCCGCAGGATCGCGATCCGCTGCTTCTGGCCGCCGGAGAGCTCCGCCGGCCGCTTGTGAGCGTGCGCGGCGAGCTGGAACCGCTCGAGCGGCTCGCGCACGCGGTCGCGGGCTGCGGCAGGGGAGAGGCCATGCACGTGGATGAGCGGCAGCAGAAGGTTGTCGAGCGCCGAGAGATGCGGAAACAGATTGTAGGCCTGGAACACCGTACCCACGGTCTTTCGGTAGTCGCGCAGGGCGGCCTCGTCGCGAGGAAGCGGCCGGCCATCGAAGGCGACGCTGCCCGCCGTCGGCACGTCGAGCCCGGCGAGGATCCGCAGCAGCGTCGACTTGCCGCCCCCGGACGGGCCGACGAGGACGAGCGCCTGGATGTCACCGGTCGAAACCGTGAGCCGGTCGAGCACGGTGGTGCCGTCGAATTGCTGCACGAGGTCACGAACGTCGAGTTTCATGATCAGGCTTCGAACCTGACTCGCGACTCGAGCCACCGCGACAGCGCCGACAGTGGCAGCGTGAGCACGAGATAGCCGGCCGCCAGCGGCAGGTAGCTTTCGAGCGTGGAGTAGGTGAACGCGTTCACCTCCTGTGCGGCGAGCGTGAATTCCGAGATCGCGATCACGGAGAGCAGCGACGAATCCTTGATCAGCGACACCAACTGCCCGGCGACCGGCGGCAGCACGAGCCTCAAGGCCTGGGGCAGGATCACGAGCCGGAGCGTCTGCCAGGGCGTGAGCCCGATCGCCCGGGCCGAGTCACGCTGGGTCTGCGGGATCGCGGCGAGGCCGCCACGGAAGATCTCGGCCATGTAGGCCCCGCTGAAGAGCGAGAGCACGAGCACACCCACGACGAACCGGTTTTCGAGCCCCACGGCGCTCGCGATCACGTAAAAGCCGATGAGCAGCTGCACGAGCAACGGCGTGCCCCGAATCAGCTCCACGTACACCCGGCCGACGGCCTCGACGAGCGGTCGCCGCGACGCCAGGCAGAGGGCGGCGAGAGCGCCGATCAGCGTGCTGGCGACGAGGGAAGCAAGACTGAGCCCCACCGTGGTGAGCCACCCCTGCACGAACTTCTGCCGATACTCCCAGACCCCGGCCCAGTTCCACGCATAGTTCACGCGGGCGAACGCCACGGCGATGAGCGCTGCGAACGCGACGACGACGAGCAGATGAGCGAGCCAACGCGGCATAATAGGAGAAAGCATACGCAATTTCAGCGTTCGGAGGACGGTTGCGATTTGGCTTACCTCAACTCTGCCAACACGGCTCGGGGTTACCCCGTACCGTCTCGCCGGAGAGGACGGCAGGCGATGACCGCCCGCATTCGGAGCCGGCGGTAGGCATGCTCGAATCCGGTCGTCTTGAGAGTACACAACTCGTGGGTTTTGATCAGACGCCCATAGTCCTCAAGGACTCCCTTCTTCTGCGCGTGCCCACCGACCGGCTCCGCCGAAAGTTTTTGCCGCCTACGAATCCGGGAGGCTCGGGGTTACCCCTGCCGTTGAGACGGCGTATTTGACCAGCGGAGCCATGGATGGCGCAGCGCAGGCAAATCCGAGTGAGCCGTAGCCTGGAGGGCGGAGGCGAACGTCCGGCGAGACGGTACGGGGTAACCCCGAGCCGGTGCCTACCCAACGAGGTGTCAAAAGTAGAAGGGCAGTCCCTGTTCCTTGAATGCCTTCTTCTCTTCGGGCAGAAACTCGTCGCCCAGCCGCTCGAAGCCGCCAGCGGCGCGGAAGGCTTCGAGGAACTCGTTGATCTGGCGACGAAGTTCGTCGTCGCCCGGGCGAAGGCCGATGGCCCATGTTTCTTCGCGGAAGGGCTGCAGGATGGCCCGCGTCGTGTCGGGATGGCGGCGCTGGTTGCGAAACACGGAGAGGGAGTCGTAGAGGAAGGCGTCGGCCTTGCCCTGCGCCACCTCCATGACGGCGGCCGCCTCCTTGTCGAGCACGAGCACGCGGGCCTGTTTGAGCGAAGTGGCCGCATACTGATGGCCCGTGGTGCCTTTTTTCACGGCGATGGTGCGGCCGCGCACGTCGAGATCGGCGGCCGAGCGCACCGGCGAGTGCATGCCTACGAGGAGCGCGAGCCCCGTCTTCAGGTAGGGCTCCGAGAAGGCGATGGCGCGGGCCCGCTCCGGGGTGGCCGTGAGCGAGGAGATGATGCAGTCGATCTTGCCGGTCTTGAGCGCCGGGATGAGGCCGTCGAAGGCGACGTTCTCGATCACGATCTCGCGGCCGAGATGCGTGCCGAGGGCCTCGGCGAGCCGCACGCTCACGCCCGTGGGCCGGCCTTGCGGGTCGGTCATCTCGAACGGCGGATAGGAGAGTTCCATGCCGATGCGGAGCGGCGGAGCGGCGCTTGCCGTCGCTGCCGAGAGCAGAATGCACCACGCGGCGAAGCAGTGACGTCGTAAGACCATCGACACGACTATAGCCTGATCACGAGCGGTCGGCAGCGACGTCGATCAGAGGAGCACTGAGATCGTGCCCGGGGCGGCAATTTCCCCACGCCAGCCGGTCAGCGGCACGCGGGCCACGGGTGTGCCGAGGTCGTCGAACGAGTGCACCTGCACGTCGCCCGCGGCGATCGAGTAGACGAAGGTGCCGATCCGCACGCTGCGATCGACGTTCGTGTCGTGAACGATGGTGGCCACGCGAGCGATGGAGTCGGTCGCGCCGACATCGATCTGGAACACGGCGAGGCTGTTGCTCGCAGCGGACCAGCCGCCTTCCTGGATGGGGAGGGCGAGCACGCCGCGCTCGCCGAACCACGACACGGCCCGGTGATCCCACTGGGCCGCCGACCACGAGTCCCAGGAGTTTCCGGGGAATGTGTACGTCGCAGTTCGTTCGGGCTGCGAGGCATCCGAGACGTCGAACACGGAAAGTTGCAGGCCGAGCACCGTGCCCGTGGTGGGATCGACGTCGCGGCCGATCCCGAGCAGGTGCGTGGCGTCGAGCGGGTGAAGGTAGGATGAGAATCCGGGCACCTTCAGTTCCCCCGTCACGTGGGGCGCGGCGGCGTCGGACAGATCGATCACAAACAGTGGATCGATCTGGCGAAAGGTGCTCACGTAGCCGCGATCGCCGATGAACCTGACGGAGAAGATGCGTTCGCCCGGGGCCAGGTCCCGCACGCTGCCGACGGTGTCGAGATTGCCATCGCGGGTGTCGAGTACGAACACGTGGTTTGCCGAGTCGCCGACGCCCCACGTCGTCGTGGCGACTCGGAGGAAGCCGGCGGCATCCTCGTCGAAGGCGAATTGATTGAGGGCGACGCCGGGCACGGCTCCCATCGCTGCGAGCGCCGCACCGCCGGCCCCGAGATCGAACTTGTAGATGTTGGTCGTCGTGAGCGAGTCGCCACGGTCCCACCAGTTGCCGAACTCCGTCGCCGACACATAGAGGCTGTCCCGTGAGGCGTAGAGCGTGCCCGCCACGCCGGCAACCGAAGTGGCCGCATCGGGGCCGGCTGCTGCATCGAGCACGTCGAACGACGAAATCGTGAAGATCGTGGCGGCATCGGGATCGATCGGCACGTACGTCCGGCCCGGCGCGACGAGCATGCCGCCCACCGCCTCGGCACCGGTCGCGGTCGAGGTCCAGCCGGGAAGCACGTCGGCGGACCACGCGGCCTCGACGCGGGCCCGGAAGGCATCGCGGCCCTCGTAGGCCTGGCCATCGGCCGTCGGCACGAGCGTCGGCCAGGGGATGTCGACCTCGGCCTGGGTCACGATCGACAGGCGGCCGTCGACGTCGCGGCCGTCGACGAACGTGCCGTCAAGCCTGGTCGTTTCGAGGATCACGGGCGCCGCGGGGGTGCTGACGTCGATCACGGTCACCACGACCTGCGGCCGGCCGAAGCCCCACCAGCAACCGATCACCACGGATGCCGTGGCCGCTTCCGCCGGCTCGCTCCCGACCACCACGGGCTCGAGCGGGCCAGGGGGGCCGAGCCACTCGTATTCCTGCGACACCACCGTCAGACGGCTGCCGCTCAGGAAGAGAGCCCGCTCCTGTCCAGGCGTAGTGATGTGCGACGCGGTCTGGAGACCGGAGGCCGGTGAAGCCGTGATCACGTCGACACCGTCCCCGGCCAGCACGAACAGGTGCGAGCCGTCGGTCTTCACGCGGTCGCCTTCGTCGACGCCCGCGGTCTGGTTGTTCGTGCCCGTGAAGTCCGCCGACCCGGCCGGCCGGCCACTGGTGGCGGGTACGTTGCCCAACGATGCGGTGACGGCCGTCGGCAATCCGAACACGGGGTCTGTCACCACGACAGGACCGTCGGGACCACCGGGGAGGATCCGGCCATACCAGCCGTCGAATCGTGCCAGCGCGGTGTCCACATACCACTGCCGGAGCGCGTCCAGATCATCGACGGGTCGAAGTGGATTGGTGCTCTCGTTGCCGATGAGGCGTTCACCGGCCGTCAGAATGGCGATGTCGGTTCCCAGGGTGCCGAACACGACGTCACGGTCGGCTCCCCCCACGAGCGTGTTGCGGCCGCCACCTCCGCGGAGTGTATCGCGCCCTCGGCCGCCGAGCAGGCTATCGTCACCGAGTGAGCCCGTGAGCGCGTCGGCACCGCCATCGCCGCGGAGCAGGTCGCGGCCACGGCCGCCGACGAGCGCGTCGTCTCCCACGCCGCCCACGAGCAGGTCGTCGCCGTCGCCACCGGTGATCGTGTCATTTCCGGCGTTCCCGAAGGCGTGGGTGCGGATGCGGGCATTTCCGGGGATGTTTACGGTGATTGTGTCGTCGCCCGTGAGCCCGTGGATTTTCAGCCAGCGGATCTGGGGCTCCGTCCGCGTGCCCACGATGACACCGTTGATCATGGCCCGGAGGACGCCGGGCTGGGCGGGGTCGCGATCGACCACGATCGAGTCGTCGGCATCGGTGCCAACGAGCGACCAGGTGCTGCTCACGTATCCCGCGGTGAGCATGTGACGAGCTTCAAGCGGCTCGCATCCAGCGGCGCAGGCGGGCGTGGTGCGGCGGCGTGGCATGGTCGTCCTCCAGAGGGGTGCCGAACCGTACCGCCCGACGGCGAAGCGAACAAGGCGGAAGTCCGGTGCGATACGACTCCGACCCTTGCCCATGTTGCCCCCGCAGGTCATGCCTGGCAGGCGTCGCGCCAGCGGCTCGGCGGCAGGCCGTGCCGGCGGGTGAAGGCCACGGTCATGTATTCCGCATGCCGGAAGCCGCAGCGCTCGGCGATCGTGGCCAGGGGGAGATCCGTTTCCGCGAGGAGTTGTTCGACCCGCCGAAACTGCTGCCGCGCGATCTCCTCGTGGGGCGTGTGGCCCACCCGGGCTGCGAATCGAGCATCGAGGATTCGCCTCGAGATGCCGAGCTCGCGCACGACGTCCTGAACCTTGATCCCCATGCAGGCCCGTGCGCGGATGAACTGTACGGCGGCCACCACGACGGGATCGTCGATCGCGAGCACGTCGCTGCTCTGCCGCGTGGCGATGCCGAGGGGCGGGAGCAGCCACTCGTCGGCCTCCAGTCGCTTGCCCTGCATGAGTCGCTCCAGGATCGCGGCGGCGAGCCGGCCGGCGCCTCTCGAATCGGGGATCACGCTCGACAGCGGCGGCGTGGAGAGGCCGCAGAGGAGTTCGTCGTCATCCACGCCGAGCACGGCCACCTCGTCGGGGACGGCGATGCCGGCCCGACGGCAGGCGTCGAGGGCCTGCCGGCCACGGATGTCGTAGCAGGCGAACAGGGCGAGCGGCTTGGGCAGCCCGGCGAGCCAGCGTTCTATGCTCTCGTCGTCATCGACGCGCTGGCCGCGCCGCGCCGTTCCGCGATCGAACACGGAAACGGTACGGCCGCGGGACTCTACGGTCGCACGGAACGCATCACGCCGATTGTCGCTCCAGCGAAACCGGTCGTCGCCGAGGAACGCGAAGTGGCGGAAGTCGCGCTCCACGAAGTGCTCCGCGGCGAGCCGGGCGATCGCGGCGTCGTCGGTCTCCACATACGGCACGTCATCGAGCAGGCGGCCTGCGCTCACGTCGACGATCGCCAGCTTGTGCCGGCGGCGCAGCGCGTCGAGCGTGCGGGCGACGGCCTCTGTTTCGATCCGGGCGATCACACCGTCGCCCTGCCAGCGGGCGAGCGCCTGCAGGGGCGGGGCACCGCGGCCGTGTTCCTGTAGGAAGATCGTCCACGGCTCATGCTCGCGGACATGCCGATGGATGCCGGCGAGGAGCCCTCGCGCATAGGCGTTCGACGCCTCGATGACGACGGCCACGCGGTGCGGGCATGGCGGCGGTTTTCGGGAGGGGCGGGGCATGCCGCCGTTGTATCACGGCATCTCGGCCGTGAGAGCCATCACGATCGGGGCCGTGGCGTCGTTGCCCTTCACCAGGTCGATCGACACGATTCCGTCGGGACGATGCGGGCTCACCCTCAGCGAACGGAGCTGACGCCCGGCGAGATCGAACGCGAACTCACTCCCCGGCACATCGACCCGGCGGATGTAGTCGGCCACGTGCTCGCCGTTGACGAGCGCGTGGTCCTCCGTCTTGCCGTCTTGATACGTGAACCGCACGATCATCGACGTCGACCCCTTGCCGCCGGCGGGGAAGCCCCAGCCGGCGACACCGCCGAGGATGTGGAGTGCCTTGATTGGCGAGCCCATCGAGAGCGACACGCTCTTGGGCATCTTCTGCGGCAGGGAGCCCTGCGGCCCGTGGAGCATCACGACGTTGGGCACGCGGCTCCCCTGCGGATCGATGAGTGAAAACGGCACACCCTGGACGGTCTTGGGCCCCCAGTCGGGGAACACGAGCCGCTCGGCTTCGTTGTTTTCGTTGGTGAACATGCCCTTCGTGCTCACGGCGGTGGCCACCTTCTCGAGCGAGAGCGGCACGAACGTGCCCCGCTTCGTGAGGAAGGCCAGCAGGTCGGCAAAGCCCTCGGGCTTAATCTGCTTCTCGAAGCCCACCGGCATGAGCGAATTCGGCGACGGCTGAAATTCGTCGATCTCTGCCCGCTGGATCGCCACCCGCTTGCCTTCGGCATCGACGAGTTCGATCGCCGTCTTGCTCTCGGCGGCGAGGAGGCCGGTCATCACGCGGCCGTCGTCGCTCGTGACGGTGTAGGCGCGGTAGTTGCCCTCGACGGAGCGATTGGGGTCGAGGATGTGGATCAGGAGCTCGTGGGCCGGATGGACGGCCATGCCGGTGAGCTCGGGGCCCACCTTGCCCCCTTCGCCCGAATGCATGTGGCACTTGCCGCACTGCTCCTTGAAGAGGAGCTTGCCGCGGGCCGCGTCGCCCCCCTTCGCCACGACGGGCAGGATCTCGTTGATCACCTTCTGGCGGTCGGCGTTCGGCAGGCCGCCACCGGCGGCAAGGATCTTCTTCGCGCGGTCGCGCACCTTGCGATCCGGATGGTCTGTGAGCTTTGTCCGCTCCGTGATCGGGATGTCGCCGAGATTGGCTTGTCGCTTCTCGAGCCGGTCCACGAGCGTCGCCGCCCAGTCGCGGTTGGCGAGGATCGTGCGCACCGCCGTGTCGCGGACGGGCGGCGTGAACGACGCGAGCCGATCGAGGATCGCCGTCGGCGCCTCGGCTGCCGATGACCTGCCGAGCGCCGCGATCAGGCCGGCAGACATCTCGGGGCTGGCCTTGCCGCCGACCCGCTGCATGACGAGATCGACGACCTTCGCGTCGGCCGGCCGCAGCTGCACGAGCCGCTCGGCGGCGGAGATGCGGTCGGCATCCTGCGCGTCGGCATCGTCGATGGTGGCCACGAGGGCGTCGCTGATCCGGCCGATGCGCGAGTCGAGCGCGGTGCTGCCGGTGTGCTGGGCGAGCGTGACCACCTGGCCCTGCACGTTTCCTGGCAGCGTATCGACGAGCTTCACGAGGGCCGCATCGGCCTCGGGGCCGAGCGCCGCGGGCGTGCCCTTGGGCCAGCCGCGGACCAGGCCCGCGAGCGCGGCGATGGCGACGGGCTGCGGCGCGTCGGGGAGCTGCACGAGCACGGCGGCCACGGCGGCGCCTTCCGCCCCGCGGGCCACATGCTCGGCCACCCGCTCGACAAGCACGAGCTTGGCCGGCGACGGCTTTGCGTCGGCCGGCTGCGCTGAGAGAAGCGTGGGCAGCACGCCCGCGGCCTGAACGGCCGCGGCGCTCGTGGCCGCGTCGGCGAGGACGGGATCGGCGAGCGTGCGCGGATCGGCGAGCATGGTCGTCACGACCGCGGCCGCCTCGGGCGACGGCGCCCATTCGCCGAGCGACTCGAGCACGGCCAGCCGCACGAGCGGCGCGGGATCGTCGGTGAGGCCGGAGCCGCTCAGCTTGTGCAACGCCCCGGCGTCGCGAGGCAGCCCCTTCACGGCGTTCATGCGGACGCCGGCGGACGGATGCAGGAGAGCCGACTGCACGCGGGCCACGGCGAGCGAATCGGCCTGCGGGCCCTCGAGGGCGCCCAACTGGCGGAGCGTCCAGATCGCGTGGATCGCGCCGGGGTTCAGCCCGATCGCATCGACGGAGGAATTCTCCACGAGTTTGATGAGCGCGGGCACGACGTCGCGGCCACCGTCGGGGCGGCTCGCGGCCCGCTCGACGAGCTTCCGCTGGGCCCGCTCCCGCCAAAACATGTTGTCGTCGGTGAGGGCGGCAACGAGTTCGTCGGCCGAGGCGTCCGCGAGCGACTTCCGGGACGTGGAGGGGGCGGCGTCATGCACCACCCGCCAGATGCGGCCGTGCGTCTTGTCGCGGAGCGGCGTGACATAAGCCCCGCGTTTGCCGGTCTCGAAGCCGGCCGGCGTGGGATTGTGCTGAACGATGAAGTTGTACCAGTCGATCACCCACACCTGACCGTCGGGGCCGACCTCGGCCTGGATCGGCGCCGTCCATTCGTCGTCGCTGGCGACCAGGTCCCAGGCCATCCGGCTGCGGAAGGCAGCGCCCTGCGGCATAAGTTGGAACGTGGCCACGATGTGGCCCGTCGGCTCGCAGGTAAACGCTGTGCGGTTCCAGTATTCGCGTGGATAGGCCCGCGCGGTGTAGAGCCGATGGCCGGCGGCGGCCGTGAACCGGCCGTGGTGGTCGACCTGCCGGATCGCCACCGTGCCGTCGCCCGTGACACTGGGCGCGAGTTCCATGTCGGGGCTGCCCGAGATGCCGCCAAGTGTGGTGGCGCTCCAGCCCCGGACGCGTTCGTAAACGCGATTGGGCAGCGGCATGTGTTCGCTGGGATTGCCGTTGGCCGTCGAGCCGAACACGAGCCCTTCTTCGCTGAAGCCGAAGCCCCAGGAGTTGTTGTTGGTGCTGCGGAGATATTCGAGCTTCGACCCGTCGGGCTTGAACCGGAAGAAGCCGTTCCTGAATTGGAGCTCCTCGTCCCTCACCTTTCCGGCGAATCCGGAGTAGCCCACCATCCCATACACCCAGCCGTCGAGGCCCCAGGTGAGGTTGCTCGGGCCGGCGTGCGTGTCGCCCGTGCCCCAGCCGGTGAACAGCAGCGTGCGGACGTCGGCCCGGCCGTCGCCGTCGGTGTCTTTGTAATAGAAGGTGTTCGGTGCCATCACCACGATCAGGCCGCCGTCGTGGGCGAGCATGCTCGTGGGGATCGAGAGGTTTTCCACGAAGACGTCGCGCGTGTCGGCCTTGCCGTCGCCGTCGGTGTCGGTGAGCTTCACGATCCGGTCGTGGCCCTCGACCGGGGCGGCCGGATCCTCCTTCGAAGGCTCGACCAGGTCGTTGGGGTAGTCCACGCTTTCGGCGATGTAAATAGCCCCGTCGCCGTCGAAGCACATGGCCAGCGGCTTGCCTGCGAGCAGCGGCTCGCTCGCGAAGAGCTCGATCCGAAAGCCCTCGGGTGTGATCGCGTGCTTCCGCGACTCCTCGGGATCGAGCGGCTTCTGCATCTGGGAGAGCGGTTGGTTTTTCTTTGTCGGGTCGTGGCCCGGGGGCGAGTAAAACGCGACCTTCGCCTCCTGGTATTCGAAGGGCGCGAGGCCCGCGGGTGGCTTCGTCATCGCGGGGTGATCGACATACGCGCCCGCCGCGGCAGGATCGCGCCCCGCTGCGAACCGGATACCGCGATCGACCAGATTGTGGAATCCGGGGTGGCTCCACGTCCGCTGGTCGTGGCCCCAGGCGGTGTAAAAGACGCGGCCCTTGCCCTCCTGGCGCACCCAGGTCCAGGGCTCGTGGTGGTCACCCTCCACCCGCTCCTCCAGGATCATGCGGCCGCGGTCGTTGTGCTTGGCGTGGACGTAGGTTTCGTC
>CAMAVC010000066.1 GCA_945861585.1 Planctomicrobium piriforme
TGCTCGGGCTGCCCCGGCACGTGATCCTGATCCACGAGGTGAGCTGCATCGTGCTGTGCATGGGCCTCTCGGGCATCGCCGTCGGCCTCGGCGCCCGGATGCCCGACCTGCGCGAAGTGTCTCCGTCGAAGATCTCCTCGGGCTTCGGAGGCACGCTAAGCCTCGTGATCAGCTCCCTGTTCATCATGACGGTGGTCGTCGTGGCGGCCCTGCCGTCCCACCTGTTTCTGGCGGCCAATGCCCTGGGGCCCGGGACGGTCCGCGGCCTGATGGCGTGGGTCGGGAGCGGCCAGGGCGTAGCCGCCAGCATGGCGGTCGTGGTGGCGATCGGCACGGTGGCCACGTTCGTGCCGATGTGGCTGGGATTACGGGCGTTTCGCAGGCTGGAGCCCTGATCGGGCGCCCGCTTCCCCGGCCCCCGAACGAGGGTGCCTCTCCGGGCCCCCACCGGTTACGATCCGGGCCGTAGTGCGGTTGTTCTCGGAGAGTAGCGTGGTCGTTACCAGGGATCCAGCCGGATGCCCATAGTCCTCCCGCGGCGTGGTCCATGATCAATCGCTTTTCACCGTCGCGTTTTCCCCGGGCTCCGCGGATTGGGGCCGTTCAGTACCTGAACACGAAGCCGCTCGTGCACGGGCTTGCCGGACGCGGCTTCGAGGTGGTCTACGATTTGCCGAGTCGACTGGCCGACAGGCTCGCCCGCCGCGAACTCGACGTCGCCCTGATTCCGTCGATCGAACTCTTCCGCGGAGATGGGTATCGCGTGGTGTCCGACGCCTGCATCGGGTGCCGGGGCGCCGTGATGAGCGTAAAGCTGTATTTCCGAACTCCGCCTGAAAAGGTCGCCACACTCGCCGTCGACGAGGGTTCTCGCACGAGTGCCACGCTGGCCAAAATCCTGCTGGCCGAGCGATTCGACGTGCAACCGGCGGTAGAGACGCTCGCGCTCGGTGCCGGGCTCGCCGACACTGCCGCCGATGCCGTGCTCTTGATCGGCGACCGCGCGATCGGCCCGCAACGGGGTGCGTTTCAACTCGTGTGGGACCTCGGTGACGAATGGGTGCGGTGGCAACGCCTGCCGTTCGTGTTCGCCGTGTGGGCGGCCCATCCGGGCGTCAGCCAGGCGATCCTCGACGAAATTGAGTCGCTGCTCTCCGCCACCCGCGATGCGGGCAGGTCGAATCTCGCAGCCATCGCCTCAGCCGAGGCGGCGGCCCATGGTCTGACCGTACCACAGTGCCTGGGCTATCTGCGGGACAACCTGCACTACGACCTCGGGCCCCTGGAGCGAGAAGCTCTTGCCGTGTTTTATGGCCACGCCGCGGCCCTGGGTCTGGCGCCTGCGGGGCTCGACATCCGGCGAAATTGCATGATGCCCACGGCCATGTCCCGCCCCGCCTGAGGCACTCCCTGGAATCAGCATGGTCACTTCCGCCACGTCAACACCCGATTCCCTGACCGTGCGGCGGATTCTGGATGCCACGCTCGCAGGCCGCAGACTTTCGGCCGCCGATGCCGCATTGCTCTTGCGGTCGCGCGACCTGGCGGCGATCGGTCGGGCGGCCCATGCGATGACGATGCGACTCCATCCGGAGCCGTATCGCACCTACAACATCGACCGCAACATCAACTACACGAACATCTGCACGGCGGTTTGCGACTTCTGCGCCTTCTACCGGGGCCCGAAACATCCCGAGGGCTACGTGCTCGACCGGGACGTGCTGCTCACGAAGGTCGAGGAGACGGTGGCCCTGGGCGGCGATCAGATCCTCATGCAGGGTGGGCTCCATCCCACACTCCCGCTCGAGTGGTATGAGGAACTGCTCAGGGACATCAAAGATCGGTTCCCGCAGGTGAACATCCATGGCTTCTCGCCTCCCGAGATCCACCACTTCACCAAGGTCTCGAAGCGGCCGCTCCGCGAGGTACTCGAGCGGCTGGCGCAAGCCGGGCTCGGCTCGCTGCCCGGGGGCGGAGGCGAGATCCTCGTGGATCGCGTCCGCTCGGCGATGACTCGCGGCAAGGTGCTCACCGACGATTGGCTCGACGTGCATCGCGAGTGGCACCGACTCGGCGGCAAGAGCACGGCCACCATGATGTACGGCCACATCGAAACGCTCGCCGAGCGGGTGGAGCATCTGGAGCGGCTGCGGGACCTGCAGGACGAGACGGGCGGCTTCACGGCCTTCATCTGCTGGTCGTTCCAGCCCGACAACACCGAGATGGACGACATCCCGGCATCGGGGCCGTTCGAGTATCTGAAGACGCAGGCCGTCGCGCGGCTGTATCTCGACAACTTCCCGAACATCCAATCGAGCTGGGTCACGCAGGGCCGTGAGATCGGCCAGTTGGCGCTCCTGTATGGTGCCAACGACATGGGCAGCCTGATGATCGAAGAAAACGTCGTCAGTGCCGCCGGCACGGTGCACCACCTCACGCTCGAGCAGATGCGGTCGGCGATCGCCCAGCTCGGCTGGATCCCGCGCCGGCGCAACGTGTTTTATGAACTGTTCGAGGACGATCCTGCCGACGGCGCCCGGGCTCGGGCCCGGGCGGTGCCCTTGCCCATGGCGACCGTCGGGCCGTGATACGGCCTGCATCATTCACGGTTCGCGCGCGGGCGGTCGTGCCTTTCGCCGGGCAGCCTGCGACGCACGGCTGGCTCCGGATTCATGCCGGGCGAATTTGCAGCGTGGGAACGGGCCCCGCCGGCTCGGGCGCGCTCGACCTGGGCGACTGCATCGTGCTCCCGGGGCTCGTCAATGCCCACACGCACCTCGAGTTTTCGACGCTCGATTCGCCGCTCGCCGGCGAAGGCGGGCTGCCTGCGTGGATCGCACGTGTGGTGGAATTGCGGCGCTCGCGATCCGAAACGCCGCAGCAGATCGCCGCGGCACTCGATCGCGGTCTTGTCGAGAGCGCCGCAGCCGGGGTGACTTCGATCGGCGAGATCTCGACGGGAGCCTGGCCGACGCAGGCGCGCCGCCACGGCCCTCGGGTGTGGGTGTTTCGCGAGGGCTTGGGGCTGTCGGAGGCGGCGGCAGAAGCGACGCGGCGGGCGGTGCACCGTGACGTGGCCAGGCTGGCCGCCGCAGGCGTTCCCGCAGGCGTCTCGCCGCACGCCCCCTACTCCGTTTCAGCGCCGCTCGGCCGCAGTCTGCTCGCGATCGCCCGGCGTCTGAGGCTGCCGGCCGCGATGCATGTGGCCGAGAGCGAGGCGGAGGCCGAATTCGTGGCCGCCGGATCGGGCGCCTTCCGCACGTTGCTCGAAACACTCGGTGCGTGGCCGACGGCGGCCCCTCCCCGACTGCTATCCGCCGCCGATTGGATCTCGCGGCTCGCCCGGGGGCCGCGGAGCCTCGTGGTGCACGGCACGTTTCTCGATGACAACGCCCTCGCGCGATGTGCCCGCCATCGCGACCGTCTGTCCCTCGTCGTCTGCCCGCGCACCACCCGGCTCTTGTCGGGCGGCCTGCCTCCCCTGGCCCGGTTTCGCGAGGCGGGCATCCGCGTGGCGCTCGGCACCGACAGCCGGGCGTCGAACCCCGATCTTTCGGTGCTCGCCGAGTGTCGCGCACTCGTCGACGGCGGCCTGGCAAGCCCGGCCGAAGCCCTGCACATGGCGACGGTCGCCGGCGCATGGGCCCTCGGTTTCGAACGTCACGCCGGCCGGCTCGCACCGGGCCGGCCCGCCGATCTCGTGGTCTTGCGGCCGCGCGGACCCTGGGCCGACCCGTATGAGGCCGCCCTCGATCCGGAAACCAGGGTCGTGGCCACGCTGCGTGCCGGACGGCTGATCCACGGCGGGCTGATAGGCTGACAGGCTCATGCAATGACAGGCTGAAGCCTGTCCTACAAGCCGGCAATGACAGGCTGAAGCCTGTCCTACAAGCCTGTCCTACAGGCGGCAGTTCGAGATCTCCGTCTCGATGATCGCCGAGGCCCCGATCGCCTCGAGTCGCTCCATGATGCCGTGCGCCTCGCCCCGCCGCACCATGGCCCGCACGGCGCACCAGGCGGCATCCTCCAGCGCGCTCACGGTGGGCGACTTGAATCCGGGCGTGATCTTCTCCGCTGCGGCGAGCCGTTCCCGCGGGATGTTGTATTCGAGGAGCGAATAGCTGCGGGCGATCACGATCCCCTCGAGCCTGCGCACGATGCGATCGGCGGTGGCTGCGTCGGGCACACGGTGATTCTGCACGAGCACCGTCTCGTAGCGGCCGATCTCGTCGAGCACGCGCAGCCGGTTGGCGGCGAGCGTGCTGCCCGTTTCGACGAGATCGACGATCGCATCGGCCACCTCGAGCTGGATCATGATCTCGACGCTGCCTGACAGTTCCACGAAGTGCGACTCCACGCCCCGCCGTGCCAGCCAGTCGCGCGTGATCCGGGGGAAGCTCGTGGCGATCCGCTTGCCCGAGAGCTGGCGGGCGTCGCCGATGCCGGAATCCTCGCCGACGCACAGGGCGAGGCGGCACGACCCGATGCCGAGGTCGAGCCGGTGGACGAGCGTCGCCCCGCTCTCCGCGACGAGATCGGCCCCTGTCACGCCGAGATCGATCGCCCCCTCGGCGCACAACACGGGGATGTCGTCGGTGCGCAGAAACGTCACCTCGACGGGCATGTCGCGGCAGCGGGCGAACAGGCTGCGGTCTGTTCGTCGAAACGAGAGCCCGGCCTCGTTGAGCAGCTGGGCCGAGATTTCGGCGAGCCGTCCTTTGCTCGGCAGCCCGATGCGGAGCAGGCGGCTGGTGGTCGCGGTGGTCATGCGGGGTCTCCGGTCTTCGCGCGGGCTGCCTTCTCGTCGAGCCCCGACACACCGAACCGGCGGGCGAGCTCGCCTTCGACCAGGCTGAACGACAGGCCGCGGCAGGCAAGCAACACGAGCATGTGATAGGTGAGGTCGGCGGCCTCTGCCACGACCCGCTCGTCCGGCTCGCCCGCCGCCGCGGCGACCAGCTCGGCCGCCTCTTCCGCGACCTTGCCGCCGATCTTCTCCACGCCCCCGGCGAGCAGCCGGCTGGTGTACGATCGGTCGGGTGGGTCGTTTCGGCGCGAATCGACGACCCGTTCGAGGCTTTCGAGGGTCTCTCCCAGACGCGGCATCCGATGGCTCCTGAAGATTCTCCAACTGTAGCATGCCCCGGCGACGATGCAGCCACGGCCACCGTGGCCCCCGGCCCGCGGCTCGATGCCGACTGTTGGTTCCTCTCCGGGCCCACGGCCGCAGGCAAAACGGCCCTGGCCCTGCACCTCGCCCGTCGGCTCGATGCGGAGATCGTGAGCGTGGATTCGATGGCCGTCTACCGGGGCCTCGACATCGGCACCGCGAAGCCGTCGGCGACCGAGCGGGCGGCGGTGCCACACCACCTCATCGACGTGGTTGCTCCCGCGGAGGCCTTCAGCGTCGCCCACTGGCTCGCCGCGGCCGCAGCCGCGGTCGACGGCATCCGCGCGCGGGCCCGCCGGATTCTGTTCGTGGGCGGCACGCCGCTCTACCTGCGCGCCCTCCGCGACGGCCTCGCGGCCCTGCCACCGGGCGATCCCGCCTTGCGCGCCGCGCTCGAAGCCGAGGCACGCTGCACCGGCACCCACGCCCTCCATGCACGGCTGGCGGCGATCGACCCGGCAGCTGCAGCCCGCATCCACCCGCATGATGCCAAGCGCATCATCCGCGCCCTGGAGGTCGCCCACACCACCGGCCGACCATTGAGCGCCGCGTTCGCCCCAGCTCCGCACCCCGTGTTCGACTCGCACCTGCTCGTCGTCGATCTCCCACGCGCGCTGCTCTACGACCGGATCGACCGTCGTGTCGAAGCGATGTTCGCCCGCGGGCTCATCGATGAAACCCGCGCCGCCACGGCCCTGCCCGGCGGTATCGGCTCCACGGCCCGTCAGGCCGCGGGCTATGCCGAGGCCCTCGCCGTGCTCACCGGCAGCCTGTCGATCTCCGACGCGATCCGGCGCACACAAGACCGCACCCGTCAGCTCGCGAAGCGGCAGCTGACCTGGCTCCGGAGCTTCAAGCGCGCCGTCTGGATCACGGCATAACCGTTGCGCCTGCCGATATTTCGCGGGAGGATCGCGACCAACACGCCGCCTGGCTGGAGGCCAGGCCGAAGCAGGAATGCTCGTCCCACACGGTCGCCCGGAGGTGCGACCTTGGCATTCGAGCCGCACCCTGGCTGCGGCTCCGGATGCCCAAGCGAAAAACGGACAGGATGTCCGTGTTTTGCGTCTTTACAGAATCCCGCCGTGCGTGCGCCACGGGGTCATGTGCGACGGCTGGTCGAGGAACCAGATGCGCTCCCATTCGTCGGTGATCGCCCGGAGGTCTTCCGAGGTGTAGATGAGCTGCTGGGCGCGGCGGATCGGGTCGCCCGAGTACATCGGGATGAGGCAGCCCGTGCCCGTCGAGACGAGCACGCTCGCCACCAGAATCCAGCAGGCCTTCCTCATCGTTCGGTCCTCCATGACCTCTTCACGAGTGCCTCGGGCACCGTGTTTCAGCCTCGCATGTAGCCGATCCATGGCCAGCGACGCGATGCCGAGTTTTGTTGTCCAGTTTTCCCAATCTGTGCGAGCCGGTCTGCCTTCACGCTTCGGCCGAGCCCGCGGGGGGCTCGGGGGTGTCGCCCGACGGGGGGGATGAGTGCTCTGCGGCCGCTCGATCGAGCTCCCGCACCCGTGCCTCCATCTCCTTGCCGGGCTTGAATGTCACGACGCTTTTCGCATGCACCGGAACCCGTTCGCCCGTGCGGGGGTTCCGTGCCATGCGAGCCTCTCGTTTCTTGATCTGGAACACCCCGAAATTTCGCAGTTCGATCCGCCCCTCTCGGACGAGCGCCTCGATCAAGGCGTCGAACGTCCGCTGCACCAGTTCCTTCGTGCGAAGCTGGGGGAGATCGATCTGTTCGGCGATGGTCCGGACGATGTCTTTCTTGGTCACGGCTCCGGCCCTCCCAACAAGGGGAACTTGACCGAAGCCTATGACTGGCAAGCACTAATGTCAACCAGACAGCCACCGTGGCCACCTCGCGACACCAGCCTTCCGTCCTCTGGTATCGGCTTCCCGACCGGCAAACTTCACCCGATCGGCACAACCGGCAAAAATGGCTGGAAGACTGTTGTTGGGGCGGCGGGAAAACCCACTACACTCGGTCGCCCAGACGCCAGAGGCCTGTTCCACGACCATGTCCCACCCCGCCAGGACCTCCCAGACGCCCGTTGCCGGGTCGGTCGATCTCGTGGTGACTCTGGGCCGCCTGCGGCTGCCAAACCCGATCCTGGTGGCATCGGGCACGTTTGGCTACGGCCGGGAGATGGCCGGCTTCGTGGACCTCGCCCGGCTCGGCGGGATCGTGCCCAAGACGATCACACCGTTGCCGCGGCAGGGCAACGTGCCGTGGCGCACGGTCGAGACGGCGGCCGGCCTGCTCAATTCGATCGGCCTCGACAACGACGGCATCGACTCCTTCCTCGTGAAACTGCTGCCCTGGCTCGTGGCCTGCGGCGCGCCGGTGATCGTGAGTGTCGCCGGGGCGAACCAGGCGGAGTTCGTGGAACTGGCTCGTCGGCTCGACGACGTGCCCGGCATCGCAGCGCTCGAGCTCAACATCTCCTGCCCCAACGTGAGCCACGGCGTGGACCTTGGCAGCGATCCCGAGGCCTGCCGGCGGGTGGTGGCCGGCGTGCGCGACGCGACCCGGCTGCCAGTGCTCGCAAAGCTCACGCCCAACGTGACGGACATCGCGAGCGTCGCCAAGGGAGCCCGCGATGGCGGCGCCGACGCGCTCACCGTGATCAACACCTGCCAGGGGATGGCCGTCGATTGGCGCCGGCGGCGCCCCATGCTCGGCAACGTGATCGGGGGCCTGAGCGGGCCGGCGATCAAGCCGATCGCCTTGCGCTGCGTGCACCAGGTGCGGCAGGCCGTCGAGATCCCGATCGTTGGTGTGGGCGGCATCATGACGATCGACGACTGCATGGAATTTTTCGTGACGGGCGCCTCGGCCGTGCAGATCGGCACGGCCAATTTCGCCGAGCCGATCGCTTCGATCCGGCTGCTCGAAGCCCTCCCCGCCGCACTCGCCGAGCTCGGCGCCACCGCGCTGGCCGACGTGGTGGGCACGCTCGTCACGCCCGCCCGCGCCGCCTGCCCCCCTCCCTCCCCCGAAGGCGCGTCGCATGCCGAGTGAATTGAGCCCCACCGCCAAGGCCCCGCCGCCGATGAGGGCGCTCTCGGGCATCCAGCCCACGGGCCGCTTTCACTGGGGCAACTACTTCGGCGCGATCCGGCAATACATCGAGCTCCAAACGGCCGGCGAAGCCTTCTACTTCATCGCCGATCTGCACGCGCTCACGACAGTGCGCGATCCCGCCCGCCTGCGGTCTCTCGTGCATGCCGCGGCGGTCGATCTGGTGGCGCTCGGGCTCGACCCGGCACAAGCCACGCTCTTCGTGCAGTCGGACGTGCCCGAGGTGACGGAGCTCACCTGGCTGCTCATGACCGTCTGCCCAATGGGGCTCCTCGAGCGCTGCCACGCCTACAAAGACAAGAAGACCCGCGGGCTGCCCGCCGACGCCGGGCTATTCACGTATCCGGTGCTCATGAGCGCCGACATCCTCGCCTACGACGCCACCGTCGTGCCCGTTGGCGAAGACCAGGTGCAACATATCGAAGTCTGCCGCGATCTGGCCGGCACCTTCAACCATCTCTACGGCGACGTGTTCACGCTCCCGAAGCCGCGGCTCGTGGAGGGGGGCGCAAAGGTGCCCGGCACCGACGGCCAGAAGATGAGCAAGAGCTACGAGAACACGATCGACGTCTTCGAAGACCTCGCCGCGCAGAAGAAAAAGATCATGCGGATCACGACCGACTCCCGGCCCATGGAGGAGCCGAAGGATCCACAGGGCGACCACCTCTACGAGCTCTACTCGCTCCTGGCGTCCGAGGCGAAGCGGATGGAGATGGAGGCCCTCTACCGCCGCGGCGGCTTCGGCTACGGCGAGGTGAAGAAGGCGCTCGTCGAAGCCGCGGCCGACTTTTTCGCAACCGCCCGCTCCCGGCGGGCGGAGCTCGAGGCCGATCCGGGCCGGATCGAGGCGATCCTCGCCGACGGTGCCGCCAGGGCCCGCCGCAAGGCCGGCGCCGTGCTCGCCCGGGCCCGCGAAGCCTGCGGCCTTTCGCGTGGAGCCTCGGCACCGGGGAGGAAGGCATGAACGTTCTCGGCATCGGCACCGACATCACCGAATGCCTGCGCATCGCGCAGATGATCGAGCGGCACGGGGAACTGTTCGTCGGCCGGGTCTACACGCCCGCCGAGATCGAATACTGCCGCAGCCGCCGGATGGCCACGCAGCACTTCGCCGGCCGCTGGGCCGCCAAGGAGGCCGTGCTCAAGGCGCTCGGCACGGGCTGGCGGCGCGGCATCTCGTGGCGCGACATCGAAGTTCGCAACCTCCCCGGAGGTCGCCCGCAGGCGTTCCTGAAGGGCGGCACGCTCGAAGTCGCGGAGAAGCTCGGCATCCGCTGCGTGCTCGTGAGCATCTCCCACTGCCGCTCGCACGCGACGGCCTACGCCGTGGCCCTCGACGAAGAGCCAGAGACGGCATGAGCGTCTTGTAGGACTTGTAGGACAGGCTTCAGCCTGTCATGCGTTCGTCAACGCGCCCAACCCGGCGTCGGAGCCGGCGGTACGCTGCTCCATCGCCGAGGGCGATCGCTCGTCCCATCTCAACTGTGATGGTGCGCTCGGTGTAAGCCGCGTATCTGCCCGTCGGCTCTTCCGCATCGCACCGACCGTCTCCGCCGCCTCCCCGTTTCAGTTGAGGAGGCTTCGGGCTCCCCGTGTCCCGGGAGCCGGCGTAGCTGACCAGCGCAGGCAGGATGCCCAAGCGGAGGCGCTCCCGCCGGCGCAGGCAGGTCCGAGTGAGCCGGAGCCTGGAGGGCGGAGGCGAACGTCCGGCGAGACGGTAAGGGCAACCCCGAGCCTCCCTCAACGAAAGCCCGAGGCGTAAGCCGAGAGGATGCCCCGGTGGCGAAACACGACGCGTATTCCCTTCGGCTCACGCCTCGGGCTTCCAGACGGGTTGGGCGCCCAGTGGCGAAGATCCGGACGAACCATCCACTCGGCTTACGTCTCGGGCTTTCCGATGGCGATCGAGTGACAGGCTGAAGCCTGTCCTACTGGAACAGCGCCAGTTCGGCGACGCCGCCTTCGATGGCCAGCGACGCCAGTGGTGTGCCCTCGGCGACCGGCGTGACGCCGTCGCGACGGGTGAGTGCGAGCTTTGTCTGGCCGGCGAGCAGGGCGTCGAGATGCGTCTTAAGATTTTTTTGCTTCTTTTCGTCGAGCTTTCCGAAGGCTTCTCGGCCGCGGCACTTGGGGAAGGCGCGGCAGCCGAGCCAGGGGCCGCGCTTGCCTTCGCGCAGGTTCATCAGCTCACCGCACTTCGGGCAGGCGATGTCGGTGACGAGCGGCGGGGGTGAGGGAAATTTGAGGTTGGCCTTCTTGTCGAGATTGAGGATGAAGGGGGGCGGCTCGGCGGGCACGTCGGCGGCCTTGCGGCCCTTCGGCTTCGGCGGCCGCGGCTTGTCTTCGACGAGGAAGTCGCCGAACCGGCCGGTTCGCTTCACCATCGGCACGCCTGCCGGCGAGAGCAGGTCGATCTGCTCGGGGAGCCGGGGCTTGCCGTCGCGGCCCACCGGCATCGCAAACGAGCAGGCCGGCACCTCCTTCGGCTTGGCGGGCTTCCGCTTCTTGCCTTTCGCCGTGGTCTTCGGCGGCGCCGGCTTCTCGATGATCTTTTCGTTGAAGCCGCTGCACGAGAGAAACCGGCCGGAGCGGCCGAGGCGGTATTCGAGCTGGCGGCCGCACTCCGGGCAGGCGTAGGGCGATGGATCCCCCTTCGCCTTCTCGTGCTGCTCCTGCATCGCCGTGTCGAGCTTCGGCACGAGCTCGTCGTGAAACTCGTGGAGCATGTCGGTCCAGCGCTTCGTGCCCTGGGCCACCTGATCGAGCTCCCGTTCGATCTCGCGGGTGTAGCCGATCTCGATGAATTGGTCGCGGAAGCCGCGTTTCAAAAACCCGGTCACGGCCTCCCCGAGCGCGGTCGCGTAAAACCGGCGATCCTGCTGCTCCACGTAGCCGCGGTTCTCGATCACGTTGATGATGCTCGCGTAGGTGGAGGGGCGGCCGATCCCCTCCTCCTCGAGCTTTTTCACGAGCGTCGCTTCGGAATACCGCGGCGGCGGGGCCTGGAACTTCTGCCGGGGCTCGATGTCGAACGGGGCGAGCTCGGTGCCCTTCTCGAAATCCGGGAGCACCTGCTCGCCGTCGTCCTTGGGCGTGCCGCTCACGCGATAGAAGCCGTCGAACCGGAGCACGCGGCCGTTGGCCTTGAACACGGCCCCCGTGTCGCGGTCGGAACGGCGCAGCCGCACGGCCGTCGAATCCCACTCGGCGTCGGTGGCCTGGCAGGCCACGAAGCTCTGCCAGATCAGGCGATAGAGCTTGAGCTGCTCGTCGGAAAGCGCCGAGGCGATCGTGTCGGGCTCGCGGAAGGCGTCGGTGGGCCGGATCGCCTCGTGGGCCTCCTGGGCGCTGTCGTTGCTGCTGGCGTAGAAGCGGGGCTTCTCGGGCACATAGGCCTTGCCGAGCTTCTGGTCGAGATAGCGGCGGGCCATCTCGATCGCCTCGCGGGAGAGATTCGTCGAGTCGGTGCGCATGTAGGTGATCAGGCCCACGCGGCCCTCGCCTGGAACGTCGATGCCTTCATAGAGGCTCTGGGCAATCCGCATCGTGCGGTCGGTCGACATGCCGAGCCGGCTGCTGGCGGCCTGCTGGAGCGTGCTCGTGATGAAGGGCGGATAGGGCCGCGACCGCGTCCGCGTGACGTCGATCGATTCGACCGTGTAGCGGGCCTGTGGATCTGGGCGTCCCGTGATCCGCACGAGGTTGCGGGCCCGGCCCCGGCCTTCGGCGTCGGTGTCGCGGGTGAGTTCGATGTCGACGAGCCCCGCGGCCTCGGCGGCATCCCGGGCCGTCACGGCGAGATCGACGGTCGACGTGTTGTCCGCCTCGATCTTCAGCGACTTGCCTGCCACCTCCACCATGTCGCAGGCCAAGGCCCGGTGCTCGGCCAGCCAGGCCATGCGGTCGCGCACGAAGGGGGGCCGGCCACGCTCGTCGCGGCGGGCCATAAAGGCCGTCCATGCGTCGTGCAGATTCGTCGCCCGGGTCACGTCGAAAGCGAGGGCCGCCGTGATCTCCCACGACTCCGACGGGGTGAACTCGCGGATTTCCTGCTCGCGATCGACGACGATCCGAGTCGCCACGCTCTGCACGCGGCCGGCGGAAAGACCGCCCGCCACCTTCTTCCAGAGAATCGGCGACACACGGTAGCCCACGATCCGATCGACGATCCGGCGAGCCTGCTGGGCCTCGACTCGCGGCATGTTGATCGCCCGTGGTTCCTGGAAGGCCCGTTGCACCTCCGACTTCGTGATCGCGTCGAACGTCACCCGCTTGGCGCGGCCGGGATCGACGCCGAGCACCTGCGTGAGGTGCCAGGCGATCGCCTCTCCCTCGCGATCCAAGTCGGTGGCAAACCAGATATCCGCCGCCCCCTTTGCGAGCCGCTTGAGCTCGGAGACGGTCTTCGCCTTGTTGTCGTCGATCTCGTAGGTGGGGGAAAAATCGTGGTCGAGGTCCACCCCCGGCACCGGCTGCTTCGAGCCCTTCGGGGCGCGGCTAGGCAGGTCGCGGATGTGGCCGATCGAGGCCTTCACCACGTAGCCCGGTCCGAGGTACTTCTCGATGGTCTTCGCCTTCGCCGGGCTCTCGACGATCACGAGTTGATACGACCCCGAGGGGACCTTGGCGACCGTGCCCTCGCCGGACGCTCGGGATCGGGGGCTGCGTCGTTTTGCGGTCGAGGGTTTCTTGGCCATGGGCGTTCCGGGGGCGGCAGAACCGCGGTTTGGGATTGGCGCACGCCGCCGTGGCGCTACAATCTGCGACCTGCTGCGAACGAACAGCGTTACCCTCCCCTCTCTTTGCTTGTCAAGCCTCCGCCGGTCCTTGCCGGCGGGAATGATTGACCGCAGGCGGTGCCATGGCCGGCTCTTTCGACGTCTTCAGGAAGTATCAGCGGTCGTTGTTGGTGGCGGTGGCCATCCTCGCGATGCTCGCATTTTTCGTGCTTCCCCCGTTCCTCCAGATGGGCGGCGGGGGCCCCGGCGGCGACCCGGTGGCGGCCCGCTGGAGCGGTGGCGAGATCCGGGAGGGCCAGCTCGAGCGGAGCGTGGCCATGCGGTCGGTCGTGAACCGCTTTTTGGTCGAGGCGGCGGTGGCCGCCGGTCGCGACCCTGCCAGGCTGCCGCTGTTTCCGGAGGCGGAGGAGGCGGTGGTCCGCACGATCCTCGTCAACGAGGAGGCGCGTGCCAACGGGCTCGTGGTGAGCGACACCGCAATCAACGACTTTCTGGCCCAGTGGACGAACAATCTCGTGCGGCCCGAGCAGTTGGCGGAGATCGTCTCCGGCCTGCGGCTGGGGCCGACGGCGGTGTCGGAGCACGATCTCTTCGAGGCGCTGCGGGCGGAGCTCACCGGGCGAAACATGCTGTTCATGTTCCAGACCGGCTTCTCGGGTGATCCACCTGGCTGGCGCTGGGACTATTTCAAGCGGCTGGAGCAGAAGGCCGTCGTCGAGGTGGTACCTGTGCCCGTGGAGTCGGTGGTGGCCGACGTGCCGGCGCCCACGGAGGCGACGCTGCGCACGTTCTTCGAGCGCTATCGAAACGACCTCCCCGATCCGCGCAGCGATGCCCCCGGGTTTCGCAAGCCACGGCGGGCGAAGTACGAATACTTCGTGGCCAAGCGGGAAGCGTTCGAGGCGGCGGTGGCGAAGGACGTGACCGACGAGGAGATCGCCGCGTTCTACGAGAAGAACAAGGCCACGATGTTCCGGGCCGCTCCGGCTGCCAAGGCGGCTGACGCTGCGAACGACAAAGCAGGCGACAAGGACGCGACGAAAGGCGTCGATCCGAAGCAAACCGAGCAGCCGAAGAGTACCGGCGACAAGGACGGGAAGTCGGCTGGCGACAAGCCGGCAACGACGGCGCCCGAGAGCCCGCCGAAGCCCGCCACGGCTCCCCAGGGCGCGATCGGCCCGCGGCGCTCCGTGCAGACAGTCGCCTTCAAGCAGCCTGCGGAGGCCAAGCCCGGCGACAAGCCGGCCGATGCGGCCGCCAAGGCCACCGTTGATGCGAAGCCTGCGTCTCCGGAAAAGCCGGCCGAGGCCGCCGCGGCAGACGCCGAGCCGGCATCCGAGACCGCGCTCGATTTCGAACCGCTCGATGCCGTGAAGGACAAGATCCGCGAACAATTGGCCCGCGAGAAAGCCAACGCCCGCATCGACGCGATCTTCTCGGCGATCGCCGGCGACATCGGCCGTTACGCGGAAGACGTCGCCCTTTGGAAGGCCCGGGGCGGCAGTGCCGCCGCGCCGTCGCCGCCCGACATCAACCTCATCGCCGAGAAGCAGGCGCTCGAAGCGGGGCGGTCGGAGCTCGTGACCGCCGAGCAGGCGGTGGGCGGCGGTGGCATCGGCCAGAGCTTCGAATTCGTGCCCGATCCGGGCAGCCGGTTCGGCATTCGCCAACAAAATTGGCTCGACTCGATCTTCGGGCAAAACACGATGCCGTTGCGGCCGGTGACGTCGCGCGACGTCGCGGGCAATCGCTACCTCTCGTGGAAGACCGACGACCAGGCCGAGTTCACCCCAACGTTCGACGACGTGCGGGAAGACGTCGAGTTTTCCTGGCGAATCGTCGAGGGCCGTGGGCTGGCCCGCAAGAAGGCTGAGGAATTGGCCGCCCGGGCCCGCACCGAGAAGCAGTCGTTCGAGATGCTGCTCGGCGGCAACACCGCCTTGAAGGCGGCCAAGATCGCGCCCTTCACGTGGCTCTCCACGGGGCCCAATGGCCAGCCCGTGTTGTCACAGCCGGAAGGCGTGCAGATGCCGGGCGAAGACTTCATGGAGGCGGTGTTTGGCCTCGAGCCCGAGCAGACTGCCGTGGCGTTCAACGAGCCACGCACCGTGTGCTACGCGCTCCGGCTCGACGCGCTCGAGCCCCCCGCGGCCGAGTTGCGCGAGAAGTTTCTCGAAGCCAAGTCCGACCCGCGGCGGATCGGCGCCGTGGCCCAGGGCGAGTTCTCCCGCTCGTTCGGCGACTGGCTCACCGGCCTCGAAAAGCGGTACGGCCTCACGTGGACCCGCCAGCCACGCAGGTAGTTTTGTTGAACGCTCGAGGGCACGGGCAGCCCCGATCCTCCTCAACGAAAGCCCGAGGCGTAAGCCGAGAGGATGCCACGTTGGCGAAACACGAAGCGTATTCCCTTCGGCTCACGCCTCGGGCTTCCAGATGGGGAGGCGAGGGGTTACCCCTGCCGCTGAGCCGGCGTATTTGACCAGCGGAGCCATGGATGGCGCAGCGCAGGCAAATCCGAGTGAGCCGGAGCCTGGAGGGCGGAGGCGAACGTCCGGCGAGACGGTACGGGGTAACCCCGAGCCGGATTGGGCGAGTTCCGGCATGACAGGCTGAAGCCTGTCCTACAAACGGACGGCGCTAGGCCCGGAGGGCCGGGTTACCTCCAGCGGGCGGAGGCCCGCCAAGCAAAGATCGGCACGATGCCGATGCTTTACGTGAACATAGCCACGCACTGACAGGCTGAAGCCTGTCCTACACCGTGCTACCGGCGCGGCTTGAGGACGATCGCGGCGAGCGGCGGCAGGGAGAGTGAGAGGCTGTACTCGCGGCCGTGGTGCGGCTCGTCGATGGCGAGCACGCCGCCGGCGTTGCCCATGTTGGTGCCGCCATACCAGGCCGAATCGCTGTTGAAGACCTCGTCGTAGATGCCGGCCTGCGGCACGCCCACGCGGTAGATCTCGCGGGGCACCGGGGTGAAGTTGCAGCACACGACGAGGAAGTCGGCCGGGTCGGCGGCCCGGCGCAGAAACACGAGCACGCTGTCTTGCCAGTTGTGGCAGTCGATCCACTCGAAGCCGCGGCCCTCGAAGTCGAGCTCGTGAAGCGCCCGCTCACGGCGCACGAGGTGGTTCAGGTCGGCCAGCGACTTGGCCAGTCCCTTGTGGCTGTCGTGCTGGCAGAGGTGCCATTCGAGGCTTTCGTCGAAGTTCCATTCGCGCCACTGTCCGAACTCGCCCCCCATGAAGAGCAGCTTCTTGCCCGGGTGGCACCACATGTAGGCGTAGAGCAGGCGGAGATTCGCGAACTTCTGCCACAGGTCGCCCGGCATCTGGTCGAGGAGCGAGCCCTTGCCATGCACCACTTCGTCGTGCGAGAGCGGGAGGACGAAGTTCTCGTGAAAGGCGTAGATCAGGCTAAACGTGAGCTCGTCGTGGTGATACTTGCGGTGCACGGGGTCGTGCCGCATGTATCGCAGCGTGTCGTTCATCCAGCCCATGTTCCACTTGAGGCTGAAGCCGAGGCCGCCGGTGTAGGTGGGCCGCGACACGCCCGGCCAGGCGGTCGACTCCTCGGCGATCGTGAGCACGCCAGGAAAGTGCGTGTGGACCTGGATGTTGAACTGCTTGAGGAGTTCGATCGCTTCGAGATTTTCGCGGCCGCCGAAGCAATTCGGGGCCCATTCGCCATCCTTGCGGCTGTAATCGAGATACAGCATCGAGGCCACCGCGTCGACCCGCAGGCCGTCGACGTGGTAGTGATCGAGCCAGAAGAGCGCGCTCGAGATCAGGTAGTTGGCAACCTCGTTGCGGCCGTAGTTGAAGATCAAGGTGCCCCAGTCGGGGTGCTCGCCCTTGCGCGGATCCTCATGCTCGTACAGGGCGGTGCCGTCGAATTGACGCAGGCCGTGGCCGTCACGGGGAAAGTGGGCCGGCACCCAGTCGATGATCACGCCCACGCCCGCGCGGTGCAGCGCGTCGATCAGCGACATGAAATCGTGCGGCGATCCGAAGCGGCTTGTGGCGGCGAACATCCCGATCGTCTGATAGCCCCAACTCGCCGAGAGCGGGTGCTCCGTCGGCGGCAGGAACTCCACGTGCGTGAACCCCATCTCCACGCAGTAGGGCACGAGCTCGCGCTCGAGTTCGGCGTAGGTGAGCCAGCGCGTCGGGTCGTCACCCGGCCGACGCCAGCTCCCGAGATGCACCTCGTACATGTTCACCGGCGCGGAGAGGCCCTGGCGGGCGGCGCGGCCGGCCATCCACTCGCCATCGTGCCACTGGTAGGCCCGCAGGTCGATCACGCGCGAGGCGGTGCGCGGCGGCACTTCCGCGCCGAAGCCGTACGGGTCGGCCCGGTCGGCGAACGTGCCGTGGGCGTGGATGCGATACTTGTAGTTGTCGCCCGCCTTGGCGCCGGGGATGAACAGCTCCCAGATGCCCGACGGCACCCGCTTGTGCATCTGGTGCACCCGGCCGTCCCAGCCGTTGAAGTCTCCCACCAGGCTCACGCTCTCGGCGTTGGGCGCCCAGACGGCGAAATTCACGCCGGCCACGCCGTCGATCGTGTGGAGCTGGGCACCGAGCTTCTCGTAGCTCTTCCAGTGGCGGCCCTCGCCGAGCAGGTGAATGTCGAAGTCGGTCAGCATGGGAGGAAAGGCGTAGGGGTCGTGGATCTCATGGCGTCCGTCGCGCGTCTCGACGCGGATCGTGTAGCCGGGAGATGCGTCGGAGGACGATGCGTCGACGACGCCTTCGAAGATGCCGGCCGGATGCGTGCGGCGCATCGGCACGCTGCGGCGCATGCCGCCGGCGGCCTGGACGAGCCAGGCGCGGGAGGCCGTCGGCTGGAACGTCCGCACGTGCCGCGTGAGCATGTCATCGCCGCCACCATGGGGCACGACACGCGGTCCGAGGATCGAGCCGGGTTCGGCATGACGTCCCTCCAGGATCGCCCGCCACGCCCTTGGATCGAAGGATGGTCTGGAGGGAGTCGCGGGCATGGCGTCAGTTCAACGAGGATCGCGGCCGGCACGGGCGCGCATACCGGCACGGTTTCGTATCGTCCGGGATGGTCGCGGGTGTGGAACGCTGCCTGTTTCATCGCGCCACATGGTATCGTGCGGCCGGGTCGCCCGTCGTCCGGCTGCGACCCTGCCGATCGGGCCGGTTGTGCGGCCTTCCGGTCGTCGAGGTGTGTGATGGCATTCGAGCGGTTTTCTCCCGTTCCCCGGATGATCGAGATCTGCGGCCAGCCGTTCGAAATCTGGCGGCCGCCCGACATGGAGTCTCTGATCGACATCGGGGCCTTCGAGGCCGACGAGCGGATTCCCTACTGGGCCGACGTCTGGGAGTCGGCCATCGTGCTCGCCGAAGACCTTGCAAACTGCGACGGCCGGGGCCTCACGCTCCTCGAGCTCGGCTGCGGGCTGGGCCTGCCGGCACTGATCGCCGCCCGAGCGGGATTCACCACCACCGCCACCGATTACGAGGAGCCAGCACTCGAGGGCGTGCGGTTCAACGCCGCGAAGCTCGGCCTCTCGACGATCGCCACGCGGGTGCTCGATTGGCGCCAGCCGCCGGCCGACCTGGGCCGCTTCGACCGCGTGATCGCGGCCGACGTGCTCTACGAACCGCATCACGCCACGGCCCTGGCGAGCGTGATCGCCGCCACGCTCGCCACGCGCGGCACGGCACTCGTTGCCGACCCCTGCCGGCTGCGGGCGGCGGCGTTCCCGGAGGCCTGCCGCGCGGCGGGGCTCACCGTGGAAAAGACGCCGGCCCGGCGGCCGCACGGAGCGACCACCGGGCCTCGCGTCGAGATCTACGTCGTCAGGCCACCAGCCGCATCTCCGGCACTTCGCCAGTGATCCCGACGATGAATTCCTCGAAGATCTTCACGTCGAGGGCCGAGGCGCTCTCGGCCTCGGGGTGAAACTGCGTGCCGATCGCCACCCAGCCTTCGACGACGCTTTCGATCGCCTCGATCACGCCGTCCGGCGCGCGGGCGGTGACCTTGAAGCTCGGGGCGACATCGTCGATCGCCATGTGATGCATGCTGTTGACGCGAATTTCCCCTTCGCCATACACCCGCTCCATCGCCGAACCGCGCTCGACGAGCAGGGCGTGGCGGTGGGCCTGATCGAGCGGATCCTTGTGCGGGATCGCCTTCGGCAGGTCTTCCGGAAGGTGGAGGAACAGCGTGCCCCCTTCCGTGATGTTCAAGAGCTGCATCCCGCTGCCGATCGCGAGCACGGGCATGTGACGGGCGCACAGGTGCTTGACCAGCATCCGATCGAAGTCTTCGCGGCGGGCATCCATGGGGCGAACCGCCGGATGGGGCATGTAGCCGTCGCGACGCGGATCGAGGTCGGCTCCGCCGACGAGCACCACGCCGTCGAGCAGGTCGAGCAGCCGGACGACATCGTCTTCATCGGCGAGCGGGGGCAGGATCACCGGGATGCCGCCCGACGCCGTGATGCCGTCGTAGTAGCCGGCGGCCACGAACGAGAGTGCGGCGTGTTCCTTGCGGGTCGAGCGGTAATCCGTGTTGATGCCGATGAGCGGTTTGCCAGCCATGAAATCCTCCCTGAAAGGTCTCGGGTCGACATCCATGCCGACCGTTCGGGGGCTGAAACTATCGAGCATTCGCCGCAAGGCAAGCATTTTTCCGATTTTGTGTGGCAGCGACGCCTGCCACCACAAGATCAAGTGCTAGCACGCTCGGTGCTAGCATCGGCCCTGTCGCTACGAGGGAGGCGAGGGGTAACCCCTCGCCTCCCCGTCTGGAAGCCCGAGGCGTGAGCCGAAGGGAATACGCGTCGTGTTTCGCCACCGGGGGCATCCTCTCGGCTTACGCCTCGGGCTTTCGTTGAGGAGGCTCGGGCTCCCCGTGTCCTGGGAGTCGGCGCGCTTCCAACGAGACGAACGTCCGGCGATGGAGTATGGGGCAACCCCGAGCCGGATTGCGCGAGTTGAGGCATGACAGGCTGAAGCCTGTCCTCCATACAAACGGACGGCGCTAGGCCCGGAGGGCCTGGTCAGCACCAGTCGACAGAGGTCGGCCAAGGGACGGTCGGCACGATGCCGAGCCGTCCCGTGAAGTCAGATCCGGATGCGTGAGGCCTGCTCGACGATCTGTTCGAGCGGCACGAGGCTGCCCTTGTTGCAGCCGGGGCAGGCTGCGGCGGCTTCGGCCCAGGCCGCGGGCGACCGCAGGTTTGAATCCCAAAAGGGCCAGGTCTTGCACTGCCGCGGCCGTTCCTCGTAGGCGGTGCACTTCCGCGTCTTTTCGTCGAGGAGCACGCAATCGCCGCCCGGCCGTTCCGTGAGCGAGCGACGCACGCCCACCTGCTTGACATACCGCCGCTCGAAGTCGTCTGGAGCGAGGCCCAGCCGGGCGGCCATGGCGTCGATCTCGGCCTGATTCACCCACACGTAGCCTTCCGAGCCGGAGCAACAGTCGCCGCACTGCGTGCACTGGAAGGCCAGGCCTCCGGCATACCACACGTCTTTGCGAATGCCGGCCATCGTCGGTCTCCCGTCACGTTGCAAACTGCTCGACCGCCGCGACGACCGCCGCGACGTCGGTAGTGGAATTGAACGGCCCGAAGGCGAGCCGCACCGTGCCGCCGGCCTGGGTGCCGAGGCACTCGTGGACCCGCGCCGCACAATGAAAGCCCGCCCGGGCCTGCACGCCAGCTGCCTGCTCGAGCAGCGCGGCGACTTCGGCGGGATCATAGCCCTGGAGCGTGAAACTCACAATCGGCGGGCCACCTGAGAGCGCGGCCACCACCCGCACGCCGCGGATGTCGCGCAGCCGACCCGCACAGTCCGCGGCGAGGTCGCGGCACAGGCTGCCCACGGCCTCGACCGTTTCCGCGGCCAGCCACGCGGCGGCCGCATCGAGCGCCGCGAGCGCGGGGAGGTCGGGCGTGCCCGCCTCGAGCCGGTCGGCGAACGCAGCAGGCATCTCGAGCGAGTCGCTCGCCGAGCCCGTGCCCCCCTGGACGAGCGGTTCGATCTCGAGGCCCGCCCGCGCGTGGAGGATCGCGACCCCGGCCATGCCGTGAAGCCACTTGTGCGCCGGGGCGACGACGATGTCGGCGTGCCATGCGGCGGCCTCACCGCCCACCGGCACCTGGCCCAGCGACTGCGCGGCGTCGAGCACGAGCAGGCCGCCACGCTCGTGGGCGACGGCGGCGAGTGCCGCGGCGTCGTGGAGGGCGCCGGTCACGTTCGACGCATGCGAGCAGACGATGCCGCGGGTCTCCGGCCGCCAGGCCCGGGCCACCTCGGCGGGATCGACGCAACCCAGGCCGTCGCACGGCACGACGGTGAGCGCGATCACGCCGCGTGACGCGAGCGCATGCAGGGGCCGAAGCGTGGCGTTGTGGTCGGCGGCCGTGGCGATCACGTGGTCGCCC
>CAMAVC010000067.1 GCA_945861585.1 Planctomicrobium piriforme
ACGCGGTCCCCTTCGCCCACGAGCACCGAGAATCGCCCCTTGTTCGTGGACCCAAGGATCGTGCCGCCCTGGAGGAGGATGTTGGCCGTATTCGTGAGATCCAGCGGCATCCAGGCCACGGGATCCACGAGCCCTTCGTAGCCTCTGAGGAACCCCACGCAGTCGTAGCCGAGCCGCAGCGCGGTCTTCACCGCCGCCCGGATGACGGCGTTCAGCCCGGGGCAATCACCGCCGCCAGTGAGAATCCCAATTGTAGGCTTGGATGGTGGCATGGGGGTTCACTCAAAGTCGCGGCGGGCCGCGGCCAGCACGCGGTCGAGCAGATCACGTACACGAATCGAGTCGGCCATTGTTTGCAAGTAGTCGAGATCAAGTTTCGCGGCATGAAGCCGCACGAGTCGCAATACGTCGTCCCATTGCCGCTCCGATGTCTCGTCGGTCATCCGAAACCACTCGAGCTTGGCGAGGATGGCATCCTCGACCGTCGCCACGGGGATCGGTTCAGTAGCCGGGGGCCCGAACGCCTCGGGCCGGGCTCGCGCGAATGCCGCCTCATCGAACTGACGCCCACGGTCGATGAAAATATCGATCTTATAGGAAGTCGGCAGGTGAATCAGATTGAAGCATTTTTGCTCCCGCACCGCAGCGCGGGCCGCGGCGGGGCTGGCGTAAAAGTCCGGGCCGCAGGCTTCGATCAAGGCAGCGGCCTCGGTCTCCGAAAGTGAGCAGACGAGATCAACGTCCATCGTCGAGCGGATTGCTCCGTGAAACGTGCTGGCGACACTTCCGCCGACATAATGCCTCACGCCCAGCCGACGCAGGGCGGCCACGACGGGTTCGAGCGCGGCCACGAGGTCATCGAAGTCGCTCACGCGTCGCGGGCTCCTAGCCACCGGCGGACATCGGAGGCCAGCTCGTCTCCATAGGCGAGGGCCAGGTACCGAAGCCGTACCTCTTGCTCCGTGATCCCCGGCTCGCCACGACGGATGACCGCGAGCGCCAGATCACGACCACGGCGCGAGCTGGCGACCATTTTTTGTAGCCGCTGCTGCGGTGTGAGCCGACGAAAGCAGTCGAGCTGGGCATCGTCGGCATCGGCCGACGTGTCTGAGACGTTTGCAGTTATTGGCATGGCACCGCTCCGCGC
Organism: Planctomicrobium piriforme; assembly: GCA_945861585.1. GTDB lineage: Bacteria > Planctomycetota > Planctomycetia > Pirellulales > UBA1268 > RGVT01. The sequence continues at coordinate 1,148 of CAMAVC010000067.1, forward strand.
ACGCATACTATACAAACGTTTCGTCTGGCGTCAAACGCCCTCCGACCTTGATCACGGATTCCATAAGACCTACCATTTTGGTATGAGAACTACCATTGATGCCGCCGGGCGGCTTGTCGTGCCCAAGGCGCTCCGCGAGCAGTTTCACCTCGCCCCGGGGAGCGAGCTCGAGATCGAAGCCACGGGCGACGGCGTGATCATTCGCGCCGCCGACCGCGGGCCGAGCCTCGTGAACAGCGCCGGCGTGCTCGTGCATCACGGACCGCAGACTGCCGACCTCGACATTGCCGCCTTCGTGTGGCAGGAGCGGGAGTCGCGGGCACGGCACATCGGCCGGCCACGGCGATGAAGGTGTTTTTCGACACGTCGGCGCTCGTGACGGCGGTCGTCGACCAGCTGCCGAATCATGGGGCGGCGCTCGAGTGCTATCGACGGTTTGCCCAGCCGCGCCGCAGCGGCTCGGTGGCCGTCTGCTCAACGCACGTGATTGCGGAATCCTACGCCGCGCTCACGGCCCTGCCGCTGGCCCGCCGAATCCAGCCGGCCGAGGCAGCCAGGCTGATCGAGGAGAATTTCCTCGAGCATCTCGAGGTCATCCCGCTCTCCACCGCCGACTACAAGGCAGCCATCGCCCGCGTGGCGACGCTTGGCCTGCGGAGTGGCGCGATCTACGACGCCCTGCACGTACGTTGCGCGGAGCGTGCCGGCTGTGACCGCATCCTCACCTACAACACGGCCGACTTCGCACGGCTGGCGCCGCCTGACATCGAAGTGGTGACGCCATAGGCGGAGGATTGCGTGCTGCAAAAGGCGAATATCCGCGAACTCTTGCTCGCCTCACCGATCTCCACTATTTTGATGGATGCCATACATCGTTTCGATGGAGCCCTGCCGCACCCATGATCAAAACACAGATTCAGATTCCCGACGATCTCTATCGCCGCGTGAAGCGACTGGCGGAATCCCAGGAATGGTCACTCGCGGAGACCCTGCGCCGCGCCGCTGAGCTGCTCCTTGCGGTGCGGTCGGCGGGGGCCAATGCCGACCGGGCCACGTGGCGGCTCGATCCGCCGGCAAACACTCAACTGCGTGCCGATCCGTTCGCCGATCCAGATTGGCGGCTGCACGCAAACCTGGGCTCGGGAGCGTCCGAGTTGCTGATGAAATCGCGGAAGTGAGGCGACCGCCATGCTGGCGTGCGATACGAATATCCTGTTTCCGGCCATTGAAGCGTCGCATCCGCAGCATGCGGCCGCCCGAGTCTGGCTGGAGTCGCGGACCGACGACGACTCCTTCGCCCTGTGCGAACTGGTCCTGATCGAAACCTACACGCTGCTGCGCAATCCGGTCATCTGCTCAAAGCCGCTTTCGGCGGTAGCGGCCGTGGACAAGATCGAGAACCTGCGCCGCAATCCTGCCTGGATGGTGCTCGACTACCCCGGCCCCGGATTGATGGAAAAAGTCTGGGTGGCCGCCCGATCCTCCGACTCCCCGCGGAGGATTTATGACATTCGCCTCGGGCTCACGCTGCGGCATTACGGCGTCAGGCGTTTCGCCACGGCAAACACGAAAGACTTCAAGGGTATGGGCTTCGAAAAGGTGTGGAATCCCGTTGGCTGACTACTTAGCGGCGCCAGAGCAGTTGCAGCGAGAGGCGGAGGTTGGGATCGAAGGCGACGAAGTCGGTGCGGCCGGAGAGGAAGTTCGTGCCCTGGTCGCTTGCGGAACGGAGGAGAACGTTGCCGCCGATCGAACCGCCGTCGGCTAGCGGCCTCAACTGCATGAAGCCCGTCTCCACAAGCCAGAGTCGGCTGCGCACGGGCAGGCCTGAGTCAGGGGAAGCAGGGAGATGCGCTCGGCGTCCTTGAGGGGCGGCGACTCGCCCGCTTCCGGCGTTGGCGGCCCTGCGAGCACAGCCGAAGCAGCAGCGATCAGCACGATCCCAATCAGGCCTGCGGCGTGCGGTACCCCCCAAAAGCCCGAAGCGGAAGCGACGGGATCGGCGTGCCGAACACCGCCACTTCTCAACAACGCTGTTCTTGATGGCTGATGCACGGGCCCGCTCCTCGCCCCGCGGCCGGGGCGGAAGGTTGTACCGGGCCGCCAGATCGGGAGTAACCGCACAAATCCGGGATTTATCCGGTATTGAATGATTACGGCCAGGGACAATTCCAGAACGGCTTAGAGCCTGAGCGAACACCGCGATTCCGAATCCTAACGCCACGTGCACAGCCCTTAGCGCGCAGACGGTGGCCGAATCGATGCGGTACATCGCAGGGCGGATCAGATTTCGCAGTTACTAGGCGTTCGAGCTTCATCGCAGCCCTTTCGATGCCTCCACGGCAGGCACACGACCGTCGAGATCATTGCGACGACGCCGGCAGCCGTGAGCACCAGGGCGACCTGCTGGGGAGTGGCGTGCCACCTTGCGAGGCATGCGAGATAGACGATCGCACAGGTGAGCAACGGCACGACGACGGCCATCCGTCGCTGGGCGAGCTCGAAGTTCATGATAAAGAACGTGAGGCTCAAGGGGCACATTCCCCACACCAAAAGCTGCACGAGTGGCACAAGATCGGGGGAAGGATCACCGCAAAGTATCTGTAGAACGCTCTGGGTGAACAGACTGCAAAAGAGAGCCGTACCCCCGAGCACAAAGCACGCGAGGACGATCGCCTTGCCGAGCGTGCGCCAGTTTGCGTGGGTCACCTGGCCCTCGGACACGACTTTTGGAAACATCGCGGTGACGATGGGCTGCGGCAGGAAGAGGATGATACGGCCCACCATCGCTGCAACGGCGTAGCGGCCTGCCTCGTCGGCGGCGAAGTAATGCTTCACGAGCACGACGTCTGCGTTCATGAGAATCGCATAGCCCGCGTAGGCGAGGGCATATTGCAGGCAGTAACGATAGAATGCCGGTATCCGCGCCGCTGGTTCCCAGCCGCCGCCGAGCACATGGCGCACGCCCAAAAACGCCACGACGGCCACGACCCCCATCGACGCAGCATGTCCAAACAGCGCCGCGGTGGCGCCCCCGCCCAGCGCCACCAAGAGCACCGCCAGCAGAAGCCGGGCCACACTTCCGACAAACCCCACACCGGCCAGCCACGCAAACCCCTGGGCCCCCTGCAGGGCGCCCATGAAGGCGGCCCCGCCAAGGCTCGCCGCCACGGCGGCGATCGTGAGCAGGAGCGGAGCGCTCCCCTCGAGGTTGAAGTAGCGAAGCAGCGGGCCTGTTGCCACTGCCGCGATCGACAGCAGCATGATTCCGCCCAAAGACGCGTCGCGCGTGACCGCAGAAACCAGGCCGCGCGCCTCGCGCACGCGCCCATCCTTGAGGTAAGCCGCGGTGAAGTAGGCCACGGCCCATGGCAACGCGGCCAAGGGCATCGTGATCACGGCGAAGACACCTAGCATGGCGATGAGCGTGCCGTACTCGGCGGCATCGAGCATCCGCATCATCGACGCCTGAAAAAGCAGGTTCGTGATGTTGGCCGCCTGAGCACAGGCCAGCAGAATCACGCTGTGCCCAAACAGGTGGTCCCGGCCAAGCCCCTTCGGATGGATGAAGGGGCCGATCAGCCTGTCGTAGAGACCGACGATCCACCGCAACGGTGAATACATCAGCCGTAGGCGAACGAGGGCCACCGCCATCTCAGCCGAAGCGGGCAGGATGTCGATCTTCGATCCCGCGACATCGTGCCATTCGGTGGGAATCTCGACGATCTTTCGGCCCGAACGCTGCATCTGGAAGAGCAGGTCAACGTCGAAGGCCCAGCGGGTTATGCCGAGGTTGTCGAGGACCGGAGCGAGGGCGTCTCTCTTCATCAGTTTTGCACCGCACTGCGTGTCGGTGAGCCGCAGGCCGAAGAGCAGCCGCGTCAGCATGTTGAACACGCGCGAAGCGATCCGGCGTGTCAGCGGCTGCGGCGGGCTGACGATCGCGCCCCGGCACCACCGCGACGCCACCGCCACGTCGGCGTCGCCAATGCGGTCGATGAGATCCTGAAATGCCGCGGGGGGCGTCGATCCATCAGCGTCGACGAATCCCACGAGGTCACCCCGCGCCTCGCGGAACCCGAGGATCAGCGCACCTCCCTTGCCGATCCCCTGCGGCTCGACGATGCAGTGCAGCTGAGGAAACCGCGAACCATACTGCCTTACGACTCCCGCCGTATCATCAGAGGAGCCATTGACGACCACGATGAATTCCACGCCATCGTCGTAGCGCTGCGTGAAAAACGGCAGGTACGCATCGAGCATCGGCCCGATCCGTGTCTCCTCGTTATGCGCGGGGATGATGAGCGAAAGATTCATGCACTCGTCGGGCTTTTCAAAAGGGCCAGGCCGCCCCATCTCGCTGGTGGATCCATATCCTGAGAAGTTTCCGTCATCATGATCATCGTGCCTAGACAGCAAGTTCCATACAGTTGGATGCTCGGGAACGGCACCTGTATGCCTGCCCCCAAACCGCGCTTTCCTGCCACCCGGACGCCATCGTTGACGCAACGCGTGGCCAGGAAACCCTCGGAAGCACGGGTTCGTATTCTCTTCGCTGGGATCACGGCATCATTTCCCACCACAGGGCTTAGGATAGGGGGAGCGTATGTTTGCAGCCGTTCTGCCATAGCCTCCCTTCGCAGATCATGAAACTCGGCTTCTACAACTTTTATCGGCAGTACAACGCCAACCGAATGTTTCAAACAGCCGATTACGGCATCGGGGACGACCTCGGTTTCCCGTTCGTCTACATGGCAGAATATTTCCAGCAGCGGGGATGGGGACTTGCCACGATCGACACGGAACCGCTTGAGAACTTTGATGCCGTCGTCTTCTTTGACTACCCAACGCTGCTCAACCCGCTGTTCCGCCGCCTGATACGAGCGAAGAGGGTGCCCCTTTATCTTGTGCTGTTTGAAAGCCCTGCAGTCCGACCGGACAACTGGGTCCGGCGAAATCACGCGGCTTTCACCAAGGTCTTCACGTGGAATCCTGACTGGGTGGATGGCAAAAAATACATCCGCTTCCGCATACCGAACAAACTCCCTGATCACAGCAACTACGCCCCCAGCAAGGCGGACAGGTTTTGCTGCTTGATTGCGAGCCAAAAATACTCATGGGTGCGCGAGGAACGCTACACCGAGCGCCTTCGAGCCATCCGCTGGTTCGAGCGGCATCATCCCTCTGAATTCGACCTCTATGGTCAACGCTGGGATCGCTACTACCTCCCTGGCCGGCTCTCATTCGCGAATCCATTGCTCGCCCGGCTCTACAAGCGCTTTCCAAGCCTGCCTCGCCGGAGCGACTTCCCCTCGGCGCGGGGCGAGGTCGCCTCCAAGCGGACCGTCCTCCAGCGATATCGCTTTTGCATTTGCTACGAAAACGCCAGCTATCCTGGCTATCTGACCGAAAAAATGCTGGACGCCATGTTTGCAGGCTGCGTACCGATTTATGAAGGCGATCCGAAAGTCACCCAGCTTGTTCCTGCCGAGACATTCATCGATAAGCGTCGTTTTCACGACTACGATGCCCTCTATCGGTACCTGAAGGGCATGTCAACCGACGAGTACGAAGGCTATCGCAGAGCAATCCATGACTTCGTGCATGGCGAGCTTGTTCGCCCGCTGGGTGCCGAGGCCTTCGTGGACACAATCATCCGAGAAGTCGTGCAACCGCTCATCCACCATTCGGCCAACGCTCACTCCAATCAAGACGAGCGTCATTCAGGACTACCCCCACTCGCCAAACCTGGTTTCTAATGAATCACAATTGCTTTCAGGGAGTTGATCCGAAACGGTTTGGCATCACGTCATTCACGCGGACGCAATTCGCACCAAAGGGGTCGCAATGAGCGCCTTTCCTGCATTCATCCCGTGGCAGGAATTGATGCCACCCATCGTCGAAAAACTGCTGCAACGACTTCCCTTTGGAGGCCATCGTCGCCACCCCTTTACGGCGATTCCCGCTTCACTTGATGCAAGCGTTATCCTCGATGTGGGGGCAAACGTTGGTCGAGTCACCGAGGCCGGCTTGCGGACGTATGCCCGCAGTGAGGTCCATTGCTTCGAACCCGTATCCGCAACCTTTGAAAGGCTCAGCCGTCGACTGGCCCGCTTCGGCGATCGCGTGCACCTGCACCCCTTCGCTCTTTCCGACCGGAACGGTGAAGCGGTGATCAATCTCACGAGCTTTCACGGCGCCAACTCACTCCATCACCAAGCCGATCTCCACAAGCGACTGAATCCCCACGTCAGAGAACTCGGCACCGAACGCATTCGTCTGCAGCGACTGGATGACTTTGCGCGGGAATTGCCGTCTTTCTGCGATATCATGAAGATCGATGTCGAGGGGCACGAATTGCAGGTGCTCGAAGGGGGCGAAGGGTTTATCCGCGACAGGGTCGACACGGTCCTCATCGAAATATCGCTGATGCGGGATCAGTCTTGGGAACAACAGGCAGTGTTTGACATCTTCGCACTTATGAAGAGGTGGGGGTTTTGCCTCATCAATGTCATCGACCTTCATCGCGCCAGACGGTCCGACCTCATGCTCGTACAGATGGATTGCGTTTTCAGGAAGTTTTCAAGACTTACGACGCCGACCATTCCCGAGAGTCTTAAGCGATGACCGTGCTTTGCCAAAACAGTCACGATGCCACAAGCAAAAGCACCCGCATCGTTGAACGTTCGCTATCGTTTCGAATCCTTCTCCTAAGGGCCACGATTCGAACCTTAAAAGCCGCTGCTTCTGCAGATCTGCCGATTCGCCCCCCCACGGTGCTAGGAAATTCGTCCCAATGAGTAACCCTTTGGTTTCGATCTGCATCCCCACCTACAACCGTCCGGGGTTGTTACGCGAAGCCGTCGAATCCTGTTTGGCACAGACTTTTTGTGACTTCGAAATTGTCATTACGGATAACAGCGAACACGACGATTCAGAACGATGGATCCGACAGCTAAGCGACCCCCGAATTCGCTATCACAAGAACGAGCGAAACATAGGGGGAGAGGCGAATTGCGCAAAGGCCCTTTCATTGGCTCAAGGTCAGTTCATAAAGTTGCTCATGGATGACGACCTGATGAAGCCTCAGTTCCTGGCCCTGACCGTGGCAGCACTGAAGGATCATCCCACTGCCGGTGTTGCCATGGCTCCAATGGACCTAATAGACGCGCAAGGCCATCGCATTACACCACGCTTCTATGTATTTAGGACGATGGACTATCGGTACCGGTATCAGGTCGGCGACGGTTTGATCGACCGGAAGACGCTGTTGCACGACTTCCTCACTCGTGATTACCCATGCTGCGTGCCCAGCGGCCTGCTGTGTCGCAAGGAATTCTTTGACCGGTTCGGCGGCATTGATCCTGCGGCGGATTTTGCTCAAGACTTGGATCTCTGCATGCGCGCAGCGTTGCATTATGACTTTTACTATATTGATCAGGTTCTTTCCTCCTGGCGATATTTCCCAGCCAATCACACGGCCACATTGCATAGGGTGGGATTTCCACTGCGTGTATTTTATTACATCACCCGCAAGATATTGTCTGATCCGGAAACGAAGAGGATCTTCGCGGGGGAGAACTGGCAGCGGCTTGAAAAAGACAGCTATTTCTTTTGCACCTGCAGGACCCTGCTGAACATCCATGCTGCGGTGCTTCAACGGAGCCCGGGGTTGTTTGCCGCCACCCTAGCGCTCATCTGGCGGGAAGATCCTTATCGCGTAAACCTTGTTCGGCTGCCTTTGTTCGTATTGCGTGAAATATGGAGCAGTCTTTTGCCGGTCAAACTACCGCCCCCTCGGGCGGGTTCGTGCTAGGTTCATGCGGGTGACGGTGCATGCCGCTCGGCAGGCGAGTTTGGAGCCGTGCGTTAAGCCGAGGTGCCTATGCTAGACTCACGTCGTACCAGTGGCTCAGGACTTCGTTCGCCATGAAGGTCGTGATTCTCTGCGGTGGCAAAGGCACTCGGCTCCGGGAAGAAACGGAATACCGTCCCAAGCCGATGGTGCCGATTGGCGGCAAGCCAATCCTTTGGCACATCATGAAGTACTACGCCCATTTTGGGCACAAGGACTTCATTCTTTGCCTCGGGTACCGCGGTGACATGATCAAGGAGTTTTTCCGCAACTACCTTTGGAACGTATGCGACGTGACGCTGTCACTCGGCCGGCAGCCGGCAGTCCGGTTTCACGATCACCACGACGAGGAGGATTGGGCGGTCACGTTGGCCGAGACGGGCACGGAGTCGATGACGGCCTATCGTATCCGACAAGCGCGGCGACATCTGAAGCCAGGCGAGCCATTTCTTCTCACCTATGGCGACGGACTCTCCACGATCGACATCAACGCTTCGATCGCTCAACACGACAAATCGGGACGCATACTCACTTTGTCAGCTGTGCACCCCGCAAGTCGTTTCGGGGCACTGTCGATCGACGATCAGGGCCGAATCCACCGTTTTCAGGAGAAGCCGCAGGTGGATGCGGCGTACGTGAATGGCGGCTACATGGTCTGCAACCACGGTATTTTCGACTACTTGCCCGACGATCCGACGGTGATGCTGGAGCGGCAGCCGATGGACGCCCTGCTTCGCGATCAGCAACTGCATTCGTACCGACACGAGGGCTGGTGGCAGCCGATGGACACTTACCAAGAAATGCAGTATCTGGATGGCCTCTGGGCACAGGGCAAGGCGCCGTGGAAGGTGTGGGCATGACAGCCGTTGGCGAAGACTCGCCATTTCAAGGCGTCTACCGCGGTGCGCGTGTGCTCATCACCGGCCACACGGGCTTTAAGGGTTCGTGGCTCAGCGAGTGGCTGCTGTCGCTGGGCGCGGACGTGACGGGCTACGCCCTGGAACCGGATACTTCGCCAGCAATCTTCACCCAACTGGGTCTTGCCTCGCGCCTGCGACACATCGTCGGGGACATCCGATGTGCCGACTCGGTTCATCGAGTTGTGGCCGACACACGGCCCGAGTTCGTGTTTCATCTGGCTGCGCAACCGCTCGTGAGGCGGTCATACCGCGAGGCCTGCTACACGTGGGAAACGAACGTGTTGGGTACGGTGCACGTGCTCGACGCACTGCGGCGGCTTCCCGACCAGTGCGTGGCCGTCATGGTAACGACCGACAAATGCTACGAGAACCGCGAGATCCCTCACGGTTATTCGGAGAATGATCCGCTGGGCGGCCACGATCCATATAGTTCGAGCAAGGCAGCGGCTGAACTGGCGATCGCTTCGTGGCGGCATTCATTCTTTGCCGCCGGCCATCCGGTGCGTATCGCCAGCGCGCGTGCGGGAAACGTGATCGGCGGGGGCGACTGGGCCGAGGATCGGATCGTGCCCGATTCGATTCGCGCACTCGCCCGCGGCGAGCCGATCCACGTGCGCAACCCACACGCCACCCGCCCGTGGCAGCACGTACTCGAGCCGACGAGCGGCTACATGGCACTCGCCGCCGCGTTGCGAAAAAGTCCGGAGGATTGGCGACTGGTTTCGGCGTTCAACATCGGCCCCGAGCAGGAGGCCAACCAGCCCGTGAAGCGACTGGTGGAAACCGTACTCGAGCACTGGCCGGGAACGTGGACGGATGGTGCCGATTCGGCCGCCCCCCACGAGGCGACGCTCCTGCAACTCGACAGCGCCAAAATTCAGTCGCTGGTCGGCTGGCGGCCAACATGGAATTTTTCTGAGGCCGTTGAACGCACGGTGGCATGGTATCGAGACATCGAGTTCGAGTCGCAGGACTGCGCCGCTGACCGGACGATGCGCGACATCTGCGACTACGTGTCCGCCGCCACCCGGCAGGGCGTTTGCTGGGCTGCCGGTCGCCTGCCTCACCCTGCGAGCACCGCCGATGCCTGAACCCGCATCCGAGGCCGAACTGCGTGCGGAAATCCTGCGGCTCGTCCGCGAGTATGCGCGTCTCCGGCATGCCGGCTTCGCGCTCCCGGCGGCCGGTGATCCCGAAGAATTCACGCCCGGAGTGTCGCCCGTGCCGTATGCCGGGCGGGTATTCGACGCCGATGAGGTCGAGGCAGGCGTGGCATCGCTCCTCGACTTTTGGCTCACTCTGGGACCGGAAGGCGAGGCGTTCGAGCGCGAGCTCGCCGCGATGCTCGGCGTTCGCAACTCGATCCTCGTCAACTCGGGATCGTCCGCGAACCTGGTCGCATTTTCCGCGCTGACCAGCCCGAAGCTTGGCAATCGACGGCTCAAGCCCGGCGATGAGGTGATCACGGTCGCGGCGGGGTTTCCGACGACGGTCGCTCCGATCGTGCAAAACGGGTGCGTGCCGGTGTTCATCGACAACGACCCGATCACGCTCAACGCCCGCGTCGAGCAACTCGACGACGCCTACGTGCCCGGGAAGACACGGGCCGTGATAATGGCGCACACGCTCGGCAATCCCTTCGACGTGACGGCAGTCACCGACTTCTGCCGCCGGCACGACCTGTGGCTGATCGAAGACAATTGCGACGCGCTGGGGAGCACGTACGACGGCACCCTCACAGGCACGTTCGGAGACCTTTCCACGCAGTCGTTCTATCCGCCGCACCACATCACCATGGGCGAGGGCGGGGCGGTGAACGTGGTCCGAAACGCCGGCCTGAAACTGCTCGTGGAAAGCTTTCGCGATTGGGGACGCGACTGCTGGTGCCCCAGCGGCAAGGACAACACCTGCAACAAGCGCTTCGGCTGGCAGCTCGGTGAGCTTCCCGAGGGCTACGACCACAAATACATCTACACGCATCTCGGCTACAACCTGAAGCCGACCGACGTCCAGGCCGCCATCGGGCGGAAGCAGTTGCAGAAGTTTCCGGCCTTCGCCGCCGCCCGCCGCCGCAACTGGCACACGCTGCGGACGCTGCTCGACCCGCTGTCGGAATGGCTCGACTTCCAGCTGCCCACGCACGCGACGGCGTGGACGCAGGCTGGCTTCACCTGGGATTCCAGCGGCCACCGCAGCGACCCCTCGTGGTTCGGCTTCATGATCCGCGTGAACCCTGGCAGCCCGGTTTCCCGCAAGGATCTGGCGGTCGCGCTCGACGAGGCCAAGATCGGCAATCGCATGCTGTTCGGCGGCAATCTCGTGCGGCAGCCGGTGTTTGCGCAGGCCCGCAAGACGGGCGCATTTCCGATGCGGATCGTCGGCGATCTGGCGGGTGCCGATGCGATCATGAACGAGACCTTGTTCGTGGGCACGTACCCTGGATTGCGAGAAGCTGCATGCGAGTTCATTGCCGCCACGATCGCGAATCTGTATCGCTGCCCATCAGACGCTATTCAGCCGCGGTGAGGCCTTGTGAAACGGGTATTCGTCACCGGCGCGACGGGACTCATCGGAGCGGCGGTGGTGCGCCGATTGCTCACCGATGGCTACGAGGTCGCCGCCCTCGTCCGTCCCGAATCCTCACGATGGAGGCTCGGGCGGATCATCGACCGGATCCACGTGATATCCGGTTCCTGCGACTCACCTGCCGCGTTTGAACGATCACTGGCACACTTCTGCCCCGACACCGCGATACACCTGGCCTGGCACGGCGTGGGCGGTGTGCATCGCAATGATTCCGATCAGATTCGCAATAACGTCTGCGGGTCGGTCGAGTTCTTTGAGACGATAGCAAAAGCCGGTTGTCGCGTGTTCGTCGGAGCCGGTTCGCAAGCCGAATACGGGCCCAGCCGCGACGTCTTGCATGAGCAGAGTCCCGCACGACCCGTGACGGCCTACGGAGCAGCCAAACTCGCCACCTCCATTCTGCTGGCTCAGCGCGCCGCGCTGCACGACGTACGATTTGCCTGGCTGCGTGTGTTCTCCGTGTTCGGGCCGGGAGATGACGCCGGAACGCTGGTGAGTTACGTCACCACGGAATTGCTGGCACGACGCTGCCCTGCCGTCAGCAAGTGCGATCATGCGTGGGACTACTTGTTCGTCGACGACGCGGCAAACGCCTTCGTCGTGGCGGCGCAATCGCAGGCGACGGGCGTGATCAATGTCGCCTCCGGACAAGCCGCTCCCCTGCGTGACATGATCTCCAGGGTGCGCAACGCGATCGATCCAACTCTGCCGATCGATTTCGGTGCGGTCGCTGAAACGCCATCCGGAGCCTATCCACTTCAGGCCGATATCGGCAGGCTGACGGCACTCGGCTGGAGACCGGAGACGGCCGTCGACGACGCGGTCGAACGGACTGTTTCTTGGTATCGTCATCGAGGTGCCATCTAGGCTTCCCATGGGATCACACGCCATGACTCCTCAATGCCATCGGCCCGGCGCAGTCTTCGACCCCAAGGATCTGCGCCGCCACATCCTGCGCATGGCGTTTCATGGACAATCGGTGCATGTTGCCTGCGCCTTCTCATTGGTCGAGATCTGCTCGGTGCTGTACTCCCAGTTCCTGCGGTTCGATCCCATGAACGCGGTCAGCCCGGACCGTGATTTCCTGATCCTCTCCAAGGGGCACGGTGTCATGGCTCTTTACGCGTGCTTTCGGGAAATTGGCTGGCTCACGGACAGCGACCTGGACGCGTATTTTCGCAACGGCACGCACCTGCGAGGACTGTGCGAGGCCGACGTGCCCGGGTGCGAGGTAACGAGTGGATCGCTCGGTCATGGCCTGCCGATCGCCACAGGCATTGCATTCGGGCTCCGGCGACTCGGCATTGATCGCCGCGTGTATTGCATCGTCGGAGATGGCGAGATGAACGAGGGACCGATGTGGGAATCACTCCTTTTCGCCGCTCATCAGAAACTTGCCAATCTCACCGTGATCGTGGATGCGAATCGGTATCAGGCGATGGGGCGAACGGAGGAGGTGCTCGGGCTCGAGCCGTTGCCGGCAAAATTCGAGGCGTTTGGGTTCGCGACGAAAGAGTGCGACGGCCACGATCCGAAGGCGCTCGCCCGCTGCCTATCGGATCTGCTGGCGAACGGTTCCCGCCCCGGTGCTCTCGTGGCGCGCACGACGAAAGGGCATGGGGTGTCGTTTATGGAGGACGACAATCGCTGGCACTACACCCGACTCACCGAACATGACTATTCACGGGCGTTGAAAGAGCTTTCGTGATGCGCGACATGCTTTCCCAGTTGTTGGTCGAAGCGGCCGCGGCCGATGACCGATTCATCGTCTTGTCAGGCGACCATGGTTATGCCTTGTTCGACGGCCTGCGGGCAGGCTACGGATCGCAGTTTGTGAACGTCGGTGTCGCCGAACAAAACATGATCGGTGTAGCAGCCGGGTTGGCAAAAGTCGGATTCAGGCCTTGCGTCTACGGCCTCGCAGCGTTCGTGCCGATCCGTGTGCTGGAGCAGATCAAGCTCGATCTGTGCCATGCCAAGGCACCGGTGATTCTCCTGGGTGATGGAGCCGGCCTGGTGTATTCCACGCTGGGCGTATCCCACCAATGCGGCGAGGACGTCGCCTGCCTGCGGCCGCTTCCGGCCATCGCGATCTACTCACCTTGTGATAAATTCGAATTGCAAGCTTGCTGGGCCGAAGCCCGCCGCGCTGATCATCCAAGCTATATCCGGATCGGTAAGGCGGACCGTCCTACCGTTCACGATGCGGCGATCGCGGATACGGAACCCCAATGGACGAACCGACGCGATGCACACAATCACGAGCGATTGATCGTTGCAGCCGGATCGATGACAAGCATCTCCACAGCGATCGCGCGGACGCACGGAGTGCCGTGCCTGAGCGTGCCACGAATCAAGCCGCTGCCACCGAGCCTTATGGCGGCCGTTCAGTCCCACCGCCAGACGATCGTGGTCGAGGAACATGCCCGTGCGGGCGGGCTATTCAGCGCGTTGGCGGAGGAACTGGCCTCTGCCGAGTCGCTATCCGGCCGGCCTCATCTCGCGCACCTCGGCCTATCCGGTCAATTTACCTCCACGGCCGGCTCGCATGAACATGCCCTTTCCGAGCATGGATTGGATGATGCCGCGGTGAACCGCAGCCTCACCGCCTGGATCACCGCAAGACCAGGTCAAATGTCCTAGGTAACACCCGGCATACGAAGATCGCTACGAATGAGAACGACCAAGCCCACAAAACAGGTTGCGGACCACACACCCGAACACGTCCCAAACAATACCGCACCATCCGAAGGCAAGTGTCTCACGAAAACCATGGACTTGCCTGCGTGCCTGGGCCTTCTCGTACTCACGGCCGTCATGTGGTGCGTCGCATACGGAAAGTTCTCCGCGTCGTCATGGGCGTTGCCCACGACGTACGTCGATCCCGTGTATTCCGACTTCCTCGCGACAGCCGGCCTCGTCAAGGCCATCAGCGAAGGACAATGGACGCCCTTTGGCTGGAAAACAGTCCCGCAACTGGCAGCGCCCGAAATAGCCAACTGGAGTGGGTTTCCAACGACGGACGAAGTGGTGTTTCTGGTGTGCGGGCTGCTGGCGCGACTATGCGGGCTGTTTACCGGATTCAACCTCGCGTTGCTCTTCGGACATCTGGCCGCTGCCATGACCTTCTATTTCGTTGCCACACGCTGGCTCGGAGCGACTCCCACATGGTCATTCGTCGGCGGCCTCGCCTTCGGCCTCGCCCCCTACCTGTTTGCCGAATCTCCCCACCACATCAACTGCGTGTATGCCTGGCATGTCCCGCTGTTTCCGATCGTGTGGACGCAGGTCGCCAGCGGCCAGGGGCTCCTATGGCGGTCGAGATCCTGGTGGCAGGCGCTGGCCATCGCCTTCGTGACGGGGCTCTTCTTCCCGTACTACACGTTTGTCTTCTGCCAGCTCACACTCCTTGGAGGCGCGGTGGCCGCGTGGAAACAGCGGGCCCGCCCAGCGCTACTGGCAGCAGCTGCGGTCGTCGCTGCCGCTGCCGCCGGTTTTTGCGTCGGCAACCTCGATACGCTCACGTATCGCATGGCCCATGGGTCAGGCGACGGACCAGTCGTCGCCGAGCGGCAATACAAGTGGATGGATATTTACGGATTCAAGCTCGTGGACATGTTCATCCCGTCGTTCACGCACCACTCCGAGACACTCGCAAAGTTCGGCATCGCGCACCGCCAGGCGTCTGTGCTCAACGACGAGGAGGGCTGCGCATACCTCGGCATGCTTGGCATCGCCTGCCTGCTGTTCCTCGTGAGCGCGGCCGCGCGGGCCTTGCTCGATGGCAACCTGTCGGCCGTGCCCCGCGAGGCGTGGTGGGTCCTCTGGATCGTGCTCTTCTTCAATACCGGCGGCCTCAATTCCCTGTTCGCCGCCTACACGGGCTTCACTCTGTTCCGCACCGCGTGTCGCTACAGCGTCGTGATCCTCGTAATCTCGCTGCTCTACACAGTGCATAGACTGTCCAACTGGCAGCAGAACGCGGCCGGACGTCATCCGGCCGAAATGCTACGCATAGGGACCATCACTGCCGCAATCGCCGCCTCTCTGCTCGTGATCTGGGACCAGGTGCCGCGGGCGCCCGCAGCGGAGAAGACAGCGCTCATTGCGAAAGTCGTCGAGTCAGATCGGGCGTTCGTCGGCAAAATCGAGGCAGCCCTACCCGACAAGGCGATGGTCTTTCAGTTCCCGGTGATGGACGGCACGCCGCTGCCCGGTGTGCCCGGGTCCGATCATTACCGACCTTATCTCTACAGCACGAGCCTGCACTGGTCTAACGGTGCCCTGCCGGGCAGCAAGGCGCTACAGTGGCAGCAGTCCGTGCAGCAAAAGCTCATCAACGGCGCATCCATGGACCAGCAGGCGGAGCAGGTGAGGTTCAACCTCGGCAACGTACGGCAAGCCGTTGCCGAGATGCGGGGCAAGAAATTCGATGCTATCTACGTCAACCGCAATGGGTTCCCCGACCGGGGAAAGGGGCTCTTCGAGGCCCTGCTCGAACTCGGTTACGAGAAACCACCGATCTACAGCGCCGCTGGTGATCTGGCCTGTGTTATTCTCGAAGCCTCGGTAGCCGCAGGAAAATGACCACGGGCGGCAGTGCTTGGCCGCGGCAGGAGGCCGCCATCCTCGCGGCAATCACGCTGGCCGTCTTCTGGCCGACGCTCTCGGCGCAGTTTGTCTACGACGCCCGGCTGCAGATCCTCACCGGCGACTTCATCCACGATCCCGGCAACTGGGTGCCCGTGCTCTCGGGCCAGGTGCTCGCGATGGACGTGCTCGACTTCAATCGGCCCGTGCAGCTCGCTTCGCTGATGCTCGATGCGGCCGTGTGGGGGCGGGATGCGTTTGGATACCACCTCACGAGCGTGCTGCTGCATGCGCTGAATGTGGTGATGGTGTGGGGGATCGTGCGGGGGTTGAGCAGGGCAGGGGAGAGACAGGCTGAAGGCCTGTCATCCAACGTCATCGCGGCGCTGTTGTTTGCGGTGCACCCGATCGTGACGGAAGCGGTGTGCGAGCCGACGTTTCGGGAAGACCTGCTCGTGGCCGCGTGCACGCTCGGGGCGCTCCTGCTCGCCATGCGGCACGATCCGGCACGCACCACCGGCGATCGCTGGCGGGCCCTCGGCTGCGCCGGGCTCTGCTTTCTCGCCGTGGCGAGCAAGGAATCGGGGATCGCGGCGCCCGGCGTGCTCGCGGTGTATTGGTGGGTGCAGCGAAGCATCCTCTCGGCTCACGCCTCGGGCTTCTCAGGGCATCCTCTCGGCTCACGCCTCGGGCTTCCTGGCAACGCGGCTTACGCCTCGGGCTTTCGTGGGGATGGCGATCGGGAAGCCCGAGGCGTGAGCCGAAGGGATGGGAGTTCGTTTTGGCCAACGGCCATCGGGGGCGGCAAGGCGGCGGCGATCGCGTTTCTCGCGGCCCGGTTCCTGCTCGAGCCAGCCCAATCGGCGATCTTCGAGGCCAAGCCGCAGTATCCGGGCGAATCGTTCTGGGCCGCGATGGCGATCGAGCCGCGTATCCTCGCGCTCTACGCCCAGCTCGTCGCCTTCCCCGCAAACCTCTGCGCCGACTACGGGCTCTATTCCGTGCGGCACCTGCCGCTGCCGGTGGCGATCGTGATCCTCGCCGGTCTCGTCGCCGCGGCTGTGTTTGCCATCCGGGCCGACCGCCGGATGGCCCTCGCCTGCGCGATCATCGTGCTGCCGCTCATCCCCGTGTCGAACCTATTTCCGATCTACCGCGCCGCGGCCGACCGCTACATGTATCTGCCGATGGCCGGCGTGGCCCTCGCCGTGGGCTGGCTGCTCGACGGCCCCTGGCTCGCCGCTCGGCCGCGGCTGCGCGAGAAGGCGACGATCGCCTGCATGGCGGCAGTCGTCGCCCTCGGGATGGCCTGCGTGGAGCGGCAGAAGGTGTGGGCCAATCCACTCGCCCTCTGGGAAGACACATTTCGGAAAAACCCGGTGGCCTACACGGCGGCCTCGGGGCTTGCCGATTCGCTGCGCGAGGCAGGGCGGCTTCCGGAAGCGGAGCGGGCCACGCGGGAGGCAATCAGGCTCTCCGACGGAAAACGCGGCGACCCCTACGCCACGCTCGCCCTCATCCTCGACGCCCAGGGCCGCGAGGCGGATGCCTTCGAGGCGGCGGGCAAGGCGCTCGAGGTGCAGCCGAACCTGGCCGACCCCGAGGCCCGCGTGCGGGTGCTTGCCATGGAGCGGCAGATGGCGGAGGAGTGGGGGCGGCTGATGGGGCGACGGAAGTAGGACAGGCTTCAGCCTGTCGTTCCGCCAGCGACAGGCTAAAGCCTGTCCTACGTGGGAAGGGGAGATACGCCAGTGACAGGCTAAAGCCTGTCCTACATGGGAAAGGGCGATGGGAAAGTGACAGGCTGAAGCCTGTCCTACAACGTGATTTTGATTACACTCTGGTGCCTATGGGGTCGAGCAAACGACTACTGAAACGCCGCCGCGATGATGATCGCCGCCCGGATGCGGACGAGGCGGACGTGGACGCGCGGCCCGCGGAGCCGGAAGGCCGCGTGGATCGCTGGCGCGAACGGATCCTCAAGGCCACGCTCATCGTGCTCGCGGGCCTCTGGATCTACTCGCCCTCGTATCACGGCGACTGGCTCTGGGACGACGACCAACTGCTCACCCAAAACATCACGGTGCAGCACCGCGTCTCGCCCGATCCCAACGTGCCCCCCGACAGCCTGCGCACGCTCGCCAAGCTGTGGTTCAACCCCGACGGCGCCGACTACTTCCCGCTCTCCTACACGGCGCTCTGGGCCCAGTGGCCCTTCTTCGGCCTGAGGTCCACCGGCTACCACGTCACCACGATCCTCCTGCACATCACAGGCGCGCTCTTGCTCTGGGCGCTCCTCGTGAAGATGAAGATTCCGGGGGCGTGGCTCTCGGCCCTCGTGTTCGTGGTGCACCCCGTGTGCGTGGAGAGCGTGGCCTGGGTGTCGGAAACGAAAAACACGCTCTCGCTCCCACTGTTTTTGCTCGCCTGCCTCTGCTGGGTGGGCCAGGACGAAGAGGCCGATCAGGCCAAGCGGCAGCGGCTCTACGCGGGCGCGATCGTGTTTTTCCTGCTCTCGATGTTCGCCAAGACGTCGGTCGTGGCGTTTCCCGTGGTCACGCTGCTCTACGCCTGGTGGAAGCGTGGGAAGGTGACGAAGCAAGACGTAATCCTCGCTTTGCCCTTGTTCCTGATCTCGATCGTGCTCGGCCTCGTGACGATCTCGTATCAGTGGGGCCGCGCGATCGGCCAGGAAAAGATCATCGTCGGCGACCTCCTCTCCGTGGGCGGCTTCGCCTCACGGACGGCCATCGCCGGGATGGCGATCCTCCACTATCTCGCGTCGATCGTGTGGCCGGTGAACCTGCTGCCGATCTATCCGCGTTGGGAAGTCGATCCGCCCAAGGCCTGGATGTTTCTCGCGTGGCCCGTGATCGGGGCCGGCGTGTGGTGGATGTGGAAGAACCGCGACGCGGTGTTTCCCCCGCGCTGGGGCCATCACGCGCTCTTCGCCTTCGGCTTCTTCCTGCTGATGGTGGCGCCGGTGCTCGGCTTCGTGACGATCTCCTACATGCGGATCACGTGGGTGGCCGACCACTTCATCTACCTGCCGATGATCAGCATCGTGGCGCTGTTGTGTGCCGGGGCGATGACGTGGTTCGAGCGAGCGCAGGAGGAATCGCAGCCGACGTTCCTCGCCGGTGGGGCGCTCTTGGTCGCCGCGCTCACACTGCTCTCCTTCTACGGAGCAGTCAGCTGGATGGACGAAGACCACATGTGGGAACACACGCTCAAGCACAACTTCGAGGCCTGGCAGGCCCACAACCGCCTCGGGGCCAAGAAGTTTGCCCGCGGCGACGTGGACGGTGCCCATTTCCACTTCCAAAACTCCACGCGGCTGCGGCCCGACCTCGGCGAGACGCACAACAACCTCGGCACCACGCTCTCGGCGCGGGCGCAGGCCTTTGCCCAGCGGGGCGATCAGGCGGCGGCGAAGCGCGAGATGGACGCCGCGATCGAGCAGTTTGCCGAGGCCTGCCGCGTGACGCCGCACGTGCCGGCGATCCACGTGAACCTTGCGAATGCCCTCGCGGCGGCCGGCCGCTTTCCCGAGGCGGGCGACAAATACAAGGAACTGCTCGGCAAGGAGCCGGGCAATCCCGCGCTCATCAACAACTACGGCGTCGCGCTCTACAGGCAGGGCAAGAAGGAAGAGGCGATCGTGCAGTTCAAGAGGGCGCTCGAGATCGCGCCCAATCTCAAGGACGCACGCGAGAGCCTGGCCGTGGCCACGGGCGAGAAGCCCGATCCCTCGGCCAACCAGCCGGCGCCCCCGCCGCCCCCGGGCGGGCAATTGCAACTGGGCCCGCCGCCGACATCGCCGACACTCGGGCCTGCGGCGCTGCCGTAGCGACTGATGTAGGACAGGCTTCAGCCTGTCACAAAATCAGACAGGCTGAAGCCTGTCCTACGTCAAAGCAGACAGGCTGAAGCCTGTCCTACTTCCCCAGCCACGTGATGCGGGCGAGGTGCAGAAGCTCACCGATGCTGCGCTTGCTCTCGGCGAAGTCGGCCTTGCTCGAGCCGCGGGTGCGATCGGTGAACGTGATCGGGATCTCCACGA
>CAMAVC010000068.1 GCA_945861585.1 Planctomicrobium piriforme
CACACGGTCGTGATCCCGGTGAGCTTCTCGATCGCCAGGAAGATGCCGTCGATCGGGCCGTCGCCGGCCGTCACGGTCACCGACGCGGGCGTGCCGCTCTGGAGCACGTGGAGTTCGACCGTCGGGGCGATGCCGCTCGCGCTCGAGAGCACGTAGCGGTCGAATGTGAACTGCTCGGGCAGTTCGGCGAACTGCGATTCGCAGAGGGCCGCGATGTCGCCGTCGTAGATCTCCTTCTTGCGATCGGCGAGCACCTTGAACCGCTCGAACAGGCTCTGGAGCTGCTCTGGCGTGAGCACGTAGCCGAGCGCCTTGGCACGGTCGGCGAGCGCCGCCCGGCCGCTGTGCTTGCCGAGCACGAGGTCGGTGCGTTCGAGGCCGACGTCTTCCGGACGCATGATCTCGTAGGTGCGCCGCTCCTTGAGCATCCCGTCTTGGTGGATGCCGGCCTCGTGGGCAAACGCGTTGCGGCCCACGATCGCCTTGTTGCGCGGCACCTGGATGCCGGTGATGTTGGCGACGAGCCGGCTCGTGGGCACGAGCCGCTGGCTCACGATCCGGGTGTCGCAGGCGTAGTGGTCGCGCCGCGTCCGCAGCGCCATCACGACCTCCTCGAGCGAGCAGTTGCCCGCCCGCTCGCCGATCCCGTTGATCGTGCACTCCACCTGCCCGGCCCCGGCCTCCACGGCCGCCAGGCTGTTGGCCACCGCCAAGCCGAGGTCGTCGTGGCAGTGGACGCTGATCACCGCGCGGTCGATGTTGGGCACGCGATCCTTGAGGCTCTTGATCACGTGGTGCATCTGCATGGGCGTGGCGTAGCCGACGGTGTCGGGAATGTTGACTGTCGTCGCACCGGCGTCGATCACGGCCTCGACGACCCTGCAGAGGAAGTCGATCTCGGTGCGAGCGGCGTCCTCGGGCGAAAATTCGACGTCGCCGCAGACCGCGCGGGCCCGCTTTACGCCGGCCACCGCCCGGGACACGATCTCGTCTTCGGTCATCCGCAGTTTGAATTCCCGGTGAATGGCGCTCGTGGCGAGGAACACGTGAATCCGCGCCGCCTCCGCGTGCGCGAGCGCTTCCCAGGCCCGATCAATATCGGCGTCGTTGCAGCGGGCCAGTCCGCACACGATCGCCCCGCGCACGGCCTTGGCGATCTCCCGCACGCTCTCGAAGTCGCCCGGCGAGGCGATCGGAAACCCGGCCTCGATCACGTCGACGCCGAGCTGCACCAGCGCCTGTGCCACCTCCATCTTCTCGGTGAGGTTCATGCTCGCGCCCGGCGACTGTTCGCCGTCACGAAGCGTCGTGTCGAAAATCCGGATGGAACGGGGCGTGGGCATGGGTTCGGCCTGGTCGAGCGGTGCCGTGGAAAAAAGTATCGTACCGCCAGCGTTCCCCTTCGACACCTGTGCTGCCCTCGCCGCCGGCTTTCGCCGTGCGGTAGACTTGGGAGTGGTTGTTCCCATGTCGACATCTCCTGCACCGCTTCATGTCGCCGTCCCCCGCGCGGTGGGTCCGCGTTCGGCCCGCTGGCTGCGCAGTCTGACCGGCGCCGCATTCCTTGTTGCCGGGGCCCTGGCCTGGTGGTGGCTTTCCACCCACCATTTCGCCGCCGTCGATCAGCAGGCCCATCAGCCGCGGCCCGCGGCCGACTCCGGCGTCGGGCCCGTATCGGATGCCGTCGTGACGCTCCTCCCGGGCAGCGCCGGGTCGGTCGACATGACGCTCGCCCCGGTCGAGGTGCGGAAGATCCGCGAGCACCTCACGGTGCCCGGCCGGATCGACTACGACGCCCGCTATCGGCTCGACTATGCCTCGCCCGTCGACGGCATCGTGTCGCGGGTGTTCGTGCAGGTGCGGCAGAAGGTCCGCAAGGCCGATTCGTTGGCCGAGGTCTCGAGCCCCGACGTGGGCATGGCCCGCGACGAGGTCCGCAAGCGGGAGGCCGACCGCGAGATCGAAAACAAGGCCGCCGACTGGGCGATCACGATCTTCGACAACGTCGGCGCGCTGCTCGAAGTGTTGCCCACGCATCCGCCGCTCGAAACCATCGAGCAGCAGTTCAAGGGCCGGGTGCTCGGCGGCTACCGCGAGAAGATCATCGGAGCCTACTCGCGGCTGCTGTTCGTGGAAAAGGTGAGTGCGAGCACGAGACAGCTCGGCGAAGGGGGCGTGCTCTCCGGCCGCATCGTTGAGGAGCGCATGAGTAATCTCGAAGTCGCCCAGGCGAGCTTCACCGCCGCGTGCGAGGAAGCGCGGTTTCTCACGCGGCAGGATCGCGATCGGGCGATCGCGGCGCTCGCCCAGGCCGAACGGCTCGTGCAAATCTCGAAGGAGCATCTGCGCACGCTCGTGGGCAGCAAGCTCGATGCCGACGTCGGTGGCAAGGGCGCCGCGGATGGAGTGGTGGACGTGGAAGGGGAGAAAAGTGAGCCCGGGGCGCTCAGCACGCTCGTGCTTCGAACCCCCTTCGACGGGCTGGTGGAAGACGTGTTCGTGGCCCGCGGCGAGCGGGTGCAGGCGGGCGACCGGCTGTTCGTCGTGGCCGATACGAGCACGCTCTGGGTTCGCGCCCAGATCCACGAACGGCAGTGGACGATGGTCGAGGTGGAGGAGGGCCAGGAGGTGAAGGTCAACGTGCCCGGGTCGGCCGAGCACAACACAACCGCCCGCATCAATCACGTGGGGGCGACGGTGGAAGCCGAGTCGCGGAGCGTGCCGCTCGTGGCCGAACTCAAGAACGACGACGCCCACTACAAGCCTGGCATGTTCGTGTGGGTCGATCTTCCCCAGGGGCATTCGCGCGACGTGCCGACCGTGCCGGC
The DNA here is from genome assembly GCA_945861585.1 of Planctomicrobium piriforme. Taxonomy (GTDB): domain Bacteria; phylum Planctomycetota; class Planctomycetia; order Pirellulales; family UBA1268; genus RGVT01. Next base: position 2,829 of record CAMAVC010000068.1, read on the forward strand.
CGCCGCCGTGATGCGACACGAAGGTCAGGCGTTCGTGTTCGTGCCCGAGGGAGAGGGCCGCTACCGCCGCGTGAACATCGAGACGGGCGCCGAGGCGGACGACCGTCTGGAGGTGAAGGGCGGGCTCGAGGTGGGCCAGCAGGTGGTGGCCAAGGGTGCGTTCACCCTCAAGAGCGAGCTGTTGCTCGAGGACGAGGGCTGATGCGGCGCCGTTCGACCGCCTGCCCGTGGAAGGGAGCTCGTTGGTGCTGACCGGCGTCATCGAATGGTCGCTCGCCAATCGGGCGCTCGTGATCGCGATGTTCGTGCTCATGGCGCTCGGCGGCATGTATGCGGCCACGCAGATCCCGGTCGACGCCGTGCCAGATCTCGTCAATATCCAGGTGCAGGTGGTCACGGAGGCGGGCACGCTGCCGCCGCTGGAGGTCGAGCGGCTGATCACCTACCCCGTGGAGTTGGCCGTGAGCGGCCTGCCCGACGTGGAGGAGATTCGCAGCATCTCGCGGTTGGGCATTTCGCTCGTCACGATCGTGTTTCGAGAGGGCACCGACATTCTTCGCGCCCGCCAGCTCGTGGCCGAGCGGCTGCCCACCGCCAAGGCCGCCATGGCCCAGGCCGACGCCGATCCGCAGCTCGGCACACTCTCCACGGCGCTCGGTGAGATCCTCCAGTTCGAGGTCAAGGGGGCCGGCCAGAGCCTCATGGACCTGCGGAGCATCCTCGAATGGGACATCGCGCCGGTGATGCGCACCGTGCCGGGCATCACCGACATCAACTCGCACGGTGGCTTCGCCAAGAGCTACGAGGTGCAGATCGACCCCGACCGGATGTCGTCTCACGGCATCTCGCTCGCCGAGGTGCTCGAGGCGCTCCAGCGCAACAACGCCAGCACCGGCGGCGGCTACATCGTGAAGAACGGCGAGCAGCGGTTCATTCGCGGCGAATCGTTGCTGCAGTCGATCGATGACATCGAGAAAGTGATCGTGCGCAGCCCGGCCGGCGGCGTGCCGGTGCTCATCCGCAACATCGGCAGCGTGGCGATCGCGCCGCTCGTGCGTCAGGGGATTGCCACCCGCGACGGCCGCGGTGAGATCGTGACGGGCATGGTGATGATGATCCGTGGTGAGAACAGCCGGCGCGTCGTCACCGCGGCCAAGGAGAAGCTCGAGGAGGTCCGCCGCACGCTGCCCCCGGGGGTCGATCTCGAGATTCTCTACGACCGTGCCGATCTCATCGCCCGTACGCTCGACACCGTGCTCCACAACCTCGCCGAGGGCGGCCTGTTCGTGATCGGCGTGCTCCTCGTGCTCTTGGGCAACATCCGCGCCGGGCTGATCGTGTCGCTGGCCATCCCGCTCTCGATGCTTTTCGCCGCGAATGTGATGTGGGCCGTAGGCATCCCGGCGAGCCTCATGAGCCTCGGGGCGATTGACTTCGGGCTCGTCGTCGACAGTTCGGTGATTATGGTGGAAAACTGCGTGCGCCGGCTGGGGCTCGCCCTGCCCACCGCCGCGAAGGTCGATGTCGTCCGCGATGCGGCGGTCGAAGTGCGCGGGCCGACGATGTTCGGCGAGCTCATCATCGCGGTCGTGTATCTGCCGATCCTGTTCCTCGAGGGGACGGAAGGGAAGCTCTTCCGGCCGATGGCCCTCACGGTGCTGTTCGCACTCGCCGGCTCGCTCGTGATCTCACTCACGCTGATGCCGGTGCTCGCGACGTGGCTGGCCCGCGAAGAGGAGCACGAGCCACTCATCATGCGGCTCTTCCATCGGGCCTATCGCCCGCTCGCGCGGGCGGCCGTCTATCACCCCGTGGTGATTTCGCTGGTGGCCGCGGGCCTCGTGGCGGCGACCGTGCCTGTCGCCCTGCGGCTGGGGGCGGAGTTCATGCCGCGGCTCGACGAGGGCGACATCCTCATCGAGGTCAATCGCCTGCCGAGTGCCACGCTCGAAGACTCCGTGCCGCTCACCTCGCGGATCGAGAAGGTGCTCGGCGAGTTTCCCGAAGTGCGCACGGTGTTCTCGAAGACGGGCCGCCCCGAGATCGCCAACGACATCATGGGCGTGCAGCAGACAGACGTGTGGGTGATGCTCGAGCCACGGAGCCGGTGGCCGGCGGACGTGTCGCGCGACGCACTCGTGGAGCGGATGTCGGCGGCCCTGTCCACCGCCGTGCCGGGGGCCAACTTCGGCTTCAGCCAGCCGATCGAGATGCGGGTCGATGAGCTCGTGGCCGGCGTGAAGGCCGACGTGGCCGTGCTCATCTATGGCGACGACCTCAACACGCTCGGCGACCTCGGCAAGCAGATCGAGGGCGTGCTCCGCGACATCCCCGGCTCGGCCGATGTCCGTGCCGACTGGCAGGCCAACGTGCCCACGCTGCGGATCAATTCGCGGCAGGACCAGCTCGCTCGGCACGGCATCGATGGTATCGACGTGATCCAGACGGTGTCGGCGATGGGCGGCATCCAGGCGGGGGTCGTCTATGAGGGGCGGCCACGGTTTCCCTTGATGCTCAAGTTTCCCGCGATGTGGCGGGAAGACGAAGGTCTCGTGCCGCAGATCCCCGTCGGGTCTGTCGGCGGCCGGCCCGTGCCGCTCGGCGAACTGGCCGACATCCGCATCGACGAGAGCCCGCCCTCGATCGAGCACGAAAACTCACGCCGCCGCACGTTCGTCTCGGCGAACGTCCGCGGCCGCGACGTGGCGAGCTTCGTGGGCGACGCGCAGCGGCGGATCGCCGAGCAAGTGAAGCTGCCTACGGGCTACACGATCGGCTGGGGAGGTGATTTCGAGAATCTGCTCTCGGCGAGCCGGCGGCTGCTCCTGATCACGCCGGCGGTGCTCGGGCTGATCGCGCTGTTGCTCTACACGAGCTTCGGGTCGTTCCGCCTGGCGGCCCTCATCTTTTGCGCCGTGCCGGTGGCGGCGTCGGGCGGCATCGCGGCGCTGGCCCTGCGCGGGATGCCGTTTTCGATCGCCGCGGGAGTGGGCTTCGTGGCGCTCTTTGGCGTGGCGGTGCTCAACGGTCTCGTCTGGGTGTCGGGGGCGGAGCACGCGCGGCAGGGGGGGCTCTCGGCCCGCGAGGCGGCGGTCGCGACGGCCGACGTACGGATCCGGCCGGTGCTGATGACGGCCCTCGTGGCGAGCCTCGGGTTCCTGCCGATGGCGCTGGCCACGAGTTCCGGGGCGGAGATCCAGCGGCCTTTGGCGACGGTCGTGATCGGCGGTATCGTCACGTCGACGCTGCTCACGGCCTTCGTCGTGCCGGCAATCTATCCGTGGTTCGCTCCCCGATCCCGGACCACATCCCTTCAGCCCGCTGAGACCGCCTTGTCATGACGCTCCGTGAATTTCAGACGCAGATTCGCGAAATGTACCACGACAAAGACGCGGCCCGCGGCGTCGAGGGCACCTTCATGTGGCTCACCGAGGAGATCGGCGAGTTGGCGACGGCCCTGCGCACGCATGCCTCCGGGGCGGCCAGCCCAGCGACGAAGCAGGAGCTCGCGCTCGAGTTTGCCGACGTGCTCGCCTGGCTGGCGACGATCGCAAACGTGGTCGATGTCGATCTCGAAGCAGCCGTTGCGGCGAAGTACGGCACCGGTTGCCCGGGCTGCGGCCAGCGGGCCTGCACGTGCCCCGACGCGGAGAAGCCCTGATGCGGGGGGCTGGCCGCGTACTCGTGGTCGGTGTGATGCTCGCTGGGGCTGTGGCTGGGCGGGCCGCTCCGCTCGACGTGGAGGTGGGCCTCGGCGGCGTGCATCGCACCGGCGCGTGGACGCCGATCGTCGTGGCGTTGCCTGACGGACTGCAGGCCGGCGGCCCGTGGCATGTGTGGGTGGAGGATCCAGACGGCCAGTGGGTGCGGTCGCCTGCGGCGGCGGTCACGGCCAGCGACGGTGCAGCGGGCGCGCGACTGCGGTTTCGGGCCCGGTTTGGCCGGCCTGGCGGCGGCGTGCAGGTGGAAGGGCCGGCCGACGGTGGCGGAGTGCGCCGCACGTTCGTGGCGGTGCCGCCGGCGCTCGCGGCCGACGAACAGGTGCTCCTCGTGGTCGGGGAGTTCGTGGCCGCGGAGCGGGCGGCGCGGCTCATGGCCCGCGAAGGCGGTGCCCAGCCACGGGTGATCAGCGTGGCCGATCCGCTCGATCTCGCCGGTGAAGCCGGCGGCATGACGGCCCGTGACCTCGATGCGATCGATCGCGTGGTGGTGTGCGGCACCGCGCTCGCGACGGAGCCCGGCGATCTCGCTCGCGACGTGCTCGAATCGATCGACGGCTGGGTGCGCGGCGGCGGCAGCCTCGTGTTCATCGCCGGCGAGTCGGCGGCCCGCGTGGCCACGCCGGAGTCGACGCCGGCCCGCTGGCTGCCCGGCCCGCTCGGCATGCCGGGCCGGATCGAGCGGCTCGTGCCCCTGCGGCGATCGGCGGCGCTCGAGACGTTTGGCCGCGCGGGCCGGCCGCTCGACAAGGCGGCGCTCGCCGGGCTGCAGGTGCCGCTGCTCGCCGACGCCGGCCGTCTCGACGGCTCGGTGGTGGCTTTCGAAGGCCGAAAAGCTTCCGACCTGCCGCTCGTCGTACGCAGCGTCCACGGATTCGGCACGATCACCTGGCTGGGCGTCGACATCGATCGGCTGGCGTTTCGCTCGTGGCCGGGCACCGACACGCTACTCGTCGAATTGCTCGAACAGCACGAGCGGACGGCCGCCGGGGGCAGGGCAGGGGAGTCTGCTCGTGGGGCGCTTGATCTCACGGGGCAGTTGCGCACGGCGATCGACAGGTTTCCCCGGGTCGCATCGGTGCCGTTCGAGCTCGTCGCGGGCCTCGGGCTGCTCTATGTCGCCTGCCTTTATCCGCTCGATTGGTGGCTTACGGCCCGCGGCGGGCGGCCGGCGCTCGCGTGGATCTCGCTGCCGGTGATCGTCGCCTTGTTCAGCGGCCTGGCGTGGGGCACCGGGCAGCGGTGGAAGGGGGCCGAGTGGCAGGGGTCGGCGGCCGGCATCGTGGATGTCGACGCGGTGAGCGGCGGCATGCGCGGTCGCGGCTGGTCCGGCACCTGGTCGCCTGCCAATGGTGCGCTCGATGTCGCGGCGGCCTCCGCCGATGCGCTGGCTGCCGAGGGGCGCGATCTTGCGGTGTCGTGGTGTGCCGCCGCCGGTCGGGGGCTTGGCGGCACCGATGCCCCGACATCGCACCCGGCGCTCGGTGCCCGCGACTATCGCTATGCGGAAAGCCTGGCGGGGCTTGCCGGCGTGCCGATCGCGGCCGATTCGAGTCGGCTCTTTGAGGCCGAGTGGACGGCCCGTGCCACCGCTGACGACGGGCCCGTGCCGATCGCGTCGACGCTCGTGCGCGACGCCCAGGCGGCATTGCGGGGCGCGGTCGAGAGCCGCCTGCCATTCGCGCTCGAGCGCTGCGTGCTCGTGCATGCCGGCTGGCTGTACGACGTCGGCCGGCTCGAAGCAGGCGGCCGCTTCGAGCCGGCTGCGGGCCGTGGGCCGCGGTCACTGGCCGGCGCACTCACCCGCCGTGCGGCCGCCAAAGACCGCGACGTCTCCGAGCGGTGGGACACGGCCTCGACCGACGTCGATCGCATCCTCGAGATCGCCGGCCTGTATCGGGCCGCAGGGGGCAGTTCCTACACGTCGCTCGACGCGGGGCGACTCGCCCGGCTCGATCTTTCTCCCGTCCTCGATACCGGCCGGGCGGTGCTCATCGGCCGCGGGCCGGCGGGCACCAGGTGGCGCGTGCAGGCGGGCCCGGGGCACGATGCCTCGCCGCTCGCACCCGCTGCCGACCAGACCGCGATCTGGCGGTTCGTCCTTCCGCTGGAGCCTCGACAGCCATGATTGAAACCGTCGACCTCACCAAAAAATACGGCGACTTCTTCGCGCTCGAATCGCTCGATCTCAAGCTCGAGCAGGGCGACCTGTTCGGCTTCATCGGGCCGAATGGCGCCGGCAAAACGACGACGATCCGCATCCTCTCGACGCTGCTCGCGCCGACCTGGGGCGAGGCCTACGTGTGCGGCCACTCGATCTACACGCATCCCCGCGAGATCCGCCGCGCGATCGGCTACATGCCCGACATCTTCGGCGTTTACGACGACATGCGGGTGATCGAGTATCTGGAGTTCTTTGCGGCGGCCTATCGGATCGTGGGGCCCGAGCGGCGAAAAGTGGCTGAGCGGTCGCTCGAGCTCGTCGATCTCACGGTGAAGCGCGACGAACTGGTCACGAGCCTTTCCCGCGGCATGACGCAGCGGCTTGGCCTGGCCCGCGTGCTCCTCCACGATCCGCAGGTGCTCCTGCTCGACGAGCCGGCGAGTGGCCTCGACCCGCGGGCCCGGATCGAGATGCGCGGCCTGCTCAAGCGGCTGCAGGGCCTCGGCAAGACGATCCTGGTGTCGAGCCACATCCTTCCCGAGCTCGCCGACATCTGCAATCGCGTGGGCATCATCGAATACGGCCGGCTGCTCGCCTGCGGCAACGTGCAGGACCTGCTCGCGCAGGTGCGGGGCCGGCCCGTGTTTCGGATCGCAGTTGCCGGCCCCCCGGAGCCCGCCGCACGGCTCCTCGAAAAGGCCCCTGAAGCCGGCGGCGTAACGGTGCGTGACGGCGAGATCCTCGTCACGCTCGCCGACGGCGTCCCCGACGCCTCGCCGCTCGCCGCGAGGCTTGTGGCCGAGGGCTACAAGCTGCTCTCGATGCGCGAGTCGGAGGTGAACCTCGAAACGGCCTTCCTCGAGCTCACAAAGGGCAAGCTCGGCAAGGAGTAGGACAGGCTTCAGCCTGTCGCTTCCGCACCTTGTGTGTCGGTTCGCAGGAAGCCCGAGGCGTGAGCCGAGAGGACGCCACGGTGTGCCTATGGACTTCGCGGATTGGTGTGAATCTCGTTCAAGGTCGAAAGCCGTCACGGGGAGAACGGTGAGGGGGTCAGTCATTTCATAGACGACCGTGATATCCCGGCTGGCCGACGCGGACTGCTAGGGAACAGTGGCACCGAACCTGATCGTATGGTCCGCCGATGCCAGCAATGGCACCGTCACGGTCTGGCTCCATGTGCCGGTTTCGGGATCGAAGTCGGTCTGCCAGAAGTCGTTGCCGTGAATGGCTTGGTCGCATGGCGTACCGTCGATCGTGAACCCGCCGCCGCGGTGGGTCGGCAGGCCCGTGATTGTGATCGGCACGTATCCGATCCCGCCGGTGATCGTGAATTCGGCGCGGCCATCCTCGGCCGCCACCCGCACATCCGGATGGCGCCGTATGAGACGCCCCTTTCGCACCGCCACTCGCCGTGCGTTGCCCACCGCCTCGCGGTGCACGAGCCGCCAACTGTCCTGCATCGTGGCAAGCGCCGCCCGCAGTGGCTCGTTCGGGCCGTAGTAATCCGCGGCCGCCTGCGGCAGCACCAGGTGCTCAATCGTTGCCTCAACGAAGTCACCCGCCACGAGCTGCGAAACATCCGGCGGCGGCACGATATCGAGCGTCGAGGTCGCCTTGCCACCGACGACGGCACCACGCTCCGCCACCCACGGCCGCGCGTCCTTGCCTCCCAGCCGGGCCCGCCACTCTCGGATGACGATGCCGCGGTTCGCCCAGGCACCACTGTCTGCCCCCGGTCGCCGCACCGCCTCGTGAAGCGACACCCAGGGCACCGTGCCCGTGCACTCAAGCGGCTGCGTGCGATACTCGTCGCCACCCCATTGCGTGGGCCATTCGCGGACCAGCCCCGTCACGTTGCCGACGGCCATCTTCCGTTCGCCCGTGTAGCTGTAGGTGTCGGCGCCGATCTGGAAGAGCACCAGCCGGGAAAATTCGACAGGCTGCTTCACGTCCATCCTGATACGGTAGACGCCGCGGACGATGTCGTCGGTCCGAGCGAGGCTCACCGTCTCGGCATGCTCGATCTCCTCGCCGACCTGGCCGGCATAGGTGACCTCCGTGAGGCACGGGCCCTGCTTTTCGTAGACTGTCTTCATGCGACCGTGCGGCACACGGCGGCCGGCGCCGTCGAAGAGCCTGAAAAAGTCGCCTCCGCCGACGTTGTTCGTCCAGCCCCAGGCACGGTCGTTACCCATCGACGTCACCATCAGCGGCCGGACGTCGAGCACCGAACAGCCGGCCTGTACCTGGTCGGGCTCGTAACAGATGGTCTCGCCCCACGAGCCCATCGCCGACTCATCCCAGAGCTGATTTGCTCCCCAGCCGATCAGGCAGAGCTGCGCATGCGAGGCGGCCGGCACGCCGCCCCAGTGGGCAAACGCGAGCGTGAGTTCCACGTCGACCGTCGTCTCCGCCGGGAGCCGCAGCTGCGTGAAACCATGAAACCAGGTGCCCTCGTAGGGGTTGTCGCCTGACCGGCCGTGCCAGTTTTTGGAGAGTTGCACCGGGATGCCGAGGGGATGGCCTTCTGCGTCACGAAGGATCGCCGACATCCCCGTGATCGACTGGCCGAGACGGCCGCGAAGGCCGGCGGCGGTCTTCTCAAAGAGAAGCCGGACGGTGGACTCGCGATTGGCCGAGTTCTTGAGGGTGACCCGCACCCGCTCGATGGCGTCGTTGCGGTGGTCACGCAAGGCCGCCCCGTCATCGGCCGGTTGCTGGACCGCCTGCGACGCAGCCGGCACGATCGCCGTCACCGCGTCGAGATTGATCCGCTGCCAGCCACGGACATCATCCCGAGCAACCGGCAGCGGATCACCGGCCAGTTTGCCTGCGGCGTCAACAGGCACGGCGACGATTGATGCGGCCTCGTCGTCCGCCAATTCCGCCATCGTGGCCGGGTCGAACGCGAGCGACACGTCGTGCCACGGGGCGGCACCCGCGGCCGTCGCCGGCGGCAGATCGACACGGCGCTCGAGCCGCGTGCCACCCGCATCGAGTCGGATCGCCAGCTTCGCGTCGTGCCAGACCACATGGGGCCGCACGACCGCCGCCTCGCCGTCGCGGCGAAACGATTCCGCAAACGTCGGCTTCACGTCGGCCAGCGCCGCTTCAGGCTTCGTGAACCGACTGCGAATCTGCTCGGCCGAGAGCGCACGGTCATACAGTCGAATCTCATCGATCGCACCGCGGAAGTGGTAGCCGTCGCCGAAGTTATCCTGCCGCCGACCGAAGGCGAGGCCACGCGAACCAGGTTTTCTTGGGCGGCCCACCTTCTTTTCGCCGCCGGGCTTGCCGTTGACGAACAGTCGCAACGAGTCGCCGTCGTAGGTCATGGCCAGATGGCTCCATACCTCGACGGCCAGCGGTTCCCTCCCCTCGACCGTGAAGCGGTTGTCGCGTCCGCCGCCGATGTTGAGCCCCGCCTGCGGCACGCCAAGGGGGCTGATCGTGAGACCGTAGTGTCCATCCGCATCCTCGTGAAAGTTTTTGCAGACGAGCCACGGCACGGCCTTCGTCGCCGTCGCGAAGTCCGCAGCGAGATATGCCCAGAACTCGAGCGTAAACCGCTCGGGATCAAGGCTCGGAGCGTGCGGCACTTCGAGATGATTGGTGCCATCGAGTCCAAACCCGCCGCCAAGCCGGCCGAAGCTGGTGTCGCCTGCCGCGATCGGTGCGAGCGGCGGCCGCACGGCGAGGACGAGCGCGAGCCGGTCTGGCCAGGCGATCGTTTCGAACCGGGCATCCGCCGCACACTGCCGGCCATCGCTGGATGTGAACACGAGTCCGTTCACGTCAGCCCGCTGCACCCAGCGGCCCGACTCGATAAGCCGTGGGCCGAACGTGCGGTCCCAAGCCGCTCCGGCAGAACACCGGTAGGCTGTTCCGTCGGCTTCGATGAAGAGGCCCAGATCGGCCGCAGGCAGCGCCGTGATCGCTGCGTTGTCGCCGCGTGCAAGGCTCGCGTAGCTGCTCACAGAAACCGAACCAAGGTGCGGCACGCGCATCGCGGCTGTGTCGAGCACGAAGCCATACCGACCGGTCTGGATGCACCGCTGCCAGGGGGCGTTTGGCACGCGGGCGGGAAACCCATCCCGCCACCACATCACCGAGTGGTCGCCCACGGCCGGGGACAGCGGCACGGAGTCCGGTTCAGCGGCCGCGACGAAGGCCTCAGGGCCGCCGCCGAGGGCCAAAACAGCGACGACGGAAAGCACTCGCTGCCAAAAACATCGCATAAAAACCCTTCGGTCCGGGCCGAGGTTCGGGCCGCCCCCTCTGCCGCAGTATCGGATGGCCGGCAGAAGTTGACGACCGTGAGGCCGTTCTGCGTTTTTTCTGGCGTTGGTCGACGCCCGAAACTTGACCGTAAACCGTCGAGTGTTATATTTAACGGTGGGGCGTCTTGGCAAGGAGCAATTTTCAAAGGCATGTCACGCGACAATATCCAACCGTGTCGTCAACGCCTTCAAGACCGGCCGCAGCGGCCTCGTCGGCGTGATGGTGCGCCCGTCGAAGCTGTATCGGTGCGACCTGATCGAGGGGATCCACGACACCCTCGTCGCGGCCGGCAGTCTGCCGGCGATGCACTTCAGTAGCACGAGCGGCGAGGCGACTCCCGAGGCTGGCTTGCTGCGACCCAGTCTCTCGAACGTGCGGTCCTCCTCTTGATCCTCGTCCTCAGGCGCCATCATGCACATGCAATCAACCCGCCGCGGGCGAACGTCCACGGGCTTTACGCTCGTCGAACTCTTGGTCGTGATCGCCATCATCGGCTCGCTCGTGGGGCTGCTTCTTCCCGCGGTGCAGGCTGCCCGTGAGGCCGCCCGTCGCAATGCTTGCGGCAACAATCTCAAGCAACTGGGCCTCGCACTGCACAGCTACGCTTCGGCCAACGCCCGCGCGGGCGACGGTCGGTTTCCCTATGTCGCCTACCACAACGACGGCAGAGGCGGAAACGATGTCCATTCATCCACACCCGGAAATGTCATCAACAACATGCTCTGGCAGGACTCGGTCAGTTGGATCGTGCAGATACTTCCACACCTCGAGGAAGATGCCGTGTATCAGACGTGGGCCACCGCGACTCGCAATTTTCAGGGCATGTTCGCCAGCCTGACAGATATCCGGGCCTTCGTAACACCTGCAATGTCGAAGAATGTTCGCATCAATGCGCTGTATTGCCCTTCCTACACCGGAGGGTTAGTCCTCAATGGGGCCGCGGTTGGCGGGCCGGTGAACGAGTCATACGCGACGAACGCGTCGGCTGGCGTTCGACTGAACCAGGATTTCCACAAGACCGACCGCACCGGGCTGACCTGCTACCGCGCGAACTTTGGCGTCTCCCCCTCTGGACTCCCCAACAACTTCGACTCCCTCGACGGAACTGGAGCCTTGGGCTGGCAAAAAAAGAAGGGGTTTAAGGATTTCACCGACGGCATGACGAAGACGGTGATGCTTGTTGAAAACTCCTGCGGGCAATCTTGGTTCGCCGGTGCACTCGCATCAACCGTCGCAGGGAACGCTCCGGCAACGCTTTGGAACGGCGCATGGTCGGCGGCCTCGAGTACAGCCTGGGCGGTACAACAGCCTGCCGTCGAGTCGCGAGGGTACCTCGCAAACGTCGGTTTGGGCTCGGAGCACACAAGTGTCGGCGGCGTGATGATGGCGGATGGCTCGGTGCAGTTCCTGTCTTTCGACAGCCTCACGCCGCAGATCTGGCTCAGCCGGCTGTCCTCAAAAGGCGGCGAGAACGTTCAGGTCTCGCAGTGACCAAACGATAGCCCGGTCAATGGCACTTCCGCGCTGCTCGGATCGGCGTTGCAGGCTCAGGCCACGGAGTTAGTATTACCGGTATCGGTCTCCCTGTCGCCGCCCCTCCGCTTCTCCTTTGCCGAGCTGCCCGTGTTGGAGCCCACCCGCCGTGCCGCCAGCCAGCGTGCCGGCCTCAAGCAGATCGCTGAGGAACTGGGCATCTCGATGATGACGGTGTCGCGGGCGCTTAACGGCCGCGGCGACGTGGCCGAGGCGACGCGGCTCCGCGTCGTCAAAGCGGCCAAGCGGCTCAAGTATCGCCCCAACCGGCTCGTGCACGCGCTCAAGAGCGGCCGCAGTCGCACCGTGGGCGTGATGATTTCCGTATGGCTGTCGTTCAACGCCAAGATCATCCACGGCATCCACGACGTTTTGGCCGAGCACAACTGCCTGCCTGTTCTCCATTTTCATGGCGAGGGGCCGCAGGCCAATCGCGACGAGGCTGAACTGGCATACCTCCACCGACTGCTCGACCAGCGGGTCGACGGCATCATCTTCTGGCCGTCCGACGAGGCCGTGCCGCAGATGTATCTCAAGGAGGTGTGGGAGCGGGGCGTGCCGCTCGTGGCCGTCGATCGGTGTCTCCCTCTCACGAAGGCCGACTTCAGCGGCACCGACGACGTAGCCGGTGGACGGCTCGTCGCCGAGCAACTGCTTGCGCTCGGCCACCGCCGGATCGGCCACATCACGGGCGAACCGTGGGTCTCGACCTACGCCGACCGGAGGCGCGGGTTTGAGCAGGCGCTGGCCCCGCAGCCAGGCGTCGATCTTTCGGTGGCCGAATGCGCGGATGTGAACTCGGGTGAAGCGGCCCACCGAATGTTGTCGCGGCCGAGTCGGCCCACGGCGATCTTCATTCCCAACGACAGGATGGCCCTGCCGATCTACGAGGTGGCCGAGTCGCTTGGTATCGAGGTCGGCCGCGACCTCTCCGTGGTCGGCTTTGGGACACTTGAGGAGACGAAGTGGCTTAGGCCGCGGCTCGCAACGGTGGATCAAAAGCCGTATCAGATCGGCCGGGCTGCCGCCGAACTGTTGCTCGACCGGATCGAGGGCCGTGTGGCGACGGCGAAGCCGCGGTCTGCGCGGGTCGTGCCGACGATCGTGAGATGTGACTCCTTGCGAGCACCGGGGCGCTGAGCGATTTCCAGAGCGCCCGCCTCCGTCACGAAAGGCGTGAGTACCGGTAGGGTATTACCGGTAGCGGCCGCTCCGGTGCGGGAAAAAATGGCGGTCAACGATGGGGCAAAAAATTGGCGAAAAGCTTTGACGCACGCGGGCCAATCGTTAAAGTTAACGGAAAGGTTGGGTGGAAAAGTTCTGGAGCTTCAACAAGCGGTTTGGTCCGTTGTGGGGAATGCAGTTATGCGACGAATCAAGTTTTTCGAGTTGCTTCGTTTTGTGCTTGCCGGAGTGTTGCTCGGCATCTGTGCCGCGCCGGCCCCTGCTGCAAACTACTTCTGGAACGGCATCGGCGCAAGCGGCTCGGCCGGTGGCGGCAGCGGCACGTGGGATCTCACCACGACGAACTGGCAGTCGGCCGCCACGAGCGGTTCGGCCGTCGCCTGGCCGAATGTGAATAACGCGCACGCCGCCTTTTTTGGCGGCGCGTCGGGCACTGTCACATGGGGCAGCGGCATGTCGACGGCCAACCCGAACGGCATCAACGTGACCTCCGGCACGTTCACGCTCAACCTCAATAACCAATTGATGACGATTTTCGCTGGGGGCTTCACCGTTACGGGCGGCCAGATGACGCTGCAGTCGGGCACGCTGACGGTAGGCGCCGTCAACGGTATTTTTAACACCCCCGTGACGGGAGCCAACGCCCTGACGATCTCGGCCAAGATCACCGGCTCCGGCGTCTCCATCTCGAAGAGCGGCGCCGGTGATCTGATCCTCACGAACGACTCGAACGACTTCACCGGCAAGGTCTATGGCCAGAACGGCTCCGGCGTCTATTTCTCGTCGATCGCCGATGCGGGCGTGGCCAGCGCCGTCGGCGCCGGCAGCCTCGTCCAGACAGGCCTCAACAACACCATGGTCTACACGGGGACGGGAGCCTCCACGAATCGCACGTTCGAAGTGACCGGCGGTGGCAGCGATACCCTTCGGAACAACGGCACCGGCGCCCTCATCTGGACCGGCTCGTTCAGCAATACGAAATCGGGGGCTAGCACGCTCACGCTCAGCGGCACGAACACCGGTGGGAGCAACGAGTTTCGTGGCAATCTTGTCGACGGCAGCTTCGCCATGGGCCTGACGAAGGCCGACTCGAACACCTGGATCCTCGCCGGCGCAAACACCTACACCGGCGCCACGACCGTGAGCGCCGGCACGCTCCAGATCGGCAACGGTGGCACGACCGGCTTGCTCTCCGGATCGAGTTCGATCTCCGTCAGTTCGGGCGCCACGCTCGCCTTCAGCCGGTCAAACACGATCACCCAGGGCACCGACTTCAACTCCGTGATCAGCGGCGCCGGAAACCTCACGAAACTGTCTTCCGGCACGCTCGTGCTGAGCGGCTCCAACACCTACACCGGCACCACGAGCATCAACGCCGGCACGCTCCAGATCGGCGCGAGCGGCACGACGGGGTCGCTCTCCGCGTCGAGCGCGATTACCGGCTCGGCCGGCGCCACGCTCGCGTTCAACCGCACCGATACCTACGGCGGCAATGTCTCCAACACGATTGGCGGCGGTATCGCCGTCACCCAACTCGGCACCGGCACGGTCACGCTGGCCGGATCCAATACCTTCACCGGCACGACTCGGATCGTGGCCGGCGGCCTGACGCTCGGCAACGTGTCGGCCCTGCAGAATTCGACGCTCGACATGAATACCGGCGACGCCGGCACGCTCGCCTTCGGGCTCACGGGCACGAACACCTACGTGATCGGCAGCCTTATCGGCAGCCGCAACATCGCCACGTCGGGCTCCGTCGTCCTCTCCGTCGGCGGCAACGGCTCGAGCGGCAGTTACACGGGCGTGCTCGGTGGCGGCGGGGCCTTCACCAAGGCGGGCTCCGGCACGCTCACGCTCGCCGGCGCCAACACCTACACCGGCACGACCTCGATTGGCGGCGGCGTTCTGCAGGCCAATGTGGCCGACGTGGCGTCGACGTCGGGCGCGCTGGGGAACGGCGGCTCCATTCGATTCACCGGCGGCACCCTCCAGTACACGGCCAGTAGCGCTGGCACCGACTGGTCGAGCCGCATCACGAGCAGCACGGGCGCGATCGCGATCGACACGAACGGCCAAAACGTGAACCTCACCGGAACGGCTCTTGCCAGCACCAACACCGGAGGCCTGACGAAACTCGGCTCGGGCACGCTGTCGGTCACGATGGGCGCGAGCACAGTCTCGGGTACCACGACGGTCAACGGGGGCGTGCTGCGGATCGCAAACCCGGGTGACCTGCTCGGGTATAACGCCAACAGGTTTTTGATCAACAACGCCTCGACGCTGATCGTGACGAACACCACGGGCGGCAATCGCTCGTGGATCCTCAACTCCGCAACGGTCGTTTTCGATGCCGCAGGAGGCGGCACGTTGGTCATAGGATCGGGCAATCACCTGTCGCAGTTCAACCAAACCACCACGGTGCGGACGACCGGCGGCGTGCAGAACCTGATGTCGGGCGGCACCACCGGCGGCTTCATCAACGGCCAGAATGTGGGACTGGTCGTGTTTGACGTGGCCCGCGGGACCGATCCGTCCGTGGACCTGCTGATGTCGGCGTCACTCTCGAGCATCAACATCCAGAAGACCGGCGGCGGCATCCTGTCGGTGCGTCAGGGGACGAGTGGCAACTTCGGCATTACCGTCAGTCAGGGCACGTTCGACGTCGGTGGCTCGGCCACGCTCGCCGGCGGCACTTTCAGCGGCACCATCGCGAACAGCGGCCTCTTCCAATACAGCAGCAGCGCCAACCAGACCCTGTCCGGCACGATCAGCGGCACCGGGGCGCTGACCCAGGCCGGGGCCAGCACGCTCACGCTCTCCGGTTCGAACTCCTACACGGGTGCCACGACCGTCTCTTCCGGCACGCTCGTGGCGGGCGGCGCCAGTGCGTTCGGCGCCCAGTCGGGCAACATCACGGCGTCGGGCGGCGTGCTGAACCTCGGTGGCTACGGCTTCACCCGCACGGGCACGGTCTCGTTCACGGGCGGCACCACGCAGTCCGGCACCATCACCAACGACACCGTCGCCTTCGTCGCCCAGGCCGGCACCGTGTCGGCCGGGCTGGCCGGGGCCGCCGGGCTCACGAAGAGCACTTCGGGCACGGTCACGCTCTCGGGGGCGAACAACTTCTCGGGCACCACGAACATCAATGCCGGCACGCTCCAGATCGGCAACAACGGCACGACGGGCGGGCTTTCAAGTTCCAGTGCGATCACCGGCTCGTCGGGAGCAACGCTCGCCTTCAGCCGCACCGACAACTATGGCGGCAGCTTTACCAACACGATCGGCGGTGGCATCGGCGTGACGCTGAACTCCGGCACGCTCACCCTCTCGGGCAGCAATGCGTACGGCGGAGCGACGACCGTGAGTGGCGGTCAGTTGCGGATCGCGAACAGTTCGGCGCTCGGCTCCACGGCGCTCGGCACGACGATCTCCGGCTCGGGCGTCCTCGGCCTTGACGGCAGCGGCGGGCCGCTCTCGATCGCGGAGAACATCACGATCGCAACCACGCAGACGGGAGCACTGGCGAACCTCTCCGGAACCAACACGCTCACCGGCCTGGTCACCATCACGTCAAGCCCGGTGGATTACCGCGTCGCAGCCGGGCGGACGATCTTCGCCGGCGGCATCACCTCGTCGAACAATTCAGGGCTGGGCCTCAACGGGGCCGCGACGATCCAGACGAGTGCCGTGAACATCGGAACCGGCGAGATGATATTCACGTCAAGCGGCAACAGCGCTGCCAATTCGATCGACGTCAACGTGGCCGGCAACACGTGGGGCACGACACGGATCAATTTCGGCGGCTACACGAGGCTCGGCGTCGACGGCGCGCTGCCGTCCACGGCCGGCGTCGAATTCGGTTGGAGCTCGGATGGCCAATCCGCCGGCACGCTCGATCTCAACGGCAGGAGCCAAACGGTGGCGTTCCTGAGGCAAACCTCCGCCTTCCCGAACGTGAACGGCGACCAAAACATCACCGGCGGCGGCAGCCTCGCGGTGAACACGGCATCCGGGACGTTTGAATACCACGGCCGGATCACCGACGGGGCGACCGCCACGGCGCTCGTCAAGAACGGCGTCGGCACCCAGATCCTGATGAACAACACCGGCACCGCCAGCAATTTTACGGGCGGCTTGACCATCAACGCCGGCACGCTCCTCGCCGGAGCGGCGACCTCGCTGGGCGGGGCCACCAACCCCGTCGCCGTCAACGCCGGCGCGCTCAACCTCGGCGGCTTCTCGGCGAGCCTGGGAATGCTGAGCGGTTCGGCCGGCGGCGTCATCACCACCGGCACCGCGGCCGGCACCGCCACCCTGACGACGAGCTTCACGGGCACGTCGACGTTTGCTGGAGTGATCTCGGACAATGGTTCCGGCATCGTCGCTCTCACCAAGGCCGGCGCCGGCACGCTCAGGCTCACGGGCTCGAGCGGCTACACCGGGGCGACGACGGTGACGGCGGGCGTGCTCGCCGTGAACGGGCAGATCTCGAGCGCGGTGACGGTGGCCACGGGGGCGACGGTCGGTGGTTCCGGCGTGATTTCGGGCGCGCTCTCTGGCGCCGGCACCGTGAGCCCGGGCAACTCGCCGGGCATTCTCACCGCCGGCCAGTTCGACGCCACGGGCGGCCTTGATGCGGCCTTCGAGTTCATGGCGCTGGCACCTGTCTACAACGATTCTTCGGCCAGTCTGAACGACGTCCTCCGGCTGACGAGCGGCACACCGATCGTCGGCACCCTCACCGGCGGTAACTTGATCGACGTGTACTTCAACGTCAATTCGATCGCCACCGGCGACACGTTCGAGGGCGGCTTCTTCACGGAGCTCTCGGCCGGCGCCCTGCTCTCGGCGGTGGAAAATGCGACGTTCACTTATTGGATCAAGGACAACGCCGGGAGCACGTCGTTCAACGGCGTGAGCTATAGTCCGCTCTCGAGCCTGCCTTCCATCACCGGCGTGACGGTCCAGACAGTGAACGTGACGCGAACGTTCGCCGGCGGGAGCGTCAGCGGCAGTGTGACGCAGTTCGTGATCGTACCCGAGCCAGGAGCGCTCACCCTCGTGGTCGGCGGCGTCGTAGCCGCCGCATGGGTGATCCGCCGCCGCCGATGATTCTCCATTCAGTACGTGCCATGAACCGACGCGGCTTCACGCTCGTCGAGTTGCTCGTGGTGTTCGCGATCATCGGCGTGCTCGTCGGGCTGCTGCTCCCGGCGGTGCAGAGCTCGCGCGAGGCGTCTCGGCGCACGTCGTGCAGCAACAACCTGAAACAGCTCGGCCTCGGCCTGCACGGCTACGCCTCCGCGAATGCCTCGGGGCGAGATGGCAGATTTCCCTACCTCGCCTATCACAACGACGGC
>CAMAVC010000069.1 GCA_945861585.1 Planctomicrobium piriforme
AGGTCCGAGCGAACGGAGCCCAGGGATGGGCGCAGTGAGCGTCCGGCGAGATGGTATGGGGCAACCGCGAGCCGGGTTGAGCGAGTTGAGGCATGACAGGCTGAAGCCTGTCCTACAGCAGCAAGCGAGACGCTTGCCCACGGGACCGCAGTCGCCGTGCCGAACAGGATTGCCTGGAGGGCCGGAATGAACGTCCGGCGAGACGGTACGGGGTAACCCTGAGCCGGCTTGGGCGAGTCAAGCCTAAAGTCGGTGCGCGCAACGAAGCGAACGCCCAGCGCGTCAGCCCGTGAAGAACGTGGCGAGCCAGTAGAGGCTGCCCGAGAGGGCCATGGCGACGGGCAGTGTGAGGATCCAGGCGAGGGCGATCTCGCGGACCGTCTCCGGCTGGATGCCCGACTTGTTGGCCCACATCGTGCCGGCGACGCCGCTCGAGAGCACGTGCGTCGTGCTCACCGGCATGCCGAGCGAATCGGCCATCGCGATCGTGGAGGCGGCCACGAGCTCCGCCGCACCGCCTTGCGCGTAGGTCAGGTGCGTCTTGCCGATCTTTTCACCCACGGTGATGACGATTCGCTCCCAGCCGAACATCGTGCCCAGGCCAAGACACACCGCCACACCCATCACCACCCACTCCGGCACATACTCGACGGGCTTCGCCAGCTGGCCGGCGAGGCTTTTGAGGACGTTGCGGCGATCCTCGGCGAGCGAGTCACCGAACTGCCGCAAGAGCGTGCGGACCGATGCGCCGAGCTCCACGAGCTGCGTCCGCAACTTCCAGCGGTCGTCGGCATGGAGGTCGGCGAAACTCTGGCGACCGTCGAGGCTCGCGAGCACGTTCCTGCAGAGGGGCAGGGGATCGAGCGTCGCCAGCACGACGTCGTTCCCGGGATAGGGATCGAACATCTCGTCCACGAGCTCCGATTCGAGCACCGCCGCCGCCGCGACACCGTCGCGGCGGGCGATGCGGTCGACCCGGGTCTCGGCCACGTGCCGTTCCTTGAGCGCGGTCATCATCATCGCCAGCTGGGGCTCGGAGAGCTCAGCCTCGAGCCGGCGGGCGGCCTCGGCCGTTGCCGTGATCTGGCCCGGAGACGTGCTCATGTTGAGCGCGTAGGCGGCGGGCACGATCCCGATCAGCACGAGCATGATCAGGCCCATGCCCTTCTGGCCGTCGTTCGAACCGTGGGCGAAACTCACCCCCGTGCACGTCCCGATCAAGAGCGCCCGGATCCACCACGGCGGCGGCCGATCGCCGTGCGGTGGCTCGTAGAGCTCCCGCGCCGGGATGAGCTTTTTGGCCACCACGAGCAGCAGTGCCGCCAGCCCAAATCCGATTGCGGGCGAGAGCAGGAGCGCGAGCCCCACCTCTGCAGCCTTGTGCCAGTTGATCCCGTCGACGATCGATCCTTTTTCGAGCCAGGCGTTCATCATGCCCACGCCCATGATCGAGCCGATGAGCGAGTGGGAGCTCGAGGCCGGCAGCCCGCGATACCAGGTCGCGAAGTTCCAGATGATCGCGGCCCCCAAAAGCGAGAGCACCATCGCCAGCCCGCGGCCGGTCTTGATGTTCACGAGCAGGTCTACCGGGAGCAGGTGGACGATGCTGAAGGCCACGCCGATGCCGCCGGCGTGGACGCCGATGAAGTTCCAGAGACCCGACCAGACGACCGCCGGGGTGGGCTTCAGCGACTTCGTGTAGATCACTGTCGCCACGGCATTGGCCGTGTCGTGAAACCCGTTGATCACCTCGAAGCCGAAGGCGATCACCAGTGCGATCAAAAGCAGCACCACTTGCCCGATCCCGAGCGAGCCGACGGCTTCGAAAAATTCCATGGCGACCCCGTCCTGCGTTGGAATCGAACAGCTCCGAACCTAGGCGGGACCGGGGCCCGAGACAAGGACCCGGGCGATCCGCATACAATTCTCATACAGGCCGGGGCCGCCCACGCGTGCGAACCGCGTGGCTGCCGTCTGCGTAATGAGTCGTTGCACACCGCGAGGAACAGGTTGCATGGCGAAAGGCGATCGACTGGGCGTGGAACGACTGTTTCTCGGCGGACTCGTGGCCTATCGGCATCTCGGCGTCGATCTGGGCGACGGCACGGTCGTCCATGCCCGGCCGGACGACTTTCAGCGGCCCTTCGCCGGTGGCCGGGTGGTGCGGACGTCGCTCGAGGAGTTTGCCGGCGGCGCAGAGGTGACGGTCGTCGCCGATCCTCCTGCCGTTCACGCGCCCGAGGAGGTTGCGGGCCGGGCCTTGTCGCGGGTCGGCCGCGACGGCTACTGCCCGGTGGTCGACAATTGCGAACACTTGGCGACCTGGGCTGCGACCGGGCGGCACAGGAGCCGACAGGTCGAGGCAGTGCTCGCAATCGCGGCAGCCGCGGTCGTGTGGGTCGGGAGCACGGCCACCCGGGCCGCACTCAGCGGCGGCCGTTCAGCATCGGCATGACAGGTCACGCCCCGTAGTCCGACAGCGGGCCGGTATACCACGTCATCCGCAGGGCGTTCACGACCGCCACCACGTCGATCGCCTCCTGGAGCAGTGCGCCCGCCGTGGGCGGCAGAAATCCGGCTGCGGCAAACCCCATCCCCACGAGGCTCGCGGCCATACCGCCGACGGCACTCTGCAGCGCGATCGACCGCATCCTGCGGCCGATGTGAAACAGCTCGTCGACGCGTTCGAGCGCCGAATCCATCACGACCGCCCCGGCTGCCTCGCTCGTCACATCGCTCGCGGTGCCCATGGCGATTCCGACCGTGGCGGCGGCGAGGGCAGGGGCGTCGTTGATGCCGTCGCCCACGAACACCGTCGGCGCCTCCTTGGTGGCCTGCTCGACGATCGCGAGCTTGCCCTCGGGCTGGATGCCCGCGTGGACCTCGGTGATGCCTACGATGTCGGCGAGCCAGCGGACCTCGCTCTCCCGGTCGCCCGATACGAGCATCACACGCGTGAGCCCGTGGGCAGGCTCGAGATGGCTCACGAACGTGGCCCCGTCGGCCCGCGGCGTGTCGCGAAACCGGAGCAGTCCCGCCGTCACGCCATCGACCACGACCACGCATTCAAGGCCGCTCGCTTGGGAGGGAAGCTTGTCGACTCCTGCCGGATCGACGCCCGGCAGCTTCTGGCGGCTCGTGATCGCGACGGTGTGCGCGTCGTCTCCGTCATTGAGCCGCTTCACGCGGCCCGTCAGCCCCTGCCCCGGCTTCTCGGCGAGTTCTTCGACCTCGAGGAGCCGCACGGATCGCTCCGCAGCCGCCTCGACCACCGCCGCGGCGAGCGGATGCTTGGAATAGGTCTCGAGACTCGCAGCGATGGCGAGCAGATCGTCCGCGCTCCACCCGTCGAACGTGGCCACGTCGGTGAGCTTCGGCGCACCGTACGTGAGCGTGCCGGTCTTGTCGAAGATCGCCGTACGGCAGGTGTCGAGCCGCTCGAGGATCGACGGATCGCGGACCACGATTCCGCGCTTCGCCGCCAGCGACACCGCGCCGATGATCGCCACCGGGATCGCGATCAACAGCGGGCAGGGCGTGGCCACGACGAGCACGGCCAGAAAGCGCGTGGCGTCGCCGCTCATGAACCACGCCGCTGCGGCGATCGCCACCGCCAGCGGCGTGTAGAAGGCCCCCAGAGAATCGGCGAGCCTGCGCAGCGGCGGCCGGCGCTCTTCACTGGTCTTGAGCACCTCCATGATCTTGGCATAGCGGCTGTCGCCGGCGACCCGTTCGGTGCGGATCTCGAGCGCGGCCTGGCCGTTGATCGCGCCCGAAAGCACGCTCGACCCCGGCGCCTTCGCCATCCGGTAGGGCTCGCCCGTCAGATAGCTTTCGTCCATCGAGCCGCGGCCCGAAACGACCGTGCCATCGACCGGGCAGATCTCGTGGGGCAGCACCACGAGCACGTCGCCGATGGCGACTTCTCCAAGTGCTACGTCGGTAAACCCCGTCGTGATCTTCCGGTGAGCGAGCGTCGGCATCCGACGGGCGAGTGCATTCAATACGTCACCGGCCCGGCTCACGGCCCGGCTCTCGAGCGCCTCGCCGCCCGAGAGCATGAGCACGACGAGCACGCCGGCGAGATACTCACCGAGCAGGATGCTCGTCACGATCGAGAGCCCGGCGAGGAGATCGGAACCGAAAGTGCCCACGAAGAGCTTCGCCAACAGGCCCCACACGAGCGGCACGCCGCCGAGCACGAGCATCACGACGAGCGGCAGGTCGGCGAGCCTGAGACTGCGGCCCGGAAACAAGCGGCCCGGGTCGAGCGGCCCGAGCGGCACCGGATCGCCGCCATACCCCGACCACGTGATCACGGCCCAGGCCACGAGCGAGAGGATCGCCCCCGCGGCGATGGACTCATTGAGCGGAAACCCGCGGCCGTGCGGCGTTGCAGTGGACGCGGTCATGCCAGCATCGTATCGCGGCATGGCGTCTTGGGAAAACTCGTGCACGCATCGTAGGCCGAACGGCAGGGCATGCGATAACGACCCGCATCCGGAGCCAAGGGAGGCATGCTCGAGGGATGCTTCACGGACGGCACGGCATCCTGCCGTCCGTTCCTTGGCCGACCTCCGTCGGCTGGTGCTCACCCGGCCCTCCAGGCCTAGCACGCGATAGTCCTCAACGACTCCCTGCGTCTGCGCGTGCCCACCGACCGTCTCCGCCGACACTGCTACCCGGCATCCCTTCGGCTCACGCCTCGGGCTTCCGGATTTAGGGAGGCGAGGGGTTACCCCTACCGTTGAGCCGGCGTATTTGACCAGCGCAGCCATGGATGGCGCAGCGCAGGCAAATCCGAGTGAGTGGAGGCCTGGAGGGCCGGAGCGAACGTCCGGTGAGACGGTACGGGGTAACCCTGAGCCGGTGCCAACGCTGACCGCCGGCTCCGATTGCGGGTCGTTATCACCTGCCCTGCAGTCCAGCGACGGGATATAGGGAGTCCGAAGTCGGAGCGTATCGATGTCGTCTAGCTGTGCATGCGCGGGACAGGGTCGCCGATCTCGATGATCTCGGCTTCCCGGGCCGACAGTTCATGCAGCCTCTCGCGCACCGTGTGCTCGGGCTGGAAGTCGCAGGCGAGCCGCACGTAGGTCGAGTGATGCCGGGCCTCCGATTCGAAGAGGCTCCGGTAGAAGTCGCGGAGCTCGGTGTCGGCCACGTGCTCGGCGAGTAACTGAAATCGCTCGCAGCTGCGGGCCTCGATCAGGCCGGCGACGAGCAGACGGTCGATGGCCCGGGCCGGCTCGTCCTTGCGGATGAGGTCGTGGAGACGGGCCCCATAGCTGCTCGGCGACAACTTTTTGAACGGGATGCCGCGCCGCTCGAGCAGGTCGAGCACGAGCCGGAAGTGCTCCAGCTCCTCGTTCACGATCTCCGTCATCGCCCGGGCGAGGGCCACGTGGTCGACGTAGGAAAACAGCAGGTTCATCGCCACGCCCGCCGCCTTCTTCTCGCAGTGGGCGTGGTCGATGAGCACCTCGTCGAGGCCGGCGTCGACCTGGCCGAGCCAGCGGGCGGTGGAGGCGGATTGGAGGCTCAGCATGGCCGGTCATTGTCCGGGGGTGAAACACCGGGCATCATACTCGGCATGATCGCGATCCCACCGACGGCGAACGACTCCGCCCGCAAGCCTGACCGCAACGTGCTCGGCGGCCCGCTCGTGGCCTGCTCCCGGGAGCCGCTCACCGGGTTTTTCCGCGACGGCTGCTGCCGCACCGGGCCGGCCGACGAGGGTGTGCACACCGTATGCGCGGTAATGACGCCCGACTTCCTCGAATTCACGGTCGCCGCCGGGAACGACCTGGTGACGCCGCGGCCGCAGTGGGATTTCCCCGGCCTCGTCGCCGGCGATCGCTGGTGCCTGTGTGCGGCCCGCTGGCTCGAAGCGGCGCGGGCGGGGCGAGCGCCGCCTGTGGTCCTCGAGGCCACACACGAAAAGTCGCTCGACGTCGTGCCCTTCGAGCTCTTGAAGAAGCACGCCGTGCCGGTGGCATGAACGCGGCACTCGTGGTCGCGATCGGCGCGGTCGCACTCCTCTATGCGTCGGTCGGCCACGCCGGAGCCACTGGCTACATCGCCGTGATGACGCTGTTCGGGATCGGGCCCGACGTCATCCGCCCGACGGCGCTTGTGCTCAACGTGCTCGTGGCGAGCATTGCCAGCGTGCAGTTCTTCCGCGCCGGCCACTTTCGCGGTGGCCTGTTCTGGCCCCTCGCGGCGGCGAGCGTGCCCTGCGCGTTGCTCGGCGGCGCGATTCGGCTGCCAACCGAAACCTTCGAAAAGCTCGTGGGGGCCGTGCTCGTCGTGTCGGCCATCCGCCTCGTGCATGACTCCTGGCCGACTCGGAGCCGGCGTGCCGTCACGCCGACATCGCCACCCGTCACCCCCGTTCTGGCTGCGATTGGTGGCGGCATCGGCCTCTTGTCGGGCCTCACGGGCGTGGGCGGCGGTGTCTTTCTCACGCCGCTCCTCCTCGCCCTGCGGACGGCGCCCGTCAAAGAAGTGGCCGCGATCACGGCGCCCTTCATCCTCGTCAACTCGCTCGCCGGCCTCGCCGGCGGCCTCGCGACGGGCCGCCCGCTGCCGCCCGTCAGTCTGCCCGTGATCGCTGCGGCAGTGATCGGCGGCGTGATCGGCTCACACCTTGGCGCCTTCCACCTGCCCGTGCGCGGAATGCAACTCCTGATGGCCGCCGTCCTCGCGATCGCGAGCGTGAAACTCTTTGGGCCATGACCGCCCGTCAATGCGGTGCAGACTTTGAAAACAGATTGAGCACGACGACGCCGGCCACGATCAGCCCCATGCCCACCATCGCCGCCGGATCGAGCTTCTGCCCGAGAAACAGCCAGCCGATCGCGGCGATGAGCGTTACGCCGGCACCACTCCACACCGCATAGGCGATGCCAACGGGCACCTTGTCGAGCGTGAGCGAGAGGAAGAAGAAGGCCAGACCATAGCCGGCAACGACCACGAGGCTCGGCAGCGGCTTCGTGAATCCTGCAGAGGCCCGCAGGAAACTCGTCCCCACGACTTCCGCCACGATCGCGATCACGAGATACAGCCAGTGCATCGAGTCACCTCCAATCCGAGACACCGCAGGCCGGATTCCTGAGAGTGTACCGGGCCACACCCCGACGCCCACTCAACGCAGCCCGAGGCCAAACTGCTCGCGGCACGACATGATGCTGCGGGCGAGCTCCGCCTGCTGGTAAGCGCGTTCGGCCTCCAGTTTCGCGGGGCCGGCCGGCGGCTTGAACGGCGGGATCTCGTGGCCGCGTTTCGCGAGGGCGAGGAACGCCGCCAAGTCGGAGGCGCGGGCGTCAGGAAACACCTTCCAGAATTCCCGGTCGGCCAGCGGAAACGTCCGCGGGAAGCCGGAGATCGTCTCGATGTGCACCGTCACGCCCGGGCAACGTCGCTCGAAGCAGTCGAAGAAAGCGGCGAGGTCCGTGCAGCCCTCGCCCAGCGCCGTCCACTGGGTCGTAACGCCCGTGGGCGTCTCCCACACCATCGTGTCGCGCAGACTGGTCGTGAGCACGTGGGGCGCGAGCCGCTCGAGGGCGACGAGGGGGTCTTCCAGCGCCCAGCAGGCGTTGCCCGAGTCGAAGTTCACGCCCACGTAGTCCGGCCCCGCCGCTTCCACGAGCCCGAGCAGTTCCCGCGACTGCATGTCGCCCGCGTGGTTCTCGACCGCGATCTTCACGCCGGCATCGACCGCCCGTGTGCGGGCAGTTTTCAGCACGGCCACGGTGTCGGCGATCCGGGCTTGGATGCCGCCGGGGGTGAGGCGATCCGCCTGGTTGCCAAGAATCACGCGCAAGGCCTTTGAGCCAAGGGCCTTCGCCATGCGGATGCCGAGGGCGAGATGCTCCTCTGCAGTACCCCAGTCGGGCTTGAACGTCTGCGACGTGGGGCAGATGCTCCACGAGCCGAGTTCGATCGCCACGCCCTTGTCGCCGGCGTACCGCCGGATCTCCCCGAGCACCGCATCCTCGAACCGCCCCTGAAACGGGCCGAAGTCGGTGATGAAGACCGAGTCGCACTCGAGGGCGACGGCGTGATCGACGAGCTGCCTGGCATCGAGCCCGAGGGCACGGATCGCGAAGTTGTCGAACCCGAGCTTGATGCCCCGGCGGGGGCCGTCGCGGGCCACGGCCGGCAGGGCCGCTGCGCCGGCGACCAGGGCGAGCCACCCGCGCCTCGTGCATGTCGATGCGGGCGGATGAATCATGTCAGGGCTTCCGCTGCTCGAGCCGGTAGAGCGCCTCGTCGGTCCGCAGATAGATCGCCCGGCCGACCGCGGCGGGCGTCGCGAAAATCTGGCCATCGAGTTGGTTGGTCGCCAGAAGCTCGAACGTTCGCCCAGGTGTGAACACGAACGTGGCCCCGTCGCGGTTGCCCACGTAGATCCGACCGTCGGCCAAGAGCGGTGACGACGAGAAGTTGCCCCCCAGCCGCTCCGACCAGACGACGGCGCCGGTCTTGGCATCGAGGCAAGTGGCGACTCCCTTGTCGCTCGCGACGTAGAGCTCGTCCCCCACGACGAGCGGCGAGGGCATGCTCGGCGCCCCGCGCGGCTGACGCCACACGATCTCCGGTTCGCGCCCATTGCCGCCGGGCCGCACGGCGAGCACCTCGGGCTTCGTGAAACTCGTGCTCATGTAGACGAGCCCGTGGGCCGCCACCGGCCGGGGCACGATCGAGAAGCCGAGGGTGCCGTAGGACAGCCGCCAGAGCTCCGCGCCCGTCGCTGGATCGTAGCCGTACACCCAGTCCGCCCCGGGCGCCACGACGACGTCGCGGCCGTCGAGCGCGAGCACGAGCGGCGTGCCGTACGCCTTCTTAAGGTCGGGATTGTCGTTGAGCGTGCCCGACCGCGGCGTCTTCCAGGCGACCTTCCCGGTGCCCGTGTCGAGGGCGGCGATGTATTGCACATCGCTGCCGTCGCAGGGGATCACGAGCTTGTCATGCCACACCGCGGGGGTGCTCCCCGGGCCGTTCATGTGATCGAGCCGCAGGTCGCGGTTGACCCAGACCACCACGGCGCTGCTTGTGTCGACACAGGCCGTGCCGTAGTCGCCGAAATGGCACAACAGCTTGCCGCCGGAGAGCACGGGCGACGGCGATGCGTAGGAGTTGAGCTTATGGATCGGCTGTGGCTTCTCGACGGTGAACAATTCGACGTCGTGGACGATCCGGCCCGTGTCTCGGTCGACGGCGAGCGCCCGCATCGTCACCGCGCGGGCCACCTCGACCGGCTGGCTGTTCGTGCTGGCGGCGAGCAGGGCGGGCTTCTCGGCTTCGTCGGCCACGATCTCGACGGCGGTCGTGAGCCAGACATGCCGGTCATCGAGCACCGGAGACGACCAGCCGCGGCCGGGAAGGGGAGTCTTCCAGGCGACGTGCTCGGTCTCGCTCCAGGTGATCGGCAGGTCCTGGACGGCCACCGCATGCCCCTGCCCGTCGGGGCCGCGCCACTGCGGCCACACCTCGGCCGCCGCGGAGGCCGTCCCCATGATCGCCGCCGCCGACGCCAGGATCATCGAGGTGCGCATCTGTCAGAGCTCCGCAGAACGGTGGTCCGGCCTGCCACCATCATGCACTCGGAGCGTCCCGACGGGAAACAGGGGGATTTCGGCCTTGGGTCGGCATCGGGCCGACTGCTATCGTTCTCGCCAGTATGCCACGCTCCCTCCATTGCCACCGATCCGGCGTCGTCGGTGCCCTCGTGCCGCTCGTGCTCTCGTGCGCGTTGGCCCACGGTGGGGAGCCGATCGAGATGCGGGTCGAGAGCGAGATCTTCGTCGACCGCGGCACCACTCCCGTGGCCCGGAGCCTGACGATTTTTCGCGACGGGCTCGCCTGGGACTTTCTCGACGGTCCAACCTCGGGCGAGGCTGCGGAGATCGCACTTCACGACCCGGCTCGCGAGCGTGTGGTCGTGATCGACGCGATCCGAAACGTGAAGACCGAGATCGACAACCAGCGGCTCGAGCGGCTGAGCGTCTCGCTTGCCACCTGGGCCCGG
The DNA here is from genome assembly GCA_945861585.1 of Planctomicrobium piriforme. GTDB lineage: Bacteria > Planctomycetota > Planctomycetia > Pirellulales > UBA1268 > RGVT01. Next base: position 10,034 of record CAMAVC010000069.1, read on the forward strand.
CGGTCCGACGACCGGCTCGTGCGCTGGGCCGGCGGCCCGGACTTTGACGAGGGCTGCGACGAGAAAGCGCGGTCCCTCGAACTATCCGGGCCGCGCGTGCGGTACGACGTCTCGTTCGCCGAGGCCCCGACGCCCGCCGCCGCGGAGCTTTATCGCCGGTTCGCCGATACGGCGCTGCTCCTCAAGGCACTCCTCCATCCCGGCGGCATCCCGCCCTTTCCCCGGCTGGCCATCAACAAGCGGATCGCGGCGGCCGGCGGCATTCCGGAGTCGGTCGGGCTCGAGATCGACGCCCGCAACGCACTCCTCGGCGGCAGGCCGCAGGTGCTGCGGTCGGTGCACAAGATGCATCCGCGGCTCCTGGCGACCGACCTCGAGCGGATCGAGGATGCCGAAGCCCGCGTGGCCGTCGCCGAGGCGGTGGATATCGCCACCTATGCCGAGCCCGCGACGACGGCGCCGGTGACCGTCGCGAAGTAGCGTGCGCCGCGCCATCGGCACAACGCGCCCATCCGGTGCCCCGACACGCGCCCCCAAGAAAGTCTGCCTGACCGGACGATGTTTCCCCTGGGGCACATCTTCCCCAGCCGTGCACGACGGCACTCCTTGATCATTCCCATCCATTCATTCCGGAGACACCCATGCTCGTTCTCTCCCGCAAGCAAAACCAGCGGATCCGCGTCGGCGACCAGGTGGTGGTGACCGTGGTGCGCGTCAGCGGCGACAAGGTGCGGATCGGAATCCAAGCGCCGCACGACATGCGGGTGTTGCGGGACGAACTCGAAGACGACAGCATCGGCGAGGTGGTGCTCGAGCCCTCCGACAGCCTGCCGATTCCGCGACTGCTGCGGTTCGTCGGCTGATGGTGGACGACCCGACACCGGAGGGCGGAGGCGGGCGGCCGTGGCGGCGGGTGTTCCTCGGGATCGCCGCCGGGCTCGCCGGCGGCCTGGTCGTGGTGGCGATCCTGCTCAAACACGAGCCTTCGACCGGTGCTCCCGCGACCAGTGGTCCGGATGCCGAACGGTCCGCCGCGCGGCTGGTCACGAAAGGAGCGGCCCTGCATGCGGCGCTGGGTCGGGCGGGGCCCTGGGGAGCGGCGGTCAGCGACACCGAACTCAACGCCTGGCTGGCCACCGACCTGCCGCGCAACCACCCACAGCTTCTCCCCCGCAGCCTCTCCGCGCCGCGGGTGTGGTTTCGCAAGCATCATGTCGAGCTCACCGTCCGCGCGGGGTCCGGGCTGCTCTCGGCCGTCGTGTGGTGTGATCTCGAGGTGACGCTGCGTGGAGTCAATCAACTCGGGATCGTGATCGAGAAGGCTGCCATCGGAGCCCTGCCGCTCCCTGCGGCGCCCGTGCTCGGCGAGCTCGGCCGACGGCTCGCAGCCCTCGGCTGCGTGACGGAACTACGGCCCCGGGATGGCAGGATGGTGCTGGTCGTCTACATTCCAGCGACCCTCGGCGGCGGGCCGCACTGGCGACTCGAATCGCTGCGGATCGACGCCGGCGAGGCCGTGGTGGCCGGCACCACGAACGTGCCGGGGGCAGACACGACGCCGGCAGCGGCGGACTGACAAGGAGACGTCGGTGGCACGACTGAAATTCCTGGGAGCGGCGGGCATGGTGTCGGGATCACGGCATCTTCTCGAGACCGACCGCCACCGCGTGCTCGTCGACTGCGGTCTGTTTCAGGGCGAGAAGCGGCTCCGCGAGCGAAACTGGGAACGGTTTCCGGTGCCGGCCGACTCGCTCGATGCCGTCGTGCTCACCCACGGCCACATCGATCACTCCGGCTGGCTCCCCAGGCTCGTGCGCGAGGGGTTCAAAGGCCCGATCTTCATGACCCCCGCCACGGCCGATCTGCTCGGCCTGTTGCTCTACGACTCGGCGAAGTGCCAGGAGGAAGACGCCGTCTATGCCAACCGCAAGGGCTACGCCAAGCACCGACCGGCGCTCCCGCTCTACGACGAGCGCGATGTCGACCGCACGCTGCGGCTGGTGCAGGACGTGCCACGCGGGCAATGGTTCGACCCCGCCCCGGGCGTGCGCTGCCGATACCATGAAGCGGGCCACATGCTCGGCAGCTCGTTCATCGAGACGGAGGTCGATTCGCGCCGGATCGTCTTTTCCGGAGACGTCGGCCGCTACGATGCACCGCTCTATAAAGATCCCGCTCCCCCGCCGGCCTGCGACTACCTCGTCTGCGAGAGCACCTACGGCGATCGCGACCATCCGGCCGTGCGGCCGCTCGACGACCTCGAGGCCGCCACCAAGGAGGCGTTCGCCCGCGGCGGCATGATGCTCGTGGCCTCGTTCGCGATCGGCCGCTGCCAGCAGCTCGTCTATCTGCTGCGCACCCTCATGGCCGCCGGGCGGATTCCGGAGGTGCCCGTGTGGATCGACTCGCCGATGGCGGTCGACGCGACGGAGGTATTTCGCCGGCATGTGGCCGAACACGACTTCTCGGAAGCGGCGATGGCGGGCGTGGCCGAATCGCTCGCCTCGCCGTTCGTCCGGATGGCGAAAACGGCGAATGAATCGAAGGCGATCAACGCCCACCGCGGCCCCGGCGTGGTGATCGCCTCGAGCGGCATGATGAACGGCGGCCGAATCCTCCATCATCTCGCGCAGCGGCTCCCCGATCCGCGCACCACCGTGCTCGTGGCCGGCTTTCAGGCGGCCGGCACTCGCGGCCGCACCCTCATCGACGGGGCCGACACGCTCCGTATTCACGGCCGTGACATCCCCGTGCGGGCCGCGATCCGCCGGGTCGACGCCCTCTCCGGCCATGCCGACCGCCGCGAAATCGTCCGCTGGCTGACTGGGCTGCCGGCTCCGAAACGCACGTTTCTGGTGCACGGCGAGCCGCCGGCCGCCCGCGGCATGGCCGAATGTCTCGGCACGACCCTCGGCTTCGAAACGACGATCCCTACCATCGGAGAGACGTTCGAACTCTCCTGACCACGGACTGCCATGACAAAAAAACCCAGGCCCACGCCGCCACAGACCTGCAGCGCCATTCCCGACACGCTCCTCGGCGACGACATCGCCCTCGTCGCCGAGAACATGGAGGCGATTCTCTGCTCTCCCAGCAATCTGTTGGCCCAGGACGATCGGAAGCTCCTCGACAAGGTCGAGATGCGCGGCGTGCGGATGCTGCTCGAGCTCAACAAAGCCGAACTGGCCTTTCTCGAACACGCGATCACCTCGACGGTGATCGTGTTCGGCGGGACGCAGATCGTGGAACGCGGCGGCGCCGAACGGCGGCTCTCCGAGGCCCGCCGCGCCCTTGCCACTGCCCCCGACGACAAGCAGCGCAAGCGCGAGGTCGCCCGCAGCGAGCGGCTCCTCGAGCGCAGCCGCTACTACGACGAAGCGCGGAAGTTCGCCCGGCTCGTGTCGATCGACAACCAGTGCGACGACCGCCGCGACTTCGTGGTCGTCACCGGCGGCGGGCCGGGCATCATGGAAGCCGCCAATCGCGGCGCCTTCGACGTGGGCTGCCAGTCGATCGGGCTCGACATCAAACTTCCAGCCGAGCAGCAGCCCAACCCCTTCATCACACCGGAGCTCTGCTTCCAGTTCAAGTATTTCGCGCTGCGCAAGTTTCACTTCATCCTGCGGGCCGCCGCCGTGGTGCTCTTTCCCGGAGGCTTCGGCACGCTCGACGAGATGTTCGAGACGCTCACGCTCCGCCAGACCCACCGCATGCAGCCGGTGCCGATCATCCTCTACGGCCGTGAGTACTGGTCGAAGGTGATCAACTTCCAACAGATGGCCGACGACGGCGTGATCGCCGACGAGCACCTCGACCTGTTCACGTGGGCCGAGACGCCCGAGGACGCCTGGCGGCAGATCGTCGAATTCCACGAACGCACTCCGCCGCCTCAGGCCTGACCCACGCCATGACTTCGCCGTCCGATCCTCGTCATGCTCGTGGCGGCCCGGGAGGCGCTGCCGGGCGGGTCGCACTCGTGATCGGTGGATCGGGGCGGATCGGGGCGGCCGTGGTCGAGGCACTCGCGGACCGCGGCTGGTCGGTGGCCATTCACGCCCATCGCTCGCTGGACCGGGCCCGGGCCACTGCCGCGGCGCTCGAGGCCCGCGGCCTGCCGGGACTCGCCGTGACAGCGAATCTGCGCGACGAGGGCACGGTGCGGGCGCTCGTGCACCGGGTGGCCGACCACTTCGGCCGGATCGACGCGCTGGTCACCTGTGCCCGCACGAGCAGGCCGACGGCCCTCGACGACCTGACGGTCGACGACTTTCGAGCCCACTACGAAGTCAACTGCATCGGCACATTCGTCGCCGCCCAGGAAGCGGGTGCCGTGATGGCAAACCAGCCCACGGGCGGAGCGATCGTGATGCTCGGCGCGGCCGAGTCGGCCGCGCCCGCCGCCGGCACGATCGCGGCGGCGGCGAGCCTGGGGGCGATTCCGGCGCTGGCCCGCGGCCTCGAGCTGGCGTTCGCCAGCCAGAACCCCCGCGTGCGCGTGACCGCCGTGCTGCCGGAGCCGGAGTGCCCGGCCGAGTCGATCGCCCGCGCCGTTCTGGCCCTGATCGACGACGCGTCGGCCACGGGTGCCTGCCTCCTGATCGATGCCCGCGGCCTCGTCACACCGGCACGGCCGCCGGCAGGTCGATCGTGAACGTGCTGCCGGTGCCAGGCGTGCTTTCGACGGCCACCGAGCCGCCATGAGCCTGCACGATGTGCTTCACGATCGACAGTCCGAGCCCCGTGCCACCGAGTTTGCGGCTCCGTGCCATGTCGACCCGGTAGAACCGCTCGAAGAGTCGCGGGAGGTGCTCCGCCGCGATGCCACAGCCCTCGTCGCGCACCACGATGCGCACGGCCGGGCCGTCGGCGGCGGCCACTTCTTCGACGGCACTCACCCAAATCGTGTCACCGGAGTCGCTGTATTTCACCGCATTGTCGACCAGATTGATCACGGCCTGCTCGAGGAGCGCGGGATTGACGTCTGCTTCGAGCATGCCGTCGCAGGCCACGTCGACGACGACTCCACGGTCGCGGGCCCGTGGCCGACAGTCGGCGACGGCGGCCGAGAGCACGGCGAGCACGTGCACCCTCTCGAGAGGCAAATTGCCCGCCCCCTCGCTTTGCTCGATCCGCGACAGGGCGAGCAGGTCTTCGATGATCGCCTCGAGCCGATCCGCCTGGCGGGCCACGATTTCGAGAAATCGCCGGCTATCGGCGGGGTCGTCGGCCGCGCCGTCGAGGAGCGTCTCGACAAAGCCCTTGATCGAGGCGATCGGGGTCTTCAGTTCGTGCGACACGTTCGCCACGAAATCACGACGCATGTTCTCGAGCCGCTGGATGTCAGTGACGTCGTTGAGCACGATCACCGCGCCCCCCTCGCCCGACACGTCACGCAGCGCCGTGCCGCGCAGGCGGATCGTGCGATCACGCGCACCGCGGATCACGAGGTCGTCTTCGACGGGCTCCCGACAGTCGATCGCAAGGAGGGCGAACCGGCGCAGGTCGGGGTTGCGCACCACTTCCTGGAGGGGCCGGCGCAGCGATTTGCCGGGGTCGAGGCCGAGCAGTTCGGCCGCCCCGTGGTTGATGCTCACGATCCGCTGACGGGCGTCGATCGCGAGCACCCCTTCGATCATGCTCCCGAGCACCGCCTCCTGCTGCGTGCCCTGGCGGCCGATCGTCAGGCCCCGCTCCACGAGCTGCTCCCGCAGGCCGGCGATGGCCGCGGCGAGGTCGGACAATTCGGCGGCCTCCGCCACCGGAATCGACACGTCGAACTGCCCGGCGGCCAGTCGCCGAGCGGCATTCGAGAGTTCGCGTACCGGCCGGGCGGCACGGCGGGCCAGTGCATAGCCGGCGGCGATGGCGGCGGCCACTGCGAGCAGACAGCCGGCGAGGAGCCGACGCTGCGCTGCGGCCAGCTCCCGGTCGGCTACGGCCGTGTCGGCGGTCGCCCGCACGATGCCCACCGGCGCCTGGGGCGGCCCGATCACCACCGCTGCCGCGTGCACCCGCCGCCGCGACGCCACGTCGTAGCGGCTCGTACGGGCGATCCGGCCGGCCCGTGCCTCGGCCAGCAGGGATTCAGCGCCGCCCTGCCAGCCTGATTCGCCGCGTGTGGGGCTGGGGCCCGCGACGGTTTCGAGGGGCGTGCCGTCGATGGCGAGCAGATCGAAATTCACCCGGGCGGTGGCCGCAATCTCGCCGGCGGCCGCGGCAAACGACTCGGGCGTGGGCGGCACGACGTCCCGCGCCAGGATGTCCGCCAGGCCCGCCGCGGCATCGGCCATGCGCCGCAGCTGCGCCTCTTCGGCCAGCCGCGCCAACTGCATCGACGCCACCCAGAAGCAGGCCGCGCCCGTGGTGGCCACGAGGACACACCACCCCGCGAACAACTGCCAGACGAACCTGGTTCTGGGCATGAGACCGGTGAGACCTTTGGGGTCACGCCCGGAATCGGTATCCCACGCCCCGGACGGTTTCGATGTACGAACCGAATTCGCCGAGTTTCTTGCGCAGGCCGGCGACTTGCACGTCTACCGAGCGTTCAGTCACAGGATAATCCTCCCCCTTGACCGCGTCGACGATCTGGGTGCGGGTGTAGGCCCAACCCGGCCGTTTGGCGAGGAATTGCAGCAGGGCGAACTCCGTGTAGGTGAGCTCCACGAGCTGCCCGGCGAGCGTCACCTCGTGCCGCCCCGGGTGGATCGAAATCTCGTGGGCGTCGATCGTGTTCTCGTGTTCCGTCCGTACCTGCTGCTCGCGCCGGCGTAGGAGCGCCTTCACCCGGGCCGAGAGGACACGCGGGCTGAACGGTTTGGAGATGTAGTCGTCGGCACCCCGCTCGAGCCCAGCCACCATGTCGCTCTCCTCGCTCTTGGCGGTGAGCATGATGATCGGGATGTCGCGCGTCTTGGGATCGCTCTTGAGCCGCCGGCAGACCTCGAGCCCGTCGACGGCGGGCAGCATGAGATCGAGCACGATCAGGTCTGGCGGTTGCTTCCGCGCAGCCTTGAGGGCGTCTTCGCCGGTGCCCACACCGGTCACCCGGTAGCCCTCACGGGCGAGGTTGTACCGGACGAGCTCGAGCAGATCCTCCTCGTCGTCGACCACGAGTACCGCGTGCCCGCCGGCCGATTCGGTGGACTTCGACTTGTGCATGGACATTCCCGCGACACCGGAAGACTCACCAAACATCAGTTGCATTCTAGCTCGGTCATCGGACAGTCCGGAAGCGTTAGATTTCGATGAGAGATCACGAGAGTAGGAGCTCGATGTCGTCGGCCGAGAGCGTGGCCAGCATGCTGTCATCGGCCCGGACGATCGAATCGGCGAGCTCGCGCTTGCGGTCCTGGAGCGCGAGAATCTTCTCCTCGACCGTATCGCGTGCGATCAAACGGTAGGCGAACACACGCCGCGTCTGGCCGATGCGGTGGGCCCGGTCGACGGCCTGCGCCTCGACGGCCGGGTTCCACCAGGGATCGAGAATGTAGATGTAATCGGCGGCGGTGAGATTGAGACCCTGGCCGCCCGCCTTGAGGCTCACGAGAAACAGCCGGCAGTCGGCGTCTTCCTGAAACCGCACGACCCTCGCCTGCCGGTCGGTCGTCTTGCCGTCGAGATACTCGTAGGTGATTCCGCGGGCGTCGAGCTGGCGCCGGAGGATCGCCAGAAAGCTCGTGAACTGGCTGAAGACCAGCACCTTGTGCCCCTCGTCGATCACCTCGTCGAGCTGCTCGAGCAGCACCTCGAGCTTCGCCCCGGGCTCGTCGATGCGGGCCGGGTCGACGAGCCCCGGATGGCACGCCGTCTGGCGGAGCCGCAGAAGCGCCTCGAGCACCGCGATCCGCGAACGGCCGACGCCCATCCGGCCGATCCGGCCGGTGAGCTCCTGGCGGTAGTGTTCACGCAGCTCGTCGTAGGCCCGGCGCTGCTCGTCGCCGAGCTCGCAGAAGATCGTCTGCTCGGTCTTCTCGGGCAGATCGGCGAGCACCTGGGTCTTCGTGCGGCGCAGGAGGAACGGCCGTACGGCACGGGCCACGATCTCCGCCGAGCCGACGCCGCGACCCCCGGCCAGAAACTGCCGCAGCCGCGTGGCGCTGCCCAGCTGCCCGGGATTGAGAAACTCGAAGATGCTCCACAGCTCGCCGATGTGGTTCTCGACGGGCGTGCCGGTGAGCGCGAGGCGATGCCTCGCCTTGAGCAGACGGCAGGCCTTCGCCGCCTGGCTGGCGGCATTCTTGATCGACTGCGCTTCGTCGAGCACCACGTAGTCGTATTCGTACTCACGATGTTTGAGCACGTCGCGACGCAGCGTTCCGTAGGTCGTGAGGATCACGTCGTGCTCCGCGATGTCGGCCTGCTCGTCGCGCCGTGTACTGCCCGTGTGGTTGAGCACGCGGAGGCCGGGGGCGAATTTTTTCGCCTCCTCGATCCAGTTGAAGACAAGGCTCTTCGGCACCACGATGAGCGACGGCCGGTGCGGGACCCCGCCGGCCTGCGCGAGCGTCTGCCGCCGCACGAGCATGGCGAGCACCTGGATCGTCTTGCCGAGGCCCATGTCGTCGGCCAGACAGCCCCCGAGCCCCGTCCGCTCGAGAAATGCGAGCCACCCGAGACCCTCCCGCTGATAGTGCCTGAGCGTGCCGGTGAAGCCCGCCGGTTCCGGCTCCGCTTCGGGCCGCTCTCCGCGGGCGAGTTCCTCGCGGATCGCCTCGAAGGCATCGTCGACCCGCGATCGCGGCTGGCCGGCAAGCAGGGCGTCGAGCAGCGCCACCTGGATGCGGCCATACCGCAGGCGACCGTCGTGCTTCTGCGCCAGGGCCATCATCGGCTCGAAGCTGGCGGCGAAATCATCGGGGAGAATGCCGATCGAACCGTCGGGCAGGGAGACCGAACGTTCGCCTTTGGCGATGGCCTCGAGCAACGCGGGCATCTCCGCCACGACGCCGCCGAAGTCCACGGTGCCCGACAATTCAAACCAGTCGATGCCGCTCGTCACGTTCCATGACACGCTCCCGGCAGGGCGGTAGCGACGGCCGGATACCTCGACGGCCCAGCCCTCGGCCGCGAGTTGCGCCACGGAGGCATCGAGCCGGGCTCGGGGAATCTCCACGTGATGCGCGGGGGCGTCGGCCTCGTCGTCGCCCCGCCGCGGCGCCACGACGCCGTGCCTTGGCAGCATGGCGAGCGCCGCACGCTCGGCGGCCCGATCGCGGCGCACAAGCACGCGCCGGGCGGGATCGGCGGCACCACCGGTTGGATCATCGGCGGCGATCTGGGTGACACCGTAGTCGAACCAGATCCGACCGGCGAGTTGCACCCGCGGCACAGCCCGGCGTTTGCCGCTGCGGCTTGGCTCGGCCGGTTCATCGCCCTCGAAATCGATCGTCGGCGTGTCGTCGAGCACGAGTTTCGGACGCGGCGGCCCCGATTCGATCTGCCAGCCCGTCCAGGCCGGCAGTTCGAGCCGCGGCACCTCGGCGAGCGTGGCCAGCCGTTCGATGAGGCCGTCGGTGTGGCTGCCTGCCAGTTCGATCGGGCCACGTCGCTCGAACTGCTCGAGCCACCGCACCGATCCGCCCCAGCCGTCACCGCCGACGTTCAGCCGCGCGAGGCGATCGGCGAACACCACGAGCCCGGACCGGAGGATCGCCCGCGGCTCCTTCACATCCTTGCGTTGACTCCCACGCACGAGCATTCCCCGCAGCGTGGCCTTCGCCGGCCGGCGGGGCGGCCGCGACTCGCCTGCGACCTCGTCGAGTGTCTCCGCCTTGTAGCTCACGAGGTCTTCAGGCTCGAGCACGAGCGCGAACTCCCACGGTCGGCCGCCGTCCCAGGTCATCGGGATCACCGTATCGGGCGCCCGGCGCGGCTCCGGCTGCACGAGCAGACGGCCCGTCTCGCAGAGCAGGGCCAGGTGCGCCGGTGCTGCCTGCGGGCTGACGGCGATCCTGGCGATCGTGCGATGCTCGATCGCCTCGACGCCACCGGTGGTGCCGATCGCCGCCGTGCCCACGAGCTCGGCGAGGATCGCCCGCTCGCGGGCATCGAGCGTCTCGAACGCCACGTCGGCGTCGGGGCCGATCACCACGGGCTGCGGGCGGCCCGTCGCATTGCCGCCGACGTCGACCTGCATTCGGCAGGGCATGAGCACCGCCGCCCGGGCGTCGCTCGAAGCGGTCACGTCGAGAAGAAACACGAGCGCACCGGTCGAGCGGCGACCGTCGACGAGTTCGAGTGCCTCAGCCCGCACCGCCGGCTCCACGAGCCGACGCCGTTCTTCGAGGTCAACCGCCCAGGCCGGCTGTCTGGTCGTGCTGCGCCGGGCCACTGCCGGCGCGGCAGCCGGGTTGACCCGCAGCAAACCCTTCACGGTCGGCTCGGAGCCATCCCCGGTGGCGCCCACAGACTCAGCGGAGTCATCGGCCGAGCCGTCGGTGCCCTCGGCGTCGTCGGCATCGTCGGCAGCCACGAATTCGAGCGTCACAGGCGTGTGATCATGAATGTTGGAGAACAGTCCGCGGCGGTCGACCTCGAGGAGCGTGGCGGCCAGCGCCAGGCACGGCTTGCCGGTGCGACCCCGCGGACTGGTGCTCCGGCTCTCGAGCGTCATGCCGCCGCGTCGGCCGGCCGTGAGTTCGAGCAGCACCTCGTGTGCGGCGCCCGTCTCGTCGGTGACGTTCGCCCGCACTTGGCCCACGCGTGGGCAGGAGACACGCACCGTCGTCGCAGCCCGCGCCGCCACGACGTCGCGCTTGTCGAACAGATGAAACAGCCGCTTTTCGAGACTCGTCATGCCGTGCGAAAACCCTCGGATGGTGGGTTGCGCACGACGGCTCGACGCCGAGGGCGTCTGCGGCGCGCAACACGCTGTTGTACACCGCCGGCTGCCA